>VTTJ01000007.1 GCA_008364785.1 Bacillus sp. BGMRC 2118 | reverse complement strand
GACACTCATATCATACCAAGAGGTTATTTTTATGTTCAAATGCCATTTTTAATCATTATAGGAATGCTTCCCGTTAGTTGAATAAGCCTACCAATAGAATAACACATTTGCAGAATATTCTTGTAAATATTTCAAACATTAAACATTGAACAGCTTGTAACAACCTAATCAGCACCCTATTTAGTAATCGTGAATAAATTTATTCACTGTTGTGAAAATGCGTGCTAAAACTGCGTAAATTACCATGAAACCTTGATAAATCAACGAAAAAAAGAGATGTTAATTAGGGTGCTAATTCCATCTCTAAAAGTCTTGTTATTTGTTGTTTTCTCCTTCTCAACCGAACGGGTTAGTTTGATAGGAGGTTTCACCCCAATGGAATTCGTAATGGTCTCTACTTACCAATTTGTAGTTTTGGTAAGTAAGTTGATTGTACAAAAAAAGGGAAAATATAATAGACAATTCAATTAAGACAACTCTGCAAAATTCAAAACAGCTATTTCGAATGAGTAAAAGCATATATTATAAGCAGCTAATTTTTCTTTGCTTAGACCAAACAAAACGGTGCCAACACTACAATTTAGAACCTTCCGTTGAAATCATCTGCCAGTGTTCTTTCCTTTTTCTTTTTTGCATTCGTTAAAGATACGATATTATCTTCGATACTATCTTTATTGGTTACATTATTAGTTATTTCTTGTTGAAAGTTTGTGAATTCCGTATAAAAATCTTGAGGAGTATCAAACACCTCATCTAAAGCTCTTTTAATCCGTTTATTTTTATTATTCAGATCAAGTAGGTTTTCTAAGGGTGTTCCTTCTTTGTCGCTGTAACAGAACAATTTAAAAAGAAGAGTTTGATGCTCTTTAACTTTATCGTTTAAATCCCTTCGCTTTGCTTTTTCTTGCTCTAACTGTTGTTTCAACTCAGAATTTTGCTGTTTCAATTCTCTTTCTTTTCGGACACTTCTCCTCACTTCATTTTCAAGAGGCTGTAAATGTTTTATTAACATTTCTGGATTTTTCAAATACTTGTTAACTACGTCTACCACATTCGGAATGTCTTTTTTATTATTATTTCCGTCCACTAGGGTTACGGTTCTAATTTCGTTGGCCGTATCAATAACCTTTCGTCCGGGCTGTTCTTTCTTTCTCCAAAAGTCTTCTGAATAAGTTCTGCTACAAATGTCAGGATGCTCTTTATGGAGTTCTAAATGATATCGATATAACTTTACATATTCGATATTCCCGTGAGGCTTAACGTTTTCTCTATAATGATTTACAATCGCATAAAGTTCCGCCTCGTTATAAAATGTTGCCGGTCTTCCTCTTCTTTTTTTCTCCTTACTCATCAACATCAACTCCCTTTAACATTTCCAAACGAGCTATTTCTTCCAAATGTTCCTGAATAGCTATAGCCTCAGTACGCATTTTAGTGAGGGTATTGAAATGTACTTCGTTTTGTTTTAACATTTCTGTGGTGAAACTCTCATTTAAGTTTTTTAAAAAACTCCCAATCTCAACTATTTTCTGTCTTCTTTTGAGAATCTTCTCTTCAATTAACGGTTTTACTTCCACTAAATTTTCAGGGTGGATCCACCAATGTTTGCATAACATACATTCTTCACTTTCACACTGCTGCAATTCATCAGTGCAAAAACCAATCTTCATCGGTAGTCTTGTATTAGCAGAGGGGAATTGATAGCTTCGTTTTTCGATTTCTCTATATGTAACCTCATTACCATCAAAAGTGGTTCTTTTTAGCTCTTCTCCTTCTCTTTTAAAGCCTTTGACCAGTTTATCGACTTCAATATCGATAAAGTATTCAGTATGGTTTGAATAATGATACTGAGCTTCAATTGTTGAATGTCCACCCAATCTTGCTATTTCGATTGGGGATATTCCTTGCATCAATAAAGAACAAAATGCAAAATGCCTAGTATCGTTGGGCCTTATCTCTCGTTCTACCGACTTTTCGTATTCTCCAAAGACAATATCTCTGTAAAAGCGTTTTAATAATGAATAAAAATTACCACGATTAAAATAATCGTAATCTATTTTTTGATAAGTTCTATTGGTCACCCTTGTATCGACTGCTATGAGTGTTCTAAAGGATACCAGTGTTTCACTATTCCCATATGGGTTTGTGAGTCGGATATATTCATCGATCATATCATATATCTCTTTAGTAATCTCCAATGTATCAGGCACTTCTACTCTCCGCTGACTAGAAGGTCTTTTCTCACGGGGGAGTGTAATATAATAACTTCCGTTATTAGGATCACTAGGCTCAATGCAATTTCTTTTAATCGTACAAAACTCGCTTATACGCATTGGGATTATAGTTGTTATCTTCCACCATAATAAAAGAGGGGAGAAAAACAGTCTGGAAGAGGAACTGAAACCTCTTTCAAAGTATCGATTGATACAATAATCAAATATAAAAACATCCTTACCTTTAGGAAGCTCTCTTGCTACACTGTCAGATGGAAACCCTTTCTTTATATCCATCAAAGGTTTGTGGTAAGCGTTAAAGGAATCCACTTCGGCAAAAGTCAAAAAGTTTAAAGTTGTGGTTACAATGTCTCTAACAGTATCTGCCTCATACCGACTCTTATTTGGCTTCATTGATTCAGAATAATCTTTATCGGCTAATTTGAAGTTACGTAAGTATTCAGCAAAGTCATTTACCTTATTTTCACTAAAAAAATCGGTTTGTTCGATAGCTAAAATTAGTTGAGATAATCTTCTTTGCACTAGATGTGGGCCATACTCACTCAAAAGTTCAGCAGCCCAGCATTTAATAAGAACAACAACTGTGGAATCCCAATCACTACGAAATCTAACTGCATTTTCTATTGGAGAAAAATCTAAATTAATCCTATGTCCTTTGTATAAATGTCTCTCAATAGACCACATTTCATCTTCAAAATCTCCACTAAAGATTTCATCTTCCTCTCTTAAGATTTCAAGGAATTCCTTCGCTCTTTTAACGCTTACATCAATCGAAAATTTTTCACCTGACAAAGCATCGAAATCTATATATTCTCTCAAATTCTCTATCAACATACTAATTTATTCCTCCTAAGATAGCTGATATAGTTCTCTTAACGAGCCAATCTTGTCAAGATGCGTTATAAACTCTTCACGAGAATCGGATATAAACTCGTATGCATCAAATCCGAACCTTTGAATTGCTTGGGAAAACAAATCTAATTGTATATAAAATAATCTCGCCTTTTTTCTCTGTTCATAGTACAGTTCTTCCGTCTCTGGCTCCTGATAGTCTAAATAGCTGTTCAATCTATCCTGGAGACTTGCTCCGATGGCTGAAAGGGCATAATAATTCGGGATAGCAAAAGCACAGTCGAAACAAGAAATGCCTTTTCCTTTTTTTACGCAGCCACTTTCCACAACCATACATTGAACATTATCTTGTTTGCTCGGTAATTGTTGAGTTTCGATTTTATTTACAAATTCCAAAGCTTCTTCTAACCCCATTGAAAGAATACGATCTAAGATTGCTTTTCTATCACTCTGAATGACATTTAAAAAACCTGTAATCTCTTCAATCTTATTGATATCGCCAAAGTGGTTTGTTAAGAATTGAATTTCGGTAGTTCTTTTTTCTCTGTCAATTTCAATCCCTTGCAAAACATCCAGAAACGTATCATATACAAAGCCAAATGAACCTCGGGCAAATAATTGCCTAGTAAGGAAATTCAGCTCCTTTTCCGGAATATCCACATAGATATTAGTCGTTTCTTGTTCTAAGTGTCCTCTCATTTTCTGGACAGCTTTCAATCCTGCCGTACCCTTTGTGATTTTACTCAATATCACATAAATATAAGTCATCAAGGATCTGTTCATCTTTCTTGATGAAAAATGAAATTCTTTATCTTCATATAATTTAAAAAACCATTTACGTCGAGTCTTCGAAAAATCTTCATCCTTATTACCAAAATCAATAAGCGATTTACTCAGAGGAAAAAGTGCATTGGTTCTTAACTCACATATGGCAATTGCTGTAGCAAAAGGTTTTTTCAATTCCTCAGAACAGAAGAAATAATTTTTAACCCGAGTTTTAGAGATAATGAATTCTGATCGATATACTTGTTTTACTATATAATCAGCATCTTCATCACTCAGCTCATTTCCAAGCATCCAGTTTAAATCAGTAATTTGAGTGCCACTTAAATTCACTCGTGGAAATGTAACGACATCTGAATGCCTCCAGGCATTATTCAAATGCAGAAGAACATATAACCAACTTGATGCCAAATATTTTGATTTTCCTTTTCCTCCCGTATTAATTTCCTGCAAAGTATCTATTATAGTCCTTTTTTTATGTAAAGAGATATCTTTTGTGTAGTTATATACCTTTTTATATTCTTCATACTCGTATATTGATTTATCTCGGGACTCTTGATCAAATTTGTAGGGATTATTAATATAATGGAAATTAAAGGCTTCTATTTTTTCGTTTTTCAATTGATAGTACACTTCTTTTAAATAGAGATAGATTATCCTAGAGTGATAAACAGCAATTTCATTAAAAAGAGTATTAATATCATTTGAAGACACCGAATAAATTTCTTGTTTCTTTGTCGAACTTACTAGATTAATTAAATCTACTGTAGAATACATCAACTGATTTATATAGTTTTCTTTAGTCTTTCTGTTGCCCTTAGTTCTATTTAAATTACTTGCAACGTATTGCAACCAGGTTTGAGATGTAAATGGCCCTAATTTATTAATGTCTATTTCCTTGATGCCTAATCGATATTTAAACGTTTCAAAACCTGATTCCATTTCTAATTCAAGATGAAGTGATTTTTTTCGTTCTTCCAACCAGTTATTGAAATCTTCTTTTAGGTACATAAGCCGAAGTTTATTCCCTTCATCCCCGGTAAAAATAGGGCGGAGTAAACTAGCTATTGGTTCACCTTTAATATATGACGATTGAAAAGACAACCCATTATCAATTGCAATTTCCTGACATTCTTTAGTTGAAATATATTTTTCTCTTAATTGACTTTGTAGAGTTTTTAATCTATCTATATCTTCCTTTTTGAAGTATTTCCAGCGATTTGCCGAGCGTAATTTAGAGTCAATATTATATTCTCTTAAAATCATATAAAAATGGCGGGGTGATTTTATTGATAATATTTGTATGCTCTCTTCTATGGTATAATAATCAGAATGACTACTATTTAAGGCCCTTTCATCCGAATTTAATTCCCGTTTGTCGATAACTGTTTTTGATTCAAGTTCATTAACAAGTGTTTCAAATTCACTGTTGGTGACAAATTGCTTATTACTTGCTAAAAATAAAGGATGAATGCTAAATTTTTTTAACTTTTGAAACCGAATAGATGGAGTAAAATCATACCTACTTTTCAATTCTTCTAATGAGATATAGTCTTTTAAAAAGCTCTCTACTGATGATTTACTAATAAAATGGGTTTGAAGATTAATAGGGAAGCCCAATTCAATACATTCAAAAGGAGAGTCGCTTCCTAATTTATTTAAACTTTTTCTAAGACCTCTCATATTATCATCTGTAATCTTAATCCCTAGTACAGCCGCAAACTCTTTAAGGGACATATAATTTTCTATGATAGTAGATTCATATGCTAAATATTCTTTTAGCGATTCCATATCAACTTCGTTCGCATCCCCATTTATTAATCCAAGTTTTATCAAACTTTTTATTTTTCCCGTAGTTCTACTTCTTACCGCAAATCTTGCCTTCTGGTCTGCATCGGGAGGAAGGTTCTTGTATTCTTCTAGATGTTTAAAGGCCAACCCTATCCTAATCATTAATGTCATTCGTAAAAACCCCCGGATTCCATTCTTTAGACAAATAATCCCCTACATCCAATGTTTCTTGAGTGGAGAAAACCTCCATTGCTGTTTCAAAATTGGATATTGCATTCCTGTAATTGATATAGTCTTTTGATGATTGAGTATTTTTATCTCCTCTGGCAATGGCTAGTTGTTTTTCATTAAGGTCCATACTAAATAAATAGTTAGTAAAAATTCCTCTTCCAATATGAGTACCCCAGGTAGAATCAGCAAGCATTTTAAAGTGCGAATAACGGCCAGGAGTTTCTGCTAATCTGTCTATATAAGCATATTTGACTTTTGCAAATTTCCTTTCGTAAGTTCCTCCGGAAATAGTCCTTCCTTTTTCATCAACGAAGAAAGCGTACGGATTTATTTTTTTTACCTTTGAATTCATTAACATATGATCATCGTATAATTCTTTTAAGTAGACGCTTGGTAATACAGGTTGTAAACGTGGTCTTTTTACTTGTTCCTTTTTTGTATCTTTGAAATGATTAAATAAACGGTGTTGGTTATCAAGGACAAGAATATAATTAGAACCACTTAAAAAATCTGTTGGAATACTTGCTGGAGTTAGGTTCACAACCTCTCCTCTTCGTAATCCTCCAAAAATTTGAAGAGCAATTCCAAATGCAATGTCAGGAGAAACTCTTCGAGCCTCTTCTATGAATTCCCAAATTAACTTGTTTCTCTCCTCAGGTTCATTACCAAAATCTTTAAGTTTGTTTCTCACTGGGTCGTCAGTAGAAGGATATTTTGTATCAAAACTTGGATGAGCAAAAGGGGTTAGGATTAATTCATCTCCATTTCTATTTACATATGTTTCAAATTCGATTTCTTGATCAATTAATTTCATATCTGTTAAGTATTCATAGAAACGTATAAGATATTTTTCTATTTGATGTTTAACATATTTGTATGACAGCTTTTTTTCTGTTAAGTGAGTAATAAAACGGGAACCGTGAATGAGTTGTAATCCTTTAAGCCCTTTCTCACGTAACATTTGAAATTCAGGTTTCCCAAGGATTATTTGTTCATAGATAAAATTTAAGAATTTTACTATTTCTCTAGCTGGATTCATTTGAGCACTTAAGCTTTTACCTTGAAATTGATATTTTTGTCTAATAAAATGTGTAATAGGGTGGGGAACTATAATACCAGTGACTTTATCCTCAACACCAATAACAACCACTCTTTTCTCTTCCAACTTGCTGTTGCCTAGTAAATCCTCTATGAGGACTTCTCTTGCTACAAATCTATATCTTTTTAAGCTCATTTAATTTTCACACCTTCTCCTACTACATTCCGAATACCCATTTATCTGTAATACTATTTTTGTTTTTTAAAGGTCCTCGAAACTATCGTTTCTGCGGAGTGCTATCCTCGCACCGAGGCTTTGTCCCCTTATCAAGTTAGTTAAATATTCTTTATTATCAGTATCTTATTTATCCCCATTTTACACTAGAATGGGATAAAAGTTAAACCCTTGATATAGTTGTTATATCAAGGGTTTGGAGAGTTATTAGGGAACGAATCTTTTACTTCCCAATTTGTGTTGTACAACGTATAGGTATACTGGTAACTTGAAGGAATCTGCGTATCTGTATTCGGATAGGTGATAATTGCTTCAAAATTAGTTGCTCCACCTGCGATACGGATTGTGTCTTCCATATACGCTTGATCACCATGTCGGTTGAGAGTACTATTTTGGGGAGTAATATTATAAGCATTCGATACCCCTCCAAGAGAATCCGCAATGATATGTCCTTCATCTAGAACGTCACTTTCGACACCAGGAACCTTCGCCTCATCAGAATAATATCTACCAGATAATAATACAGGTTCGGTACTGTCATCTTGCATGGTGATCTCGTCAGCAATGACACGTACTAGTTGTCCGTATTCGTTCGTAAATGCCCAGTATTCACGGTCCCCATAACCAATGTCAACGACGACGTTTGGTTCACGATATCCAGACAAATCACCACCATCTACTTCAATAAGCTTATATTCTGAAAACAGTTCATTATTTGGTTGGGTTGGTGTTTCCTCTACTACTGGCTCCTCAATAACGGTTGTAGTAGTTTCTTCTTTTTCACTTTTTTCATTTGTTTCAACTGTGGTTTCTTTTTGTACATCTGTAATGGATGGATCTTCTACATTGGTACAACCAACTATATAGATGGTTGTTAAAAGCAAAATTAATTTTTTCATTTTAGGTATCTCCAATAATAGGATTTTCAAATAAAGAACAGTACATATCATAACATGGAAACACCTTATAAATGTCTTTGTCACTCCTGTAAAATATTGGCCTTTACATCCGTTATACGAAAGATACTTATTTGTCACGATGTTTTCCGGCGATGGAGCTTAAAAAATACCTGAAGATCCGACCATCAGTACAAACAGAACTCATCGAGTCTTTACTTTTTTGGGAAAATCACACGTTAGTGTTTGATGAACGTACAATTGATAAAAGTACAATCTGTCCAAAGGAAGCAAAGGGACGGTTCTCTTGCTTCCTTTGGAAGCAGAAGAACCGTCCCTCTGTTTGCTAATCTACCCAGCGGAAATATTTAGTTCCGATAATGGTTGATATGATTAGGATACCGACCAATACTCCTATATCCACTAAGCTACTTGATGATAGGAGTGTCCCGTTCCATCCATCTCTTAATACATTTACGACATACGTTAATGGTACGAAAACTGCACATTTTTGTAATAGCTCTGGTAGAACCTCTAATGGTAGTGTTGCACCTGACAAGAAGAACATTGGATACATGGAAATCATGGCGATTCCTAAGGCAGTTTGCATGCGTGTTGCAATGCTTGACACAATAAATCCAATCGAGAAAAACGAAATCGAGCAAAGCATTAATGCTAGTAAGAATTCAAATGGGTGTTCCGTTAAACTTGTTCCAAATGCAAACTTCGCAATAAGTAAAATTTCAATGGCTCCAACAAAAATCGCGAAAAAGCCCTTTACTATGGTTGCTGTAAAAATTGCACGCTGATTC
Source organism: Bacillus sp. BGMRC 2118 (assembly GCA_008364785.1). Lineage (GTDB taxonomy): Bacteria > Bacillota > Bacilli > Bacillales > SA4 > Bacillus_BS. The sequence continues at coordinate 360,149 of VTTJ01000007.1, read as the reverse complement.
AGTGGAGTTCCTCTTAATCGCTTATAAACCCCTTTTTCTCGATCAATCACCACTTGAAGTCCCATTGAGAAGAAGGCCGTTGTAAATATGATAATGGCTATCATACTCGGAATATATGCTTGGAAGAAATCTAATCCCCCTTCATATGTGTTTGTCTTAAACATTAATCCAAACACCACAAAGCTTACAGCTGGTGCGATAAACGTAAATAGTAATGCCAGTGTTTCTCTAAAAAACAATCTTAGTTCCATTTTTGTATGTGTTATAACTGATTGCATACCTTTTCTCCTCCTTTAGGACCCTACCGCAAATTGTAGATAAACATCTTCTAGCGTTCCTTGGTCATTCTCAAGTGAATCAATTAATCTTTTCGGCTCATCACATGCGACGAGCTTTCCTTTTTTTATAACCGCAATGCGATTACAATGTTTTTGTGCTTCATCCATGTAATGGGTTGATAAGATAATTGTTTTTCCTTCTTCTCTGTATTTATTAATACAAGCCCAAAGTTCTAATCTAGCTTGTGGATCCAAACCTGTCGTTGGTTCATCTAAGAAAATAATGTCTGGATCATTGACTAATGCAAGAGCAAGTGATGTCCGTTGCTGCCATCCACCTGAAAGGTTTTTTACATATTTGTTTAGATAAGGCTCAAGTCCAAGTGATTCAATGATTTCTTTTAAGTCTCTCTTCTTATCATAGTAGGAACTGAATAATTCTAGTGCCTCTTTTACCTTAATACGATCATATAAAGCTGTTTGTTGAAGCTGAATGCCGATCTTTTGTTTGACTTCTTCGGATTCCTCCATCAAATCCATACCCAGTACTTTGACAGAACCTGAATCAGGCTTACGTAACCCCATCATAATTTCTAATGTTGTGGATTTCCCCGCTCCATTCGCTCCAATTATGCCAAGTACCTCTCCTTTAAATACTTGAAAGGAGATCCCATCTACTGCCTTGACATCGCCATACTTCTTGACTATATTTTCTAACTCAATTACAGTTTTTTTCATCGTCACGACTCCTTTTGTTCATTCCTTATTTCTAACTCTATCTTACAAAGGGAGTCTTAACTGAATCTTAACTGAACCATATTTTACAATTAAACTTTACATAAAATAAAAAAGATAATCCCTATTTTAACAAGGAATCATCTTTGTTTGTTCTATAAGAATATCTTATCTGCCTTGAGATAATCATCCGTTGTAGAGATGGAATCATGAACAATTCGGTAGAGCCAGTATTTCCCCAGCATTAAATGTTGCATCCTTTCCATATGAAAAACGTTTAGAAAAAGTACTTTCTAAACGTTTTTAGGTTTTCTTATTCAAGGTAACGTGGTAATTCAATAATAAAATTTGTCTTCCCTTTTTTGGGACGTGCATCCACTCGAATCTTGCCTTTGTGCTTCTCAGTGATTTTTTTCGTAATGGAAAGCCCCAACCCTGATCCACCATCATTCTTTCTGTTTTTATCTCCTCTTATAAATGGATCAAATACAGTATGCGCAAGTTCTTCATTCATTCCAATTCCATTATCTCCGATTTCAAGAACAATAAAATCTGCTGTTTCTTTTAGCGATACATACACGGTTGTTTGTACTGGATTGTATTTGATTGTATTCTCTAAAATATTGGATAGTGCGCGATATAAGAGCTTTTGATCAAATGGATACAGAATTTTATTGGAGGGTACTGAAATATCGAGTTCCATCTCTTTTTCGGCGAACTCTTCATAATATTCTACAATCACTTCACGAAAGAACTCACATATATCTTTTTCAATTCGTGTGATTTGTAAATCCGGGGTATCAAGTTTAGAAAACATGAATAGCTCATCAATTAGGGAATTCACTCTTAGCGATTTATCGTGAATATATTGAAGGTACCTTTTGATTTTCCCTTCATCTTCCACATGTCCTTCATATATGGCCTTCGAGTAACCTAGAATGGTTGTCATTGGTGTTTTTAAGTCATGAGAGAGATCTGCCAACATTCTTTTTTTACTTTCTTCTAGCTGTTCTTTTTCGAGACTTTTTATTCGCAACTCTTCGGCTACCCGTTTAAGGTCCTCGTTCAATTCTTTATATCGAAGCGATGCTTTCATGATAAAAGGCAAAACCGCTCCACCAAATAAAGGTGGTAATAGCGTCAGAACTAGTAGAAATTGATCTGGGAAGACCGTCTTAAAAATAAGGTACAAGCTAAATGCAGTAAAGCCTCCACAAATCCAATACATCCATTTTAGTGGTAGTCGAACAACTTGATATACAAACACAAAAACAACATACAAGTACATGGGATTGTAACAATAAGCAAAAATGAGAGTAATCGCAAATTCTACTAATATAAAGTAAGATGCTAACTTTGAACTCCAAAATACTTGCCTATACAAGATGACGAAAACAACTAGTAGAAATAAACCAACATAAAGTTTAACTCCTGTCTCCTGAAACATAAAAAAAAGTGGAAAACAGATATTTGCCAAGTACATATAAGGAAGAAACCCTTCTTCCTTTGGAAATAATCTCAGTGGTAATGTAGTCAATTTCATCCCTTCCTCAGAATGTAATTATTTCTATCAATACTAGAATAATGGTTTAATCGTAACTAAACCTTAATTATCTGTTACGTTTTTCTAGCATTTACAAAAAAAGAGGCCAGTTTCTAAGGCCTGCTTGGGTGATGTATTCTTTTTTCAAGGCTCTGTTCGAACACCTATTCTATATGTACAACTAGTTTTAGAAGCAAAAAGAGGTGTGATTAGAAAAGAGAGACTCTCTATATGTATAGAAGTACCTAGATACTACTCACAGCAACAATCTATACTGAAACAGCCTTTTCAAATTTGTACCCTAGCCCTCGAATGGTTATGATATGAGTTGGCTTTTTCGGGTTATCTTCAATTTTTTCCCTAAGTTTAGAAATATGTACATTAATGGTGTTATCTTCTTCCCCACCAATATAGTAATCACCCCACGCATTTTCGAAAATTTGTTGTTTCGTAAATACTCTACCAGGCGATTTCATGAATAATTCTAGTATCTTGTATTCTATTTTTGTCAGTTGAATAACGTCCCGATCTTGCCGAATGATTGAAAATGTATCTTCATCTAATGTAAGGTCATCAACCGTTATTTTATGACTTGGGGACACATCTGATATATTGGTTTCTTCTCTTACATAGTTGTAACTACGTCTCAAGAGTGCTTGGACTCTCGCTACTACTTCAAGAGGATTGAACGGTTTTTGTATAAAATCATCTGCGCCAAGTCCAAGTCCTAAAATTTTATCATCATGTTCTTGCTTTGCTGAAATGATGATAATGGGTATTTGCATGGTTTCTCTTATCTTCTTAATGAGCTGATACCCATCAATAATTGGCATCATCAAGTCAAGTAGCATTAAATCAACTTTTTCGTTTGAGACCATCATCAATGCATCCATTCCATCATGTGCTTCAATTATCCGGTGACCTTCCTTTTCTAAATAAAGCCTCAGAAGTTCTGCAATTTCAGGCTGATCATCCACTATTAATATCGTTCTTGTCAAATGAATCATCTCTTCTCGTCGTGTTCTTTCTACTAGTATAGCAAGGAAAGAAAAGAGAGAATAGAAGGAATTAACAAATATAGATAAAACAAACATAAAAGGGAAAGATTCACCATAATGAGAAGGTGATTTTCCTTTAAACTCGAATATCCTTCAAATCTACCACTTTACGATTTATCTGCGGTCATAACTCCGTTTAAATCCGGGAAGCAAAGGGACGGTTCTCTTGCTTCCTTTGGAAGCAGAAGAACCGTCCCTTTGTTTTCCCTATGACAATCCCTTCGCTCCTTGTGTTTCATAGACCTAAGTTGTTCTGACAAATACAAAAAGATCCCTACTCAAAGGAGCAAGGATCTTAATACTTTTATGCAAGTGAAGGCAACCTTAAAATCCAAAATTTCATATATTCCCGAAACTACTTTTGTCTCAATCGGTTCTATATTTAAATTCTTGCAATCTCTTAACCTGGTATCCTCATTGTCTTTCTAGCTCAGACATTCCGAGTTCCATTATTCCAAGGGGATTGCCATTATGATCACTTAGTAACCATACAATTTCATTTATACGAGAACCAGTAACGAGTACGTCAACATATTTATACTTTTAACACTTAAACCAAGAGTGACTACGCTTTCCTATTTCGCACTTGGATTTTTTCTTTTTCTGTACGATGCCTTTGAGTGACTGTTGTGCCTTCGTTAACTTAAAAAAAGGCAGCACCGTTCCCTTCAACAAATAGAGACACTGCAAGCAACTCGGTGTCAGTCTGAATTATTTTTGACCTGAGTTGCCTTAATAATCTTCTATTAATTAAGTTTCCACTCATCGAGGGATATGAAACATGTACCATGAACCAATTCTAGTATGAGGTACCTATCCCTTCGACCCATGCGTAGGAAGATACTTTTACTCTCTTCCCCCTAATGGTAAAATCACCTCAATCGTGGTTCCTTCGTTCAATCTGCTTGAGATGTTTAACGTTCCTTGATGATCTTCAATGATTTTTCGACAGACCATCAGCCCTAACCCAGTTCCCTTTTCTTTTGTGGTATAAAAAGGTTCCCCGATTCTCTTCAGTCTTAATTCGGGAATGCCCTCACCCTGGTCAATAATACGTAAGAGAATACAATCCTCATCGCTATGATTAACCGTTATAATAACTTGCCCGCCATTTGGCATCGCTTCTATCGCATTTTTAAGGAAATTGATAAGGATTTGCTTCATTTGATTTTCATTGCATTGAATGAAAGTAGGCACAGTTTGTTCACACTTCACTTCCACTTCAATATTATGTAAATTCGCCTGAGTATCCATAAGTGTGCACACCTGCTCAATCAAAGCTCTTAAATCCACTTGCTTTAATAGCAAAGCTTGCGGTTTTGCAAGGAGTAATAACTCGTTTAATATGAGTTCAATTCGATTCATTTCTTCTGTCAATATTTCAAAATAGTAAGGCTTTCCGTTACTCTCTGATTCCAACAATTGAAGAAATCCTTTGATTGCCGTTAAAGGATTGCGAATTTCATGGGCGATGCTCGCAGCAAGTTGACCCGCGATGTTCAGTTTCTCCGAATTCAAAAGCAGCTCCTGAGTCTTTTTCCTTTCTGTGATATCGCGGATGATGGCACTCCAGTAATATTCGCCATTGGTTTGCCAACAATTTAGGGAAATCTCGGTAGGGAACTCCGTGCAGTCTTTTCGAATTCCTCTCGATTCAATCGCCATTGATTGTCCTGTGGCACTGAGACGTTCCATGCTTTGACGGTGTTTCTCTATGAGATGATCAGGAACAATAATCTCCATATCTTGTCCGATCGCTTCCTGTTCGGTATAGTCAAAGAGCGCTTCTGCCCCTTTGTTCCAAGTGATAATTTTCCTGCTTTGATTTGCCAAAATAATGGCGTCGCTAGCCGATTCAATAATCGATTGACTGGCCATCTGTGCCGCTTTTTTGGCCATAAGGAGCTCATGTTCGAGTTTGTGGCGATTCACTGTTCTGATCAGAACACAATCACTAACCATCACTCCCTCCCTTTCGCAGCTTATCCCATTAAAAAGGACAGGTACTTCAGACCCGTCGCAGGATTTCAAAGTAAGGTATATCTCCTCCATCTTGCCATGCATTTTTATCATAGGAAAAATATATAGCTGGTAGAAAAGTTTACTTGACTCCGTTAAAATTGTTTCCACATGACGACCCTCAGTATTGTTGCGGTCTGCAATGATCCACTCCAATAGTTGATCATTAATAGACAGAATGACGCCGTATTGGGACAGTGATAAAAATCCACATGGCAACTGATTTGGATTTATGTTCATGTCTACCCGTGCAGCCTTGTGAGGTAGTCATTGATCAGTGTTACCGTTTCCTCGGGATGACTCATATGAGGACAGTGTCCCGTTGCTTCCATAAATCGAATTTCACTGCCAGGCACGTGACGGTGAATATATTCTCCTACTTGTCTTGGTGCGATCGCGTCATCAGCGCATTGCAAAACAAGCGATGGAACGGTTGCTTTTGAAAGATCCTCCCGGTTATCAGAAAAAAAGGTTGCCCTTGCAAAGTTGCCGGCAATAATCGGATCGGTCGAACAGAAGCTTTCTTCCAATTCTTCTGCTAATTCCGGGCGATCCGTATTTTTCATGATAATAGGGGCAAATTGGTTTGCCCAGTGGATATAATTTTTTTCCATCAATTCAATAAGACCTTCGAGAGCGATCAAGTCAAAACCGCCAGCGTAGTCAGGAAGGTCATTAAGATAACACGGGGAAGGTCCGATCATAATTAAACGTTCAAAGTACTTGGGATTATGTATAGAAGCAATTAGTCCAATCATACTGCTGACGGAGTGCCCTACGAAAATCACATCTCGTAATTGGAGAGCATCAAGAACATCTAAAACGTCCCTGGCATAACCATTTAGCCTGCTGTATTTTGTAGGGTCGTAGAATTGAAGGTCAGTCTTACCTGCGCCTACGTAATCGAAGGTAATAATTCGGTAATTACTTTCAAAAGCCGGAGTGACATATCTCCACATCCTCTGGTCACAGCCGAAGCCTGGAGCGAAGATGATGGCCTTATCGCCAAATCCTGTTATATTCACATCGTTTCGCTTTAAAATATCGATGTTATTGCCCTCCTTTATTTATATAGTAAGTAAAAAATCCTCTGAAATTAAACCACTTTCATACATATTGTCCGAAAAATTCCAACGTATTAAATTATCTGAATAATATTAGCCCTTGTCAAGAAAATTGACTTTCGGGGCGGTTTTAATAGTGATCAATTTTATCTAAAACTACTTATATCCCCCCTAGAATAACCTAGCTTTATAAGTAAACCCTGTATAAAATAAGTGTAAAACGAATTCAAAACCTACCTTTTTAAACCTTTTTTCCCTCAAATGAAAAAACACCCACAAATAATTTATAAATCAACATTTGTAAGTGTTTTATCGTTTCTTAAATTAAATCATCACGTTAGGGAAACAATTGAAGTCAAGTTGAAGTACTTCACCATTGCTAATAGTTTCGGTTTTCTGATTTTGTTCTTTCTACCCGCTATTAACTGTATAAATAGTAATATCCGAAAGAAACTAATAACTAACTATAAATACTCGTTTCGAAAGTAAAAGAGGTCTACGTCATGACAAAGAAAATCATTATTTCTACTAGAAGTAAAATACATATGGAAGTTCATCAGAATGATTTCTTTTTTGATTGGCAAGAGTTGCTAACGAAGTTTGAGGAAGAAGGCTATTTTAATAACCTTTCAAAACAATCTGAGAAGCTCATTATAACTGCACCTGAACCAATTGGAACTACATCATTAATAAATACAGATGAACAGTCAGAGATTGTGTACGCTAAGCGCAAAGAGAGAAAGATCTATACTAGATTTGTTAAAAATACAAAGGGTACTATAACCAATTCCTTTGTGGTAATCCTTAACAAAACCAGAAATAACAACAACCAATACTTATTCGTCACGATGTTTCCCGGCAATGGGGCTCATAAAGAACCTGAAGATCCTACGATTCGTACAAAACGAGAACTCATCGAATCTTTGCTTTTTTGGGAAAATCACGCGTTGGTATTTGATGAAAATACGATTGATACCAGTACAATTACTCCATTTTGTCCATATAAAGATCTGTATGATGGACTTCCGATGAATAGTTTTAGAGGGCTGAAATGAGGAAGCAAAGGGACGGTTCTCTTGCTTCCTTTGGAAGCAGAAGAACCGTCCCTCTGTTTGCTAGTTAATCCATTGTACGACTTCTTCGATTGCACGCCTAGTTTTCGGCCTCACTGGATCCTCTGCGCGATAGCCAAAGGCAACCATGGAAGATATGGCAAATTTGCCACCTTCAAGATAGCCTTCCTTCTCCAACAACTCATTTACTTTGTCGTAGCTGAAACCTTCCATCGGACAAGAATCAATTCCAATTTGTGCAGCAGCTGTCATCATATTGCCAAGTGCAATGTATGTTTGTTTACTTGCCCAATCAAATAATGCCCGATCACTTTCAAACAAATGTAAATCGTTCTCTTGAAAGCTTCTGTATCTAGACTTCAACGTCTCCAGTAAATCTTCAGGCATTTGCTTCACATTCTTCTGCAAGTTTTGCACATACTCTGAATCGTATCTTGCATCAGTACGTGCGAGAATCAACACAAAATGGCTTGCAGTCGGCAACTGTCCTTGTGCGCCCCAAGATACCTCTTTTAGCTTTTCACGAAATGTTTCATTTTGCACAACAAGGAATTTCCACGGTTCATACCCTACCGAACTTGGAGACAAACGACCGGTTTCTAAAATGAATGTAAAATCCTCATCTGAAATTTTCTTTGCTGGATCGAATACCTTGGTTGCATGGCGAAAATGAAACGCATCTAGGATTTCTTGTTTTTTTGCATCTTTACTCATGGTGAAATCGTCCTCCTATTATATTAATTACATTAATCTTGATAATGTTTTTCACATGACATATTGTAATGTCACAGCTTGCTACTATCAAATGTTATGCTTTGGAAGCGCAGGGACGGTTCTCTTGCTTCCTGCGGAAGCAGAAGAACCGTCCCTCTGTTTTCTAATGATGATCCTCTAATTTCACAAGTTCATTTGTAATGTGTTCTTGTTCTTTATTTGCCACTTCATTTGAGATAATTTCTTCTTTTAACAAGTCTTGAATGGCTTCATATTGTGCATATAAGGAGTGTTTTTTCAAGATGGTTTGCTGTTTTTCTCTTAGGTCTGGGTACTTCTGTAAAAGCGCTTCGATTTCACTGTCCATTGAAGCAAGCTTTTGTTCATAGTTGGATATGATTTCATTTGATACAGCTGTTGTAATTAGAAAATTCTTTCTCACCTTATTTATTTCTGTAATAGCAGTCTCGAATCGATATCTCCGTGTGATTAATTCTTCATACTCCGTATTGCCTTCTGCTTTCTTATTTTCACCTAATGCTGTTAAAAGTGGCTTAATTGAAAGTCCTTGAACGACCAATGAAAACAACACCACACTAAACGCTAGTATCAAGATATCTTCACGAGCCGGAAAATTTCTAGGTAGACTTAGAACAAGAGCAATTGATAGTGAGCCTTTTAAGCCTCCCCAATTGATGATATGCCTCCATGAGTTAGGGAAGTTCTTAATGAATAATAAGCTTGTATAAACGGCTATACTTCTTGAAATTAAAACTAACAAAATGGCAATGAAAATGATGCCCCACTTGTCAACAAGGTTTATTCTAGTGATTTCTAACCCTACCATTAAGAATACCAGCGAATTGGCAAGTAAGGCTGCGACATCCCAAAAGTTATTAATGTTTAGCTTTGTCGTTGGGCTCATTCCAATTCTTGCTCCATAATTTCCAAAGATCAGAGCTGCAACGACAACAGCAATGACTCCAGAAGCATGAACACTTTCTGCCAATAGAAACGATCCGTAAAAGAGGATGATGCTGAAAATAATTTCTAATGGATAGTCATCAAAGTATTTCGTTAATTGGGAAAATCCATAACCAAGGGCTCCTCCAATGATAAGACCAAGTGATACAACTTTGATAAACTCCCATAACCCATATCCTGCTCCTGCAATCCCAAGTTCAATATATGATAGTAAATAAAAGGCTGATATTTTAAATAGAACAACTGCTAATCCATCATTAAATAAACTTTCGCCTTCTATCACTGTAGCAAGCCTTTTCTTTACTCCAACACTTTTAAAAATGGACAAAACACTAACTGGGTCTGTTGCACTCATTAATGCTGCAAATACGAAGGCTGACGGGATTGAGAAATGGAAAAGCCACATTGAAGAAAATCCAATAATGAGAAATGATAAAAGGGTTCCTCCAAATGCTAGGGCGAAAATCGGGTCTTTATTTTCCTTCAAATGAGAAAATGGAAGCTTTAATGCTGCCTCTCCTAGTAAAGCTGGTAAAAACAATGTGATAATGACAAAGTTAAAAATTTCTCCTTCTGTTATAAATTCTTTCAGCGGCTCTAAGACAGGAATATTTACTAGACCGATAATTGTTCCAATAATAACTAATGCAATCGGGTATGGCTTGTTAAACTTCTTTGCAATAGCCGTAATTCCAGCTGCAATCATAACCAATATAAGACCAATCTCAAAAATATGATGTAAATCTAAATCATGCAATGATTAACCCCCTCCTCTACACATGTTAGAAATCCCCTTCAATCGCTTGTTATATGTATGCATTAGCCAGTTTTTTAGAAGCGCAGGGACGGTTCTCTTGCTTCCTGTGGAAGCAGCAGAACCGTCCCTCTGTTTGCATAGTGACTTTTCTCACATACAGCCTTTACCTAGTAATTTAAAATTACAGTAACAAACACTGTAAGGTTGTGGTCAGGAATGATTGAAAACATTCTAGAAAACTTTGCGTCTCATGAAAAATGGAATTTTGGGGTGTTGTACTTTCTTTTATTAACGTTGGTGTTGTATTTTGTTTTCTTTACAGGCTCACCAACACATAAAAAATATAAGTCTGTTTTATTTGTGATCGGGCTGTTGGTCTATTTTTTGGCATTAGGGAGCCCGCTGAATTTATTAGGGAGAATTCAATTTCGATTTCATATCGTTCAAATGGTCATGATAATCTTTACTTCAGCTCCTTTGCTTGTATGGGGAATGAAAGATGCAGTCGTTCATCGTGTGAGTTCTTTTCAGGCCTTGCGTTCCCTTTTGGGTAGGCTAACGAATCCAGTTTGGACACTCATTGTATTTCACGTTTTATTCCTTGTTTATCATGTACCATCGGTCTTTGATACCGTCAGAATAAATGAGTACGTGCATTCCTTTTATTTACTAGCTATGTTCCTATCTGCTTTATTATTTTGGTTCGGTATGTTTCCATCCAATGAAGTTCAACATCAGGTAACGAATAAAAATCGAAGAAGATTGTATGTAAGTTTTATTGTGCTATTTATCCCGTTGACTGGAATTCTGCTGTTCTCCACTCACAGTTTGTATTCAATTTATACCGATAATGAATTAATCCTATCTTCCCTTGGTCTTTGTTTACCTCTAGAGCAACTTGACGTACCAATTATTGAAGAGGATATGCTCGAAGCATTGTCTCCGTTCCCACCAAAACGGGAGCAGTTGGTTGGGGGTATGATCTTATTGGTTAGCCAGGTCATAGCAGTCATCTTCCTTCCTTTTCTTAGAAAAAGTTAGGAAGCACGGGGACGGTTCTCTTGCTTCTTTTGGAAGCAGAAGAACCGTCCCCATGCTTCCCCTCCCCCTGCTTTCGCACTACTACTTTCGTAGGAATTTCCACAATTTACAAGATGTTTACAGTAATCTCATATACCATTTACGTTCCCCTGCTAGTTTTATAGATAGATTTACTTCACATGATTGTCCTCATACATACTAGCTTGGAGGTATTTCAATGAGTCATGAAAATGGGAAAAATGAAAAAAGTATGGACCGTAGAGATTTTTTAAAGGTGGGTGGAATGAGTACAGTAGCATTCTCACTTGGAGCTGCAGGTGCTTTTTCACTTGGGAATGTAGGCAGAGCTGCTGCTGCTGCAACGAAGGAACCAAAAAATCTGTTTAAAGGATATGGTCCTCTACTTCCAGATCCGAACGGAATATTAGATCTTCCTAACGGTTTCCATTACAAGATTATTTCTAGAGAAGGCGAGCTCATGACTGATGGTACACCCATTCCTGGAGCATTTGATGGAATGGCAGCATTTGACGGGCCTAAGAATACGACAATCCTTGTTCGTAATCATGAGCTAAGTGCAGGTCCTGCGTTTGGGAAGAATCCTTATAATCCAAATGCGCAAGGAGGTACAACAGCTCTTGTTGTCGGTCCTAATCGTGAAGTGCAGAAGGAGTATGTAACCTCTTCTGGTACAATCCGAAATTGTGCGGGTGGCGCGACGCCTTGGGGCACGTGGTTGACGTGTGAAGAAAACCGTTCTGAAGGCCATGGTTATGTATTTGAAGTGGATCCCCTTCAGCCGGAAAATGATCTGTCGAAAACACCAATTAAAGAAATGGGACGCTTCGCTCATGAGGCTTGTGCCATCGACCCTTCAACTGGTTATGTGTACCTGACTGAGGATGCGAGTCCTAGCTATTTATACCGTTTTATACCAAATGATACGAGTCAAAAGCCTGGATCTCTTCAAAAAGGTGGCACGCTTTATGCAGCAGCTATTGAAAAAGTTACAGACCCAGCAGCTAGTACCTTTAAAACAGGACAAACGTTTAAAGTTGTATGGAAACAAGTGGATCCACACTGGTGCCGAGAAGAAGCGAATGCACAAAACTGCATTAAGTTCTCTAGACTTGAGGGAGCCTTTTTCCAAGAAGGTGTATTCTGGTTTGACGATACATCTGCTGGTGAGAAAAAGCTTGGCCGTATTTATCGTTACGTGCCTCACACGAATACACTTGAGCTTTTCTATGAAGGAAACGATGCAAAGCAAATGGAATATCCGGACAATATTTGCTGTACTCCGTGGGGAGACCTGTGGTATGTAGAAGATGGTTCTGGACAAGACCGCATTATGGGAATTACGCCAGAAGGTGAAGTTTATCCTTTTGCTGCAAACCGTTTAAATGATAGTGAATTTGCAGGACCGACGTTCTCACCGAATGGAAATGCCCTATTCGTCAATATTCAATCACCTGGTATTACGTTTGCTATTTGGGGACCATTTATGAGAAGAAACGCAGGACGTGCAAGAAAGATGTCGCACTCTACTCCTACTAAACTTTCGCCTATGATTTCAGATGAAACAACGAAGGCTGCCGAGGCGCAAGGAATGTCTGTATTAGAAGCAGCTGCGTTTGAGCGACATGGTATCAAACTAAGTTAATCGTTATTCCGAATAGATTAAGAAGATGTAAGCACATGCTATTGTTTACATCTTTTTTTACAAAAGAATATTATTGGAGGTTATATAGATGTTTCAAAATATCGGGATACCCGGCTTGATTCTTATTCTTGTCATTGCGTTAATCATTTTCGGTCCTTCAAAATTACCTGAAGTGGGCCGCGCATTTGGGAACACGTTAAAGGAATTTAAGAAAGCGACGAGTGACCTTGTTAATGGTGACACTGACACCAAAAAATCGACAACTGAGGCTGTGAAGCTTCAAGCAGAAGATACTACACAAACGAAGATTAGTAGTTAAATTGACTCGAAAGATATGAGTACGCATCATATCTTTCTTTTTTTAAAGGCTCTTTTCTAAAACTTTGTTGCGATTCGTACAATTATTCAGGGTGTAGAATCAGTTTTAGAAGTAAATTGAGGTTGTATTAGAAAAATAGCAGTTCTCTGTATAGAAGTATCGAGATACTACATAGCAACAATATATACGAAAATAGCCTTATTACAAGGAGTGATGTTTCATGCAGAAAGTAGAAATGAATTTTATGGGACACCTCGAAGAGTTACGGAAAAGGCTGATTATAACAGTTGTCGCCTTCCTCCTCTCCTTTGGTGCTTCCTTTCTATTCGTAGAAGATATATATAACTATTTAATCCGAAATCTAGAAAATCCATTAGCATTACTTGGTCCTGGTGATATTTTATGGGTGTACATGATACTCGCTGGTGTTGCTGGTATCGCGTTCACAATACCAGTACTCGGCTATCAAACTTGGAAATTTGTGAAACCTGCCTTAACATTACATGAGCAGAAAGCCTCGCTTGCTTTTATTCCAGCTCTGTTTCTATTATTTGTATGTGGAATTTCCTTTGGGTACTTTGTTCTCTTTCCACTTGTCCTCTCCTTTTTACAAGGATTGGCAGGTGACGACTTTCAAACATTCTTTACGGTTGACCGTTATTTTAAATTTATGATTAACCTAACTCTGCCTTTTGGCTTTCTATTCGAAATGCCTGCAGTTGTGATGTTTTTAACCAAACTTGGTATCATTAATCCTGTTCGATTGATGAAAGCACGAAAACTATCGTATTTTGGTTTAATTGTTGTATCAATCTTGATCACACCGCCTGACTTTGTTTCAGATATACTCGTAATACTGCCGTTACTACTTTTATATGAAATTAGTATTTCGTTATCGAAATTCATTTACAAAAAAAATCTTGCGCAGCACGGGGACGGTTCTCTTGCTTCTTTTTGAAGCAGAAGAACCGTCTTTCTGTATTATTTCAATATTATGAGGAAGAATATGGCTACATTTAATTCTTACTATGAATCGGAGTAGTATATGAACCTTGAGAGATGGATATTAATCGCAATCATCGTTATCACGATCTTAACCATATTTACATGTATTCCACGGAATAAAGCTAGAGATGCATGTGTTCTTTTTTTGTTTCTTCAGGTTTTAACTTGGCCAGCCGGGTTGTTTCCAGTAGAAATGGGATGGATTGAGTATCCCATTCAGCTACTTCCAGATGCTAATCACACTAACCGGACTAGCCTAATATTTGAGTTTTTTATTTTTCCCATTGTTGCCATCCTTTTTAGTTTGTATTTTCCAAATGTGAAAAGATTTGGGGCTCTCATGTATTATGTAGGTTTTGCTGGATTTTTTACGATTATTGAGTCTATTCTTGAAAGAACAACGAGCCTTGTGGACTATCATGGGTGGTCCTGGTATTGGACCTTGCTGACGGTCATGATTTGTTTATTTTTCAATAACAAATTTTATAGATGGTACAAGAAAAAGTTGATTAAGGTACCAGCCAATGAGTAAGGAATTTATTATATTAGCCGTTTCATGGATTCTTTCAATCATCTTATTGGTTTTCCTCTCAAGAGGAAGATCTCGATTAACTCTCATCGCCTTCTTATTTACTCAAGCATTAGCATGGATATTTGAATATACCCTTGTATATTTTGACTTGGTTGAATTTCCATATAGGGAATTCAAGAAGGCAACGAATTTAAGTTTTTCATTGTATTACATCATTTTTCCAATCGTTGGCGTATTGTTCATCGTATTTTATCCTAAAAACCCCAAAAAGGTAAAAGTACTTTTTTATTATTTACTCTTCTCTATGGTGATTCCAACCTTTTCTTCATTAGCTGAAAGGTATACTGACCTTTTTCATTTTAACAACTGGAACTGGTTTGTACATGTATTCGCAGACTTAGTTGTTTTTTATATAATAGCGAAGTTTGTTTTCTGGTTTAAAAAGGGATAGGATAAAAACAAAGGGACGGTTCTCTTGCTTCTTTTAGAAGCAGAAGACCGTCCCTCTATATTTCCTCTATTTTTCTAGAATGTCCTCTTAAAAAGCTGTTATATGTAGTTATACGTTCTCATATAGTTAGATAGTTAATTTCCAAAAAAGGGGCGAAACAGCATGAATCAACAGTCACCATCGTTTACAAGTCCCATTGACCCTTACGTGTATCAAACATTGCAAGGAATTGTCAGAGCTGCTGTTGTGGTGCAAACCACACAAGGAACTGTAACAGGACTACTTACTTCTGTCATGCCTGATCATATTGTGGTTGAATCAGGAGGATCTTCATTTTTCATCCGCACTCAACAAATTGTTTGGGTTATTCCAAGAGGATAAGGAGGCGTTATATGTTTAAGCGAGAAAATAAAATGTTAATTGACCTCCCTATCCCAGAGCATGGTGATCCAAATGCAGCTGCAGCCGTTCAAGAGCTTTTAGGTGGTAAGTTTGGTGAAATGTCGACGTTAAATAATTATATGTATCAATCGTTTAATTTTCGTCAGAAGGATAAGTTGAAGCCCTTTTATGACCTTGTTGCCAGTATCACGGCTGAGGAATTTGGGCATGTTGAGCTTGTCTCCAATACGATTAACTTACTTTCTAGAGGAAACACTTTCTACACAGGAAACCCAGATGTCACCCCTCTTCGCGAAGGAAAAGATAGCCGAAATACGTATCACTTTATTGCCACAGCCCAAACCGCATTAGCTGGAGATTCAATGGGACGTGCCTGGACTGGTGACAATGTGTTCAGCAGTGGAAACCTCGTCTTAGATTTACTTCATAATTTTTTCTTAGAAGTTGGTGCACGAACGCATAAAATGAGAGTATATGAAATGACAGAGCACGAAACAGCGCGTGAGATGATTGGCTATTTATTAGTACGGGGCGGTACTCATGTACTTGCCTATGCCAAAGCATTAGAAATTGCAACAGGAGTAGATGTTAAGAAAATGGTTCCGATTCCGAATTTATCAAATCGTAAGTTTGACCATGCCCGTAAATTCGAAGACCAGGGAATCGGAAACATTCTATATACATGGAATGACGTAGGAGATTATAAAGATATTAACCAAATCTGGAAAGGAACCAACCCAGAAAGTGGAGATCAACTAATCGTAAAGGCAGGTTCACCAAAGGGTGCTCCAATACCAAACCTTGATGATTTACCCGAGGAATTCGCGCCAGGTATTGACCGGGATGATTACGCAAGAATTGCAAAGAGATTAATGGAGAATATGTAGAAAATGAGGGCAAAGCTGTGATCAGTTTTGCCCTTTTCCATTTGTCTGCTCCCCTTTAAGACAACATTTTTTAGATAGGTGTAATTCTACATAAATTGCACATCCTATACAGGAAATTTAATAAGAAAGGTTGAGTGAAAATGAACTTAAAAGGCACCTTACAAGAAGCGCAAGATATAATACATACGGCTCATCATCATTTAAAGCAAGTGAATTCAAACAGTTCCGAAGCTGAAGTTTGTCTATTTGCTCAAAAAGAACTCGAAAAAGCACAACAGAAAATTCAACAGGTACAGCAATTGATTCATGAATAAAAAACAGAGGGACGGTTCTCTTGCTTCTTTTCGAAGCAGGAGAACCGTCCCTCTGTTTTCAATCAAAATTTCGTTCTATAAATGTTTGTTCTTCTCTCTCACTAAGTACTCTCGTCGCTTCTCCTACTGTACCGTTTTGCAGCTTCCAAATCTCATTGTGGTCATGGTCAGCCTTTGAGAAGTCTCCTTCCGACCAACGTGTAAGAATATCGAGATATAAATCACCATGTTTTAAACTCAGCTTATACTGCTCAACACTAGCAACCAAATTCCGAATTCGTTCTGGAGTAATTTGAATAGCACCCCATTTTTCTTCTGCATATACCTTTTGATGACTCATATAATGAATGGCATTTTGCACTTCATAATCATTCATTTCTGCTGGAAAATCCTCTTCCCTGGGAAACGAACTTTCACTAGGAAGAACTGTTTCAACTTGATCCACTTGCTGCTCTAATGCTTGCAGTTCCTCTGTCTTACTTTTATCATAGTACTTTGAGTATGGAAGCAACGTACTGACCAGGCTGACGACAAATATTAGTGCAATTGATATACCGAAATATTTCATGTTGATTGGTGTGTTCATTGTAATGTCACTCTCCTCGGAAGCACAGGGACGGTTCTCTTGCTTCTTTTGGAAGCAGAAGAACCGTCCCTCTGTTTTCATTCTACCTCTATAAAGAAAACATAGCCTGCATCACCCGAATTTGACCAGTCTGCACTATAAAAATAATAATAAATTCCTTTTTCTGAAGGGGCTACTATTCTATCATTCTTTATGGGAACTTCTCTATCCTCATTGCTATGTCTCTCAATTACGCTGATTTTATCTGGCTTCAGTTTGTATTCCATATTAAAGGATAATTTCTCTCCAGGTTTGACAACAATAGGATCTTCATCTTTTAACAACTCCTGATACCCGACTGCATCTGCGCAAATCAACTTCCAACAATACGTACCAAGTGTTGTTTTATACTTTTTATTCCCCACCTTAACAGTGACTGGTGGTGGTTTTTCATCAGAATATTTCTCCCTGAATTGCCCGATCCACTCCATATCTACTGGACTATTAAGGATTTCATAATAGTCATCAGTTAGAATAAGAATTTTGCTTTCTAGTACGGATACAGAAATAGGGTCCTTTTTCTTATAACTAATGGTAAATTGGAAACCATCCTCGCTAATATGATGTCTAAATGTTTCGTAGTTCGATTCTTTGACATGATATTGATCAAGGAAATCTACTAATTTGTCAGCAGCTTCTCGATCCTCTGTTAACCAGCCAGTCTCACCAGCATTTCTAAATGTAAGAGAGTTGAAGTCACTCCGTTTGTAGTGAAGTAAATCTTCTACATCTAAATCACGACGATCATTCCAATTGTGTACAGACCTGTAGCCAACAATAAGTATGATACCAATCATTACAAATACAATTATTTTTCTAGTAAACTTCATTTACCCAGACCCCTATTATTAAATTGAGTTACCCTTTTCCAGACAATATCGGAAAATCAATAGGCTCAGTCATGCTCTCACTACTACACTCTTGAAGAATATAAACTTTGGAATCTGCTTTTTTCTCAATTTCAACCCCGCTACAACTGAGTTCTTCAATAAATTCCTCATCAACCGTTCGTGTAACCGTAATTTCAATTCCGTTAAAAGTGAGAACGTCCATCCCATCCTGCCCTTCGATACCAGTTGATAATACAGTAATTTTAGCCTTATCGTTCTCTTTCATCTTCTGCACAAACTCTTCCATTGCATCAATATTCTCAACGTTTCCTAGCATATCCTCTTTAACTGAACCAAGATTGGATGTACAACCTGTTAAAACAAAGAGGAATGCGAATAATACTAACAAAATCCTCATCATAAACTACCTCTCAGAATGCATTCTTGGATCTGTATTAACTCTCATAACTTAACACTATCATACTATAAAATGCGCGCAGACTTCTTCCCAATTAATTTTACGTGTATTAAGTTGGAAGATCCCTCTTGAAAATGTATTTCATCATCTATTACTTTAATTTGTTCCTTCACATGGAATGATTTAGATTGATTCGCTTGGATCGTAATCTTATAGGGGCCATCAATATTCATCAGTGACTCCAATTGGATGTCCTCTTCAATGTAATTGGAATCTAAAAATTCCAACTCAAAGGTAACCGCTCGATTACTACGATTTTGTAAAACAAGGCTGCATTCTCCGTCCAATAGTTGGTTACTCTCATACTTAAAATTACAATTTCCCCTCCCATCATAGGAAATGCTATGTATGCCATTTGCGAAGGTTTCTTGGTAGATTGTAATAAGGAAAGTGGGTAAGAGTGAATACATAATGACAGCCACCACAATTGTTAGAAAGTGATATTTCTTCAAACCACGGTAAAGTAAAATGATGGCGATCACGAACACAATGGAGCCAACGACTCCTAGCAAATTATATCCATCCTGATTAGTAAGTGGAAACGACATGAATGTAGAACGTGCTTCATACATTGTGTTGTTCGGAAATGGAAAGAATAAACACATACAAATAACGAACAACAAAACAGAAAACACGATTGCCACTTTACTCTTGATCACCTTGTCACTCTCCTCTTTATCTAACTCCAAGTAAATAATCAAAAAAATCTATAAATTTTATTTTACCATAAATTTCCGCAGAAAAGGGACGGTTCTCTTGCTTCTTTTGAAGCAGAAGAACCGTCCCTCTGTTTTCCTGGAAGCACGAGAACCGTCCCTATGCTTCCACTCTCTTCTTTCTATTCATAAACCATAAATGTATGAGCAGAATTGCAAACAACAAGACAAAGCTGATCATTTGAACGACTAGTACTTTTTCAACACTCGAATCCGTAAATCTACTATATACATCCGGAATAAATAGAATGGCTGGCAGCCAAATGGATACCCATGTTTTGCTCCATATGGAGGTGATGATGAAAATCGCACTGCATATAAAAATGACGATGAGATCTGATGTTACATCTCCTATGAAAAATGGAGCAACGAAAAATTTACTGACTAGTAACAACATCAAGATCATAAACGTTACAGTCATACTCGCTATCATTCCACCAAAAAAGAGTATTTTGAAAGTGTATTGTTTCTTCCCTGCCTGCTGCAGAAAATATACGTATATAATAAGACCGGCTCCAGCTGCAAATGGAAAACCAATCACTTGTATGATATTGAGTTCAAATTCTCCCCGAATAGCAGGTCCCATTAAAAAGTAGGCAATGACTCCTAAAAAATATATTGGAAGAAGCTTGAACACATGCTTGTAATCTGTTTTCATTTCATTCTTGAGTGATATCATGTATTGCTCAGGAGTTTGATCAATAATTTCATCAATGCTTCTCCCACTTTTTTCTACTTCTGTTAGATGCTCCTTTAGCTCTTGAATTAATTCTTTAATTTCCCGTTCATTTTTTCCTGACACCATCAAGTACATCCGTAAGTTATCAATAAACGCTTCACCCTTTTTCGAAAGCATCATCTTACCTCCCTTGCTTTTGCTTGTTTTGCTTAATTCTTTTATACACATTCATCCCGATCAGAATAACTCCACCCGACACCAAGGATGGCAGCCATGAAAAGTCAAAGGATGGACCCGCTTCTGGTAGAAATCTAGCCGTAATCAATACCGCACCCATACCCAGTGCTCCTGCCAGGCCGGCTTTGACCGTATCTACACGAGTGCTCTTTTTTTCCGTGAATAAAGATCGTTGGACAAGCTTTAAAATATAGATAATGGCTATCATTACAAACACGGCAATTACGAGTGCGAGCCCTATTAGAGAAAGTGGATACACCGTTGTTTCTACTTCTTTGAAGGGTAACGTAACGAGCAATAAAATCCCTCTAATTGTTAAAATCCACCCAACAATATTTCCAATGATTCCTCCTACAAACGGAACCACCGCTCGCTTCTTCTCCTTTGGTAGCTGTTCGATCACCACATCTGCAAATTTTTTCGGATCATCACCAAAGATGTTTTTAGCGCTTTTCCCCACTTCTTGTCCTTCGAGTAAATGGTCTAACATTTCCATTAAGACTTCCTCAGATTGCAGCTCTGACAGGCTTAGTTGTAGCCGAATGTAAATAAGCATGTCACTATAATAGCGTTCATTTTCTGGAGTCAGTTCTTTTCTTTTCACATTGTTTTGTTCAATTAATGTTGTCGCATTCATTCCAATCACCTTCCCTTCAACAGTTCGCCTACTGGCTGTGAGATTTGGTTCCATTCTTCAGTAATTATAGTAAGCGCTTCTAGCCCTGCTTCTGTTAGAAAATAATACTTTCTGTTCGGTCCTGATTCAGACGGTCTCATTTCTCCTCGTATGAGGCCATTTTTTTGGAGACGCAGAAGTATCGGATAAATCGTTCCTTCGCTTACATCTGACAATCCGACCTTCATAAGCTTTTGTGACAGCTCATAGCCGTACACAGGTTCCTTCTCAATGACCGCCAACACACACCCGTCTAAAATGCCTTTCAACAATTGGCTTCTAATTGACATGATCGAATTCCTTTCTATCTAACTTGTTATACAAGATAGCTGACAAAAAAATATACATTTAGGTAGTTGGTAAAACAAGATAGCTCCTAAAAAGAGAACTACTTTGTTATACATAGTAGTTAATGTAAGTGTAAATATTTCACATTTTTTTGTCAATAGGTTACTTACTAAAATATAAATAGGGATTGCTTCAGCATCCCCTATTCTTTTATTCTAGATAGTTTCGCTTCTCTTATCGACTCTCCAGTCAACTTATAAAATACTGCATTATTAGGATCTAATTCAAGCGTCACCTTTTGGTTAATCGGCACGCTCTTATGACTCGTTACGTTTTCAAGGATTTCAACCTTTACTTCTACATTTCCAGTTAAAGCAATGTCTTCCTGAAGTAATTCAAAACTGAGTGTTTCTCCTTTTTCAATTTTAGAGCTGTCTGCATTCACACCTGTGACTGAATGGTTGCCAACCTGTACCTGCACTCCATATAATTCAAAATCTGTGTTGTTAGTGATATTGATGACCATACTATCTTCTTTTGGTGAAATCGGTGTACTTGAATAGTGCGTACAAGCCGTAACAAGAATCATGAGTAATAATGTAATTGGTACTAACATGTTTCGTTTCACAATGTCATCTCCTATCTATATAGATATTCTATGTATATACACATTGTAAGTTATCTCCAGTTTTTTGACAACTGATAAGAATAAAAAAGGCAATGCTCTTGGGCATTGCTTCTGAGATGTTGATAATATGTATTGAAACGATTTGGTTATTTCTTTAGCTTCGCAAGCTTCTTGTTAATGTCTGCAATTTCCTTCTCAACCTCGTAAAGATTCTTCTGCATCCGCTCTCTTCGACCTGTCAGTACACGAAGCTGTTCCTTAAGTTCTACTATTGATTCAGCCATAAGACACCTAACCTCCATGGATATGTGATTTTTAGTCCCGCTCTTCCCGGAACAATACCATCGTAGTCTCCCTCATGGAGGTGGATTTATAAAAGGAAAAAAGCTCCTATTTTAGAAACGCTTGTTATAGGAATAATTTAACACGGTGACGGAATTTTAGATTTACCACTACCAGTCTCACCTTATTTTCACATTGCTCTGTATAAACTCTATCTCTATAAACTCTCCAAGTAAACCTTTTGCTTCAATTGAGAAAAATTCATTGGGGTTTTCAATATTTCTGCAAGAGCCTTTTTGTTTGCATTCCCATTGATAAAAATCCGACCGAGGTATCGTAGTATCCATCTGTGTGAGTAAAGGTTTTATCATCTATTTTTACTGAAGTGCATGAATCATCTAGCCCTACACAATTCACGCCATAATCACGTTCAAACCATTGAACAAAATCATTCTCATTAGGCTTACTCATAAAAGATATAGCAGTAACAAACAAAAATAATCCAGCGATTGCGTATACCAAATATCTTCTCTTTTTCAACACACCCCTCCTCAAGATGAATGCTACGTCAGATTAGTTAACTGACTGTCTCTCCATATTTAACCTTATCAATGATCCAGCCGCACAGAACCCCAATCACAACAGCTAGTATGGAGCCACCCGATTCCAAACCTGTTGATGTTTCTTCAACATAACGAATCATTAATACTCTGATATCAAATAAATAACCCATTAACAATAGAAATCCACTTATTGTAAGCATAGAAGTTAAATTTACAAGAACTCTTTTCAATAGGAACCCTCCTCGTTTTGAATGATATAACTTTATATAAGAAAACCCTGTATGGATACAACTAACGAAAATAAAAAAGCAGCAACAAATAACCAGCCTTTTGCCGTTTGTTTCTTTTTAAATTCTTCTAACCCCATAATCAGCATCGTTAAACCCAATAATAAAATCATAATATGATTTAACCGAAAGTCTTTCGTAATGAGTCCATATGCAGAAATGCCAATGACTATAACGGATAAGACATATCGTGGAATTTGTAACACACTATCACTTCCTTATATGTGTCTATTTTGATATTGACATTTATATGTGCTCCTCAAGTATACCTCTAGACCTAATATTTCTTAGTATAAATGTATATCTATCATCAAACAATAACTCTTCTTCAAATGACTTCATTATTCTTCTATCTACACTTATTTCCACAAAAAAGAGCATAATCCTTCATGGATTATGCTCTTTCAACTTTACTAATATGGAAGCACCACACCTAAACTAACATACTTCACGTCTTCCTTCTCCACTAACGGCAGCAGTTCCTGAACGGTCCCTGTTACAATCACACCGCTAACTTCCAAACGTCCCTTTTCCTTTATGGACTGAAGAAGCGGCGTGACTCTTGTATCCTTTTCAACCTTTTTCGATAAACTATTTAATACTTTTTGGAAGTACTCGACATCCTTTGTGATTCCTTTTTTCGTTAGTGTAAATCCGTATGCGTAATCGCCAATGACTCGCCCTGATCCATGAATGGAATCAGGATGCTGGACCCATGCCCACTGCGCATTTGGGAATTTCTTTTTCATTTCTTCAGGTGACATTGGCCCAGAAAACGAAAGGGCCAGTTCTACAACGGAATCCGGCGCGAGTGATTGGACCTGATTGCGATCATCTTCATGATTTTCTCCATTTGGTATGTAAAAGTTAACCACTCGTTGGCCGTTTCGATAGTATCTTTCATTATCAAGTGACGAAATCGAGTTGTCGAATACAGTTGTGGCCTTATCATACAATCTGAACCACGTTTGTTCGTTATACCATGTGTACGGAACACCATCGATATCTTTTATATATTGATCTTGCATGAGAATCGAATCAATGCCATAGCTTCCGGTCGAATGATCTAACTGAATATTGGCCCCATACACAATGTCTTGTTCCATTTTGATTTCCTGATACGCTCCCATGGACCGTTCCATTACAAAGTATAGAGTTGTAATGACGATTCCTAAGATGATGAGAATACCTGCCATCACACCAGTTGAAACGAGTATCGTTCTTTTTAATGATTTCTTTTTAGCGTTCTTCACTAATGGTTGATAAGCATCTTTTTTGTCAAAAATGGACTGTTCGTTATCCATGTTTTCTCTCCTCTTCCATTAACGTTCTCATTTTTTTCTTTGCTCTAGCCAGCTGTGTCTTAATTGTTTTATCTGTTGTTTTGTAAATGATGGCAATATCCTTTAGTGACAAGTCTCCACTAAATTTGAGCAATAACAGCTCCGCATCCTTTTGTGGAAGCTTTCGTAAACAGTATGACACCCACTGTTGTAACTCCTTTTCCAGTACGATTTCCTCTGGAGTCTTCCAATCTAGTAAATCGTCCATTCTAAACGTTTGAATGTAGTGGTCTTTGTGTTTCCGTTTCCGAATGCTGTCGTAATATTTATTAATTGCCACACGGTACAGCCAGGCATCTACATACTCATCATCAAGCGTGTCGAGATACTGAACAAATTGAAAGGCAGTTTCCTGGACGATGTCTTCTGCATCTTCCTTGCATGCCCCCATCTTCATTAATAACGTATGTACCCCTTTAAGCTTCTCATGTAAAAACAATCCTACTTGCTCATCCATAACCACCCTCCTATCTATTCAACGTATCACTAATGAAAAGGTAAACACATGCATAAAAAAAAGTATTAATCCTGGTATGGACTAATACTTTTTTGAGGTTAGGTTTCTAATTGTTGTGTGCAATTTGAATATAGTTGCCACATGTATCGTCGAAAACCGCAACCGTTACTTGTCCAGCATTGGTCGGCTTCATCATGAAGCGTACGCCCAAGTTTTGTAGCCGCTCATACTCTTTATGTACATCTGTTACTCCAAACATTGTAACGGGAATGCCGTCAGCAAATAATTTCTTTTGATATTCCTGTGCAGCTGGATGTTGATTTGGTTCAAGTAATAGCTCGGTACCTTCAGGATTTTCCGGCGATACAAGGGAAAGCCATCTAAATTCTCCTGTAGGAACGTCATGCTTTTTGACAAAACCGAGCTTCTCCGTATAAAACTGAAGTGCCTTTTCTTGATCTTGTACAAAAATGCTTGTAACAATAATCTTCATTGTGAGCTCCCTCTCATTCCAGATTCATTATACTCTATTCATTAGTATACCAATCTTTTTTACTTGATATACTAGTCATCGAAAATAGATTAATAGATTTTCTGAAAAACTTCGGTCGCAAACACTTCATAGCCTTTTTCCGTTAAATGTATGCCATCTTCACTGATGAGGCTCTTTAAATCGCCTGTACTCTTAATTGCTTCACGGACGTCAATAAGCAGCACATCCCAGTCTTCAGCAACTTTTTGAACAGCGCTATTGTATTGACTGTGCCAGAACTCGATTCCACCCACTTTACAAATCCATTCACTCACTTGTGAGCTAAAGCTTTTCGTAATGCGCTGATAATAACGAACCGGATCTAGCGGTGGCAATGTCGAGAGAATTGGTGTAATTCCCTCTTGTCGGATTTTCGTAATAATCGCTTCAAGATTATGAATATATCGGTCTAGTGGAACCGTTGCTTCATGTTCTGCATATGGCTTTTCCGCAACACTTGCCCAGGCAAAATCACAATCGTTCCCGCCTATTTCAATAATGACAAAGTCAGGCTTTTCACGAATCACATCACGATCAAGTCTTTTCATCAGTAAATCGGAATTGTCATTGAATACTCCTTTATTGATTACCTGAATCTCTTCCATGCCTTTATTCGTCTTGCTTAATAAATCCAATAACACTGCAGGATAATTTCGTTTCATTATCTTTAATCGACCATTTACAAAGGAAACTCCTCTAGTCAGGCTATCTCCGAAACATAAAATTTTCATATGCACCATCCATTCTAAATATATAACAACTACCTAACGTAGTATTAATAACTACGTATAAATATATAACAAACTACGAAATGTAGCAAGTGTTGAATCTTCTTATTTTTCTTGTTAAAATGAAGTCATAGTACATACAAGGAATTGAGGTTGGAACATGGAGGATGTTGAAAGGTTACTAGAGAGTTTGACGGATATGAAGCATATTGAGCTAGAGGATATACCGGTAATTGATTTATATATGGATCAGGTGATGCAGCTGTTTGATACCAAGCTGGCAACAGGTGAAGAAAGAGTACTAACTAAGACGATGATTAACAACTATGCGAAGTCTGGACTACTGCTACCGATTAAAAATAAAAAATATACGAAAGAACACATTATTCTTTTGAGCTTAATTAACCAATTAAAAGGAAGCTTAAAAATCAATGAAATTAAGAAGTTACTCGAGGAACTGAATCAAAAAATTGTAAACGAAGAATTGAGTTTACAAGACTTTTACCGCTACTACCTACAACTAATGAACAAAAATACGGCTCATTTCAGTCGTCATTTGCAAACACATATGAAGGAAGCAACCGAGCTAGCCGCCAAGAAAGAAAACCTAGATTCAAGCTATGTAGACAAAGTACTGCTGATTTCATCGTTCGCTCAAATGAGCAATTTGTACAGACAAGCAGCTGAAACGCTGGTGAGCGAGATAGCGGAAGAAAAATAGAGTAGAAATAATAGTTTTAGTGTTAACGTACAATATAATGATTTGCTAGTGAATATACTCACAAAAGCCATAACAGATAGAACGGTAACCCTTTCCGGTTTATAGTGTATAACACATAGTTGGTAATGAAAAAAATGCGTGCAAACTGATAACAGTTTTGACACGCATTTTTTAAATATATGAGTATAGTTGAGTCGTGAGAAACAACGTTACGCGTACAATTTTTCCCATTCACTTAGATACATTTTTTCTGTTTGGTCAATTTCTTTTGGTAATCTTGTAATAAACTCCAAATGGTTCCCATCTGGGTCGTCAAAGTAAATCATTGCGTGAGCTTGACTAGGGACAACTACGGGTTCCTCGGTTCCTTTATGGAATTCATCCCTTACTTTAATCCCTCGTTCCTTTAACCACGTTTTCGCTTTCTTTATATCCTCTAAGTCAACATAAAATGCAATATGTCTCAATGAAACGTGATACGGAATATTTGATTCTGAACCCTCCCATAAACCAATCCAACTTTTTCCTTCTTCAATCCAGAAAAAAACAACTTTCTCATATCGTTTATATAGTTTTAAACCTAACTTTTCATAAAACTCGATTGATCGTTCTAGATCACTAACTGGTAAGTGTGCTTCATAGAGTCCTTTTATCATTGTCTTCCCCCAAAAGTTTACGTACATTTCTCCATATACTCTAACGATTACGTTGTTTGAAATAACCTAAATAGTAAGATAATAAGCCTTTACCTTTATTCATGCATTCTTGTGCAATTCCCTCCAATCACTCAAATGAAGAAATACTTCCTGGATATCATTACGTGGACCTTCAGGCAAAACGGCAGCAAATTCAAGTCTATTTCCATCAATGTCGTTAAAAAATACGGAGGCGATTCCTAGCCAAGGATAGACGATTGGTTCGTCTGTTCTTGCCCCTTCCCAGCCTGGAAGTATCTTTACACCTCTTTCGACAAGAAATGGAATGATGTTATGTAGATTGTTACTATGTACTCGAAAAGCCATATGACGGAGATTTGGATTTTCTCGTTCAACTATTGAAATCATTGATAAGACATCATCTCCCATCGTATAAAATCCCCTTCTCCTTCCTTCTTCAAATAATCCTAATTTTAATCCAAGCGTCTCCTCGTAAAATTTCATTGACTCTTTTAAATTTTTCACTTCTAAATGTGTTTCAAAGATACCTTCGATTATACTCATTTTAGTTCCTCCCATGTTTTTCTAATACCTACTTTACTTGATAATAAGAAGGCTAACATTGGGAAAACGATGTATTATTTCTCAGTCTTAAGTCTGATTTCTTTTTTAAATACTTATCCCTGTATTTTTCTTCAATTTCTCAAACTAAGAGCATTAATCCTTCATGGATTAAAGTTCTCAACAAAACCTTGTTAAAGTAACACACCCGGTTAGCACAAAAAGAAGAGGCTATCATCATGATAGCCTCAACAGAAACTCTATCCTCAATAACTTTAAACTAGATTAGTTTACATGAGGCTCAACTTCTTTATTGGAACCACTGGCTAGTACTGAATCCAAGTGGGTTGAACTATTTGAAAAGTGTATGACTCTTCCTTTATCTGTATATTCTAACAAATGAATTCCAGTGTCATCTGTTTTAAATAGAATATCGTAATAACTTGGTAAGCCTAAGAAACTTTCGATAAGTCTCGAAATCATCCCTCCGTGTGAGACTATTGCTATTCGCTGATGACTTTTGCTTTTTTCTCTAATGACTGATAAGATTTGTTCTCCTCTTAAACGGAATTCCATCGCAGATTCCCCAATTTCCCCAAACTTTTCATGGGGCTGTATGCCCCATGGGAATGGGACTTCCTTCTTGGATTTTCCAGCTAAGTGACCGTTGTCATGCTCACGGAGATCTTTTACGAATTCGATTGGGCATCCAATCTTGTCAGCTAAAATTTGCGCTGTTTTGGTAGCGCGTTTCTGTGTGCTAGCCCATATATATTCTGGAGGGAACTCCTTCAATACTCTATCTGCCATCCTTATAGCCTGATAAGTCCCTTCCTGAGTTAACGGATAATCCGCACTTCCTTCATGCACATTAAGTAAATCTGCTTCAGATTGACCATGACGAATTAATAGAATTTGCAAAAAGAGTCCCCCTTTTATATTCCTAAAATAATCATTTTTTCCATAGAATTCCATAATACTACACGAGTAAATAGATTTCACTAACTATTTTTTTATTATTTTTGAAAGGCCCTTTTCTAAAACTTTGTTGCTTTTAGTACAATTATTCTGGGTGTACACCCAGTTTTACAAGCAAACTAAGGTTGGTTTAGAAAAGAGCAACTCTCTCTATAAATACTAGTAACTAGATACTATGGTAAAAATCCGGGTTTTGGGATTTTTACGAAAGCAACAATCTAAACGAAAACAGACTTTTGAAAGGATCAATAGAAACATTTTGAGTACACGTGACATAAAAATATCTTGTCATTACATTATTAAAAGAACAATGAATTTTTCGTTTTACCAAGCTTAAAGTATTAATTCTTGCACAACTCTATAAAGTTTTTAGTCATAAGGCACAATTATGAAGAACATTGACAAATAAAGCATCCCTTAAAGGAATGCTTAGTAGATATTTCTATTAATCTTACTTTCCATTTGTACCACCAAATGCGATGCAATATTCGTCTGGATCTACAATCGCAAACTCTTTCCAAGGTCCGCCTTCATTGTCAATCCAAGGTTCAATCACTACTTTTGCACCTTTACTTTTAAATTCTTCATACAGTTCATCAAGTGCAACCCAATTTTCTACATAACAATAAATATCTGGGATAGGATTGTTATTCTTTCTTTCTAGTCCATTGGGATGAACGTCGTCTTTCGATTCTGCTTGAATTAATTTCATTCCTAAACCCGTAAACCCATCACGGATTGCCCACCACTCTGTAACTTCACACCCTACTATATCTTTATAAAATTTCATAGATTCTTCTAAATTTGATACTAACAATACCTTTAATGAACTATGTATTTTCGGATTCATTTCAATTCCTCTTTCCCTTTTATATGTTTGATTTTTTTACCATTGATATCCAAATAATTCTTTCTCCTCATCTAATTTGATTTGGAGTTCCTTTGCTGCTAAAGAAAGGAATTCTTTGCAAAAATAATAGCTTTTGTGTTTGGCAATGTAGCCATCTTCAATTTCAACTGTTGTTATATCCCAAAGTACAGATCCTTCTTCTGTTTCCTTCGTATAAATAATGGCATGCTGATTCCAAAGAGTGATAAATTTGGATGTTAATCCTTGTTTTGAACCACCACTAGCCCAGTCACCCATTGAGTTCTTGCGTATCTGAACTTTTCCAATATCCATTCCTCTGCCGACAACTTCATTCGTTGCATATTCTGCTAACAATGTACCTATTTTCTGAAAATCTCCTTTAATAAACGAATCCATATACTGTGTAATGACTTGGCTTTGTTCATTTGATAATGTAGAGTCTTTTCGATTGTCTTCGACGTTATGGTTATGTAATTTTTTCATATTATTTCTAGCTCTATTCAACAATGAGTACACAGCTCCCTCTGTGGAACCGATAATTTCTGCAGTTTCACTTGAAGTAAACTTATAAATATCAACTAATAATAGGACAGCCGTTTGTTTGGGCGGAAGAAAGAGTACGAGTGTCTCAATGGCTTCATAAACATCATTAAAATGAACGGTTTGTCCCTCATAGAGTTCTTCTGATATAAACTCTTCTGTCTCAACTTTACTTTTTCTAAAGCTATCCATCCAGGTGTTTGTAGCAATACGAAACAAATAACTTTTCGGGTTCATCGCCTGCTTCACTCTAGTGAGAGACGAGAATGCCTTTAATAATGTCTCCTGTAACAAGTCTTCTGCATCCCAAGGTGAACCGGTCAACTTTCTACAATAATTCCAAAGGGTACTTCGATACGGTTGAATAATCGAATTAAAGGAATGATTGATCTGCTCCATTTCTTTACTAATCGTTACTAAATCTTCTTTCATACTCATATTCCATCTCCTATAATTTCTCTTCACTATGTAAGACGGTAATTACTATTAAAACCATACGGCATAATCAAAATTTTTTCTATATTTTTTTCATCGTATTTCCACTAGAGAGAGCATTCATTCAACACGGATCAATGCTTACGTTTTGAGGGACCTGTATGATACAACAATAAAACTTATCTTTACTTAAGTACGTTTATTGTATAAGGCAAATTTCTACTAGTAATTGTAGTGTTTTTAACTCGCTCTGCCCTAATCTCAATATCTATGGGGTGAATGGTAGAGGGTTGTTTTGTAGGGAACCATCCTCTACTTTCTTTCACCAAGACAAAGTTCCCTGTTTCATCTCCAAAAAATTGAAATGATTCTGACTCAGGTTTATTTTTATTTGGTAACTCTTTTAATTCCATTGCCAGCTGTTCAACATCACCTGCAGGCATACCTATTTCACAAACATCATACCACTCGTCACATCGTACTTGTTGTTCTATTATTTCAACGATATTCCCATCTGGATCGTGAAAATAGACTTGTTTCCCTTTCCAGTATCCACTCTCAAATCCTTGTATATCACAAAGTACTTTATCTTTGTGAGTTTTGCTTACCTTGTTGAAAATATAAGTAAGATAAGCAATGTTCGTTCTCACAGCAAAATGATAAGAAGGTAACGTTTCGCTTAAATGAAATTCTATTTTCGAATTCCCAGCTCGAACCGTAAAGTGTTTTTCACTTACCTCTATGAGTTCCATTTCTAATACTTCAGTATAAAACGCTTTCATCTCCTTAATATTTAATGTACATAATTTAATTTTTAAGATTTCCATTGATATCACCTCTTATTTAATTTAAATCAAGGTGCCCTTTACTCACATTAGTCTTCTGAATGATTTTGGCTACAACTAAAGTAGTAGTTTAGAAAAGTAAAAAAGCTACCAAATTTGATAGCTATTTATCCATTAATCCATATTGACTTGGTATATGCGATCTTCATACCCATTCTCTCCATATTATTTTGACTAACCGAGCCGAATCTTGCTTGTCCTACAATTAACTTACATTCTTCAGCTAAAGCATGATTTATTCGTACCTTTAAAAGTTCAGTTTGGATCCCTTTGTTTCTATAGGCTGGTATCGTTGCTGCAGCAGCGAGCATAGCAACTCTATTTTTCATAAAGATTACACCTATTCCAGCAGGACTTTCATTTATTGTAGCAAGATAGAATTTCCACTTCTTATTATCGTAGAGTATTTTATTATTTTGTGAGATTCCTTGCTTTAAAAAATCTGGCATCCCAAAACCTTTTTGATAAACCTCCGCAAAGATATCAAATTCATCTCTTTCTAGCTTTCTAATTGTTATTGAAGGATTACTTTCATTATTTACTAATTCATTAGTTGAACTAAATAATGTTGTATGAAAGGTATGTTGATAATAACCAAGGTGGTTGAGTTGTTTTAAAAGTTCACCTGATATATTTCCAGGTGTAATCTCGAATTGGAAATGGATCTCTCTTTCTCTATAGAACGCTATGATCTGTTCTAAATATTGTTCATCCCCGTTTTTCAATCCCTTAACTTGATTGTAGGAAGGACCTGGAATATTTTTCACGGAAAATGCTGTTGCATTTCCGAACTTTTTAATCTCAACTCCCATTGAATTTCCCTCTATATCCCTTATTGCTGACAATCTTGAGAAAAGGCAATCGGTTTCAGATACCTCTAGTCTCTCTGATAATTCTCTTGTAACAACTAACGTCATATTTACCCCCATAAGTACTTTATTTAAAGAAGTTAGCTAAACTACCTCCTTACTTCAACAACAGGGTCCGAACTGATTATGCATGGATCTTTGCATCCGTATTTAATACACTATTTTGTCAACAGCATGAATGACATTCCAAATATGAATAGCTTTTAATTCCCAAATGCAAACAGTAACTCAGTTTCGCAAACTACTTCTCCATCAACTGTAGCTACACCTTTACCTTTTCCAATAGGACCTTTTAGTCGGATGATTTCAACCTCAAGACGAAGTTGGTCTCCTGGTTTTACTTGCTGTCTAAATCTGCACTTATCGATACCTGCTAAGAGTCCTAATCTTCCTTTATTTCCTTCTTTCGTTAACATCACAACTCCACTTACTTGTGCTAATGCCTCTACAATTAATACGCCTGGCATAACTAGGTAATCAGGGAAATGTCCATTGAAAAAGTCCTCATTCACCGTCACATTCTTGATACCAACTGCACGTTTTCCTTCTTCTAATTCCAAAATTCTATCAACTAAAAGAAGAGGATAACGATGTCTAATCACTTCTTTAATTTGTTGAGTATCTAACATTATTAAGCCCCCATAACTATGTATTTCCTGTAAGCATCCTACTCAATTCTTAAATTTACTTAGCTTTTTTGCAATGTATAAAAGCAAGCCGAAAGCACCACCACCTAATGCGACTAATCCATAATTACCAAGTCCCATTACCAGTCCAATCGCTAGAATAATACCGAATAAAATAAACCAAAACATTTGCATAACTCTACTCCTTATTTATCTAGAAGAATAATAGTGTAAAAGTAAAAAAGAGCAGCTCATGCTACTCAACTAGTACTATTCTGTAAATATACAGAAAATCCTTCTTGTATAATTCATCTGAGTTAAATTATAGGAATCTAACAAGTACCTTATCTCTCTTACAGATTTAACTTGTCTCTTCTTTCTTCTAGTCAATTCATTCAAAATGCTCTTTTTAAACATGCTCTCCCATAGCTATATAGAAGATTACATGATAGCGTTAATTCTACTATCGTAGTTTATTTGTAAGTATAGTATCCATCATTTACTTATGGAATTTTTATATGATTATGAAATTGATTTTTATCGTGTGTGCACAATCCTTCTTGTATCATAAAGAGTTTAAGAAGTAAAATGGAATTTTATTAGGAAAAACAAAATACCACAGTTTCCTGTGGCATTTTGTTTTATAAAGTAAACACTTTTAGTTTGACTTGTAGTTCCTCGGCTGTTTTTGCCAGCTCATTTGCGCTCGAAGCAACCTCTTCAATCGTAGCAGCCTGCTCTTCAGTAGATGCAGCTGCTTCTTCCGTAAATGCCGCAGCTTCCTCTATAATCTCATTCATTTGTTGGGTAGAATATAAGACTCCACTGATATGATCGTTAATTTGATTTAACACAGATTTCATGTGTAGTACTCCATCCTCCGTATCCTTTACATTCTGAACAATCTTCACAAGTGCTTGTCCACCCTTTTGAATCAGCCCTACCTGTTCTTTAACAGATTCGAGATTTGTTTCCATTGTATTCACAGTCACCTTTGTTTCCGATTGGATATCCTCAATCAGTTCTGTAATTTGACTAGCTGCATTATTCGACTGTTCAGCAAGCTTTCTAACTTCAGAAGCAACTACTGCAAATCCCTTACCATGCTCACCCGCTCTGGCAGCTTCTATCGCTGCATTAAGTGCAAGTAGATTTGTTTGGTTAGAAATCTCAGTAATGACCGTAATGATTCCACCAATTTCTTCTGATCTTTTTCCAAGCTTTTGGATTGAATCTGTAGCAAATTCTACAGTACTGGTTACAGTGCTTAAATGTTGAATGGCTTCATTAATGGCTTCATTTCCTTGATTTGCTTCTTTTGTTGATTGATTAGCATTGACTAACGTATCTTCAACAGCAGCATTTCCGGTGTTTACTTGTGTAACAGCCTGTTCCATTTTTTCCAAAATACTTTGAAGCTCCTCTGACTGACGATTCGTTCCAGTAGCAATACTACTTGTTGTCTTTGCAATTTGGTTACTCATTTCGCCAGTCACATCAGCACTAGCTGCCAATTCCTCTGAAGTTGCCGCAACCTGTTCTGATGTAGAAACCACGGTTGAAATTAATTCTTTCAGGTTATCTACCATTTGATTAATAGATCGTGAAAGGTCCCCAACTTCATCCTTAAGCGTAGTCTGTAATTTAGCTACACCCAGATTTCCCGTTGCAACTTGTTTTGCTACTCTAGTAACTAGTAGTAAAGGTTTCACTTGAAAATGGACTAATCCAAATATAAGCAGTGCCATGACAATCACTTCACTAATACCAAAAAATATCAGTTTTGTTCTAAAGTTAGAAATAGCATTGTCGTATTTATCAGCAGAATCTCCAACAAATAACATGCCGATTGTAGCTCCACTTGAGTCTTTAATTGGCTCATAAATCGTTACGAGCTTCTTTCCAACCACAATGGCATCACCAGTAAAAATGTTGCCACCCTTAAGTGTGTGTGCGGCAACCTCCTCTGACACCTGTGTGCCTATTGCTCGTTCTCCATCTTCCTTTTTAACCGTTGTTGATACTCGTGTATCTCCTTGGAAAATAGTTACCGCATTTCCTGTTAACTCGCCCACTTCATCTACCATGTCAAAATTACCATTTAATAAAGTGGTTCCCTTAAATAATTTCCCATCCTTAATGGACCATTCACCAGGATAGGTTTTATCCATTAGGTTTTTTGCTAGGGATAAATCCTTATTTAAGCTTTCCTTTGCAACGTTATGAATCTCTTTATCTAAATTACTTACTGAATTAACAATTAAAATACAAGAACCAATAAGAAATAATAAAACAAATACAAGCGTAAACTTTTGTTTAATTCCTAGTCTCATATATATTTCCCCCTATCTCGATGTTATTTTGTCAACAAATCCTTCGCGCCCTCAACAGAGCTGGTTAAGGTAAAGATTGAATCCAGCTTTGCGATTTTAAATAATTCATTTATAAATGTATCTTCAATCACTAATGCGACTTTTTTGGATGGATTATTTAGGTGTTTTAAAAACGTGACAAATACACCCATTCCCGTACTATCAATATCACTCATATTGGTTAGGTCAAAAATAAAATAAGAAAGCTCCGTATTCATCTGTTTTATCAATTCGTCTTTAATGGTTTGCGTGTTGCCATATTGTAACTTTCCAGATATTTTAAAAATTTGTAGATTTCCTACTTCTTGATACTCAAATGTATTTGGGTTAGTCATCATCTATAATTAACTCCTTCTTTTCTTACTTTCACTGTAAACAATCCATCTTGTTCATAATTCATCTTGAATTCATCAACCATTTGCTGAATCATCATCAAACCTCGTCCACTTTCACTTATCACAGATTCCCCCAATGTTCTATTTCCAAGTTGTTCAAGTTCTTGAAGGTCCATGCCACCTGCAAAATCTTGAACTGATATTTCTAGACCCTCATCTGCATGAGAAATGATAAGTTTGATAGAATACCGTGCTGCCTCACTACCAAATTTCTTTATCGAAGCTTCTAATGAATTTATGACAAGCTCATGTATGATAAAAACCAAGCTCCTGTAAGAATCTGTATAAGATTTAAGAGCCTCTGCTGCTTTCGTATCAAATGTATCAATCGAGCTATATTGACATGGTAATTCTAATTCAAATGTAAACATACCTTTCATCCTCTTCTGTCGTTTGCCAGTATAGACAAAATACATATGTCATCTGGGTGCTTTTCTAATGTTGAAATCTTTTTTTCAAAGTAATTGGTGATCGGCGTCCTAGTGATTAAACTCTTCTCTACTTCTTCCTGGAGTTCATGTAGCACAGTCTCTCCTTTTGGCTTTAATATATCTAGTAATCCGTCTGTATAAAGTAAGAGATTAAATTGTTGGTCAATTAAACTTGATGTCTTGCTAGAATCTGGGAACACATCTGTTATCCCTAATGGCAAATTTGCACTTGATAGGAACTCAGTATGATTATTCTGTATTAAGATAGCTGGTGGGTGACCAGCATTCATGTAAGTCAGAAGCTGTTCTTTTAAGTCTAAAACAACATATATTCCTGTAACAAACGCCCCGAAGTCATTTGTGTCATTAAAGAAATTAATAACATCTAAGTTCAGTGCTTTCATCACTTCATATGGAGTTTTAAATGTTGCCATGTGGTTCTTTACTTGCGAAAATACCATCATTCCTATGAGTGCAGAAGAGACATCATGCCCCATTACATCCAGAATAATGATTCCATACTTTTGATCGTCAAGCTTTTGCCATGTAAAAAGATCCCCTGACAGATGCGTGGAGGGAAGATGAATGGTACTAACTTGAATAGCCTCTTTTTGTAAGGGTTGGCTAAAAAGTGTTTTTTGTACTCTTTGAGCTAGTAAAAATTCATTTTCTGTTTGAAGTTCATGCTTTCTGAGGTCTCTAATGGTTTTTTCAAGCTCAATTGCATTAGAGATTAAACCTGCAAAGCCTTCTAATATCTTGGTGTGTTTTTCTTCTAAGATATGAGGCATGGGATCTAGTGCACATAATGTTCCAAATATGGATCCATCCTCTAAGAAAATCGGAACACCGAGATATGAGCCTATCGAGAACTCGGATGTTACCTTCATATCTCTTACTAACTCAGATTGTCCTGTATCACTAATTAGCAAAGGCTTCGCCTCCATAGCCACAAAACTACAATACGAAGTATGAAGGGGAGCATTTACATTTTCAGGAATTGTACAACCACCAACACTATTAAATTTTACGAGTATATGAAACTTCTCGTTTGAAGTGGTTGCGATAAAAAAAGTTCTGGCAGGAACCGTTGCACGTAACAGTTCAAAAACCTTGTGAGCTGCCTGGACAAATTTTTGTTTATAATTACTCATATTTCTCTCCAGTATTTGAATTGTTTTTTTAGAGTTGGACAAAAATGTATCAACGTAGGATTATTCAGACTACTATTTACTATGGTTTATATCGGCTATTTAAACTGCTTGTTTAGTTGCTTTCGACATAATCTTACAATCTTCGACATTAGTAACATTTGTTAGCAACAAAAAAGAAACCCAATATCACATTGGATTCCTTTCTTTTCTATCCAGCTAAGCTCTGGTTCCTTGTTAAGATTGAAACATTTGATCATATAAGTTACCTTTAGCTAACTAAATGCACACTTATTCTCATGATTCCATTTGCTGTGATAATAATCAACGTGTCTATGGAATCTGTTAATCATATATGTAAAATCTATTCAGGAATTTTTTCTTACCCGAAAATTTGCGCAGCAATGCCGAATAATGTTTTATTTCTAAGTGGCATTGTGACAGAGTTAATCATCATAATTGGTGGGTTACTAGCTTTTTTAAATCCACTCTGCTTTAGGAATTGCATAAAGTCTTCTTGACCAGATGGAACGTCAATTCTTAATTTCCCTTGATGCTTCGAAGCTAACCTATCTAGAATTAACTTTGTAGTATGAACATCAGGTGATACAATTGGCCCCAAAATTGTATTGATTGGTCCTACAATTGATAATCCATAACCAATTATATTTCCATTTTTATCTCTTGCTACTAAACATTGATTTGATTGGTTTATTCTATGCTTTAGAAAATTGCTCCTTTTATCTCCAAAGGCAGCCTGATCAAGCTTTACAATATCATCAAAATCTCTTTCATTGAAATTTTCGATGAATACTCCATCGTGATGTAACGGTTGACCATCTATATAAGTATCACAAAGATATTTATGTACGCTGTCTACTTCACTAAAACCCATTTTTTTATAAAGTGGTTTTCCTTCTTCGGTTGCAATTAACAAAATTGAAGAGTCAATTGGTACATAATCTATACATTTTTGTGCTGCTTCTCTTCCTAATCCGAACCCTCTGAAATCTCTATGAACAATCACCATACCAATTGAAGCTAAATTATGATCATATGGAATTACAGCAGCACTAGACACAATTTTCCCCTCTTTATTTTTGTGCCCAAATATCTTACCAGATGCCATAACGGTTCCAATTTCATATTCATCATAATCCCAATTAACTGATGTAGATAAATCAACAATACCAGGAATATCATGTTTATCAAATTCCACTAATCGTAATAATGTATTCTTTTCCATAAGCACTCTATCTTCCCCTTATTATCAATGAGTCCATTAAGTAAGCTATAACACATGGAATATTTAAACAACCATTATATATTTTTAAGATGAGACAATTAACTAAATGACAATCCTTTACCAACAGGCTGTACAGTTTCTAGCACTGTATTAACCATATCTTCATCTGTCAAGTTTCTAATGATCCATGCTGATAAATCTTGTGCAGCGAAACAACCTGCTGCAGTTGATACATTTCCGTTCGTAACAAAACTTTGTTCAATCACTTCAACATCAAACTTTCTAAGTTGATCAACTACCGTTGGATACGTTGTGGCTTTTAGACCTTTCAATAGCCCCTTCGCTCCCAATAATAGAGCCCCAGAACACATTGACCCAATTAATTGATTATCTGGATTTAAGTGAATTTGATTTAAATATTGTTGGTTTTCAAATAAATCCTGGACTCCTATTCCGCTTGCGAATACAACAGCATCAGCTGAAGGAATCTCCGATATATCCCCTGTCATCGGGATTCTTAATCCAGACATAGAGATATGTGTTTGTTCCGTACTTAACAATTGGACTTCCCAATCGTTCATACCCCCTACCAAACGGACACGATTTAGCAAATCCCAAGGTAAAAATACATCTATATCTGTAAAATTATCAAAACAGACAATAGCAATCTTCAAATCTAACTCTCCCCCATAAAATAGCAAACTATTCTTTATTAAAACATACGTTCGTTTTCATTGTAATATGATTCCATTTAAAATACAATTATTTTCCAATTGTTCTAGAAAGGTATATAATTGGAAGAAAGGTTATACCTAACTCATCGAAGATTACTATCCAATACATTCTTTTATAAGTGATTACATATGGTTATAACAAATAATAAAATTAAAAAAAGTCTGTTTCGTATAGATTTTAGCTTTTTCGTAGAAATTGCAACAGCAGGATTTTTACCTTAGTATTTAGATACTTCTATATATAAAGAGAGTTACTCTTATCTAATCCAACCTCATATAAAGAGAGTTTCTCTTATCTAATCCAACCTCAATTTGCATCTAAAACTGGTTGTACACCCAAAATAATTGTACTAAAATCAACAAATTCTTAGAAAAGAGCCAAAAAATAGAGGATTACCCCGTTGGTCAACTCCTCTTCTAACACTCATTTTCATCTTTCCATGTTAGTCGTTGTTTTAAGGAATCAGGTCTAGGTACAGAGAAGCAATCCTCTTCTTCCTTCCTTTCTAAAGCATATTTTTTAAACCCATAAACCGATACATCACTCTTGCGTCTTTTGCCATTTGTGACCGTTGATACATAAGGGGACGAACTCGGTTTAAGAAGATTTCATCACACATTCTACTAGACCCGGTTCTACGGTAACAAAGGTCGTGATCACGACAGATGGAATCTAACCGATTAACCGGAGCACCTGGTCCGCTACATCTTGGTCCACAATATCGGTAGCCTGGATAACAAGGCATCCTCCTCACTCCTTTGACTTTTAATTTTTCTTATACTATTCATACGTAACTTTTAGAAGAATGATTGTGACTTTGTCCATATGTCTCTAAGATCTAAAGAATTAATATGCCTCCTTAACTTTCCCCTTGCATAACAAGAACGGCCAGCATTCCTTCTTGGAATACTGACCGTTCTTGACTCATTACGTTTTTACAGTAAATAGAAATTTCCATAAATGATAGACTAATTTAAGTAAGCAAAAGATAATGAACATATTAAACAATAATCCCAAAGGATTAAAACCAAATTTCCAGTCTCCATATAATGAAAAAGTTAATGCCGGTTCACCTAAATATCGATACTGTAACTGATCAGATGGCCCTATAGTAGGAATAAAAGAAAAAAGGAGGCCAATTATTATACTAAATAAATATATTTTACTTTGTTTTTTCATGGTTCACCCCTACATTGCTCTTAATCTACTATAAAATTTATGAACTTAAGCTATCCTGAATGTCAATACATCAAATAAATTAGTTTATAGATATATTTAATACCATCCAGGTAACGTTTCAAACCATGAGATGAGTGGAATCATTAATAAGATAAACAATATTAAATGCCAGATTACTAGGATAGGAAAAGCCAAGAGCAATACCCTTGATATATACTTTTTTGACTCTTTCGTTGAATTAGAAAATCCCCATACAAATAGATAGAAAAACCCTGCTGGAAGTAGAGAAATACCTGTTATTCGTAACCATTCAATCAACGATATTCTTTCATTTGGCTTTTGTAAGAATTTTATTACCTTCACCTACTTTGTTCACTGATTCCTCAATTTTATTCTCCGTAAACTTATGCTTCTGCAAGTAATTCTTTATGAAT
Organism: Bacillus sp. BGMRC 2118; assembly: GCA_008364785.1. Classification (GTDB taxonomy): domain Bacteria; phylum Bacillota; class Bacilli; order Bacillales; family SA4; genus Bacillus_BS. Next base: position 318,916 of record VTTJ01000007.1, on the reverse strand, counting down.
CCTTTTTCGATATATATTTATATATCTACTTTTCTTTACTTTTGTTAAGTTACAGGTACCAATTACATATCGAACATTCGTATTATGGTTGATGAGATGATTAAAGTCATCGTCCTTAAGATAAGATTCAAACCAATCAAACCTCTTTAAGTATTGAATGTTCTTTTCGATTTCTTCTTCATTTACATCCTTACTGAATAGTAGAAAAAATTGACCTATTACACCAAGTAGTTCAAAAAGATTAGTCAATTTAAAACTCCTCCCCAAACGTCTACATTTTCTTCTACGTATTAATTCGAGAAAAGTTTCTTCACTTCTCTACATTCAACAGTAGCTTACATATCCAAAATTAAATAGCAGTTCACTAGGACTTCTATTATCAACTTTGTACTTCAAAATGACTAATTTTCATTTTTCTACATGAAAGTGATGATGAGAACAACCAACACCACACCAATAATCAGCAAACTTTTTGTTCTATTCTCTCTCCACATCTTTACTGCCGATAGAATACCTCCTAACGATAGAAGAATCATACCTACTGCCTGGATCCAAGGGACCGAGAATCTAATCCCTGCATGGGCGAAGAGGTATCCGCCAACTAATAAAAGCAAGTGTCAAAATGAAATACGGTGACAACACATCATTTTTGACTGACTTATTACCATCCTCGCTCATTTTGACATACCCGCTCACCACAAGAAAGGCAGGAATTCCCCAGATGATAAGAAATGATAGGATCACATCGATCGTACTATTCAGCGAAATGCACTCCTTTCAAGTGTATAAATCATTTTAATAGTTTCATATGTAGATCCTTTTTTGGGTTGTAGATCTGCAGCCATTTTTCCGCCTCATGAATCATCCAGTGTCCCATGTTATATAAAAACGAAGTGATTTCATGCGGGTTTTCAATGGGTTGAATAGCATACATGACTGCCTGTCTCATAGCAGCAGATTTTTCAGGATAATGATTTGAAAATAACTGATAGGCCGGGTACAAATCTCTTGTATATCGGTGCTCTTTTTCTATGACAAGTGCCAAACCCGCTCTTACAATGATTTTCATAATCCAAGTGCAGCAGTCCATGATATCAACAGGATCTTCATTGCCATCTAGGTCTTCTTTTGCCCTTTCAATATGAGTTGCAAGATTCACAAGGTGTTCATTACCTAACGTTCGATCTGCCTTATAGTCTGGCAGCATCGGCCTAACGTCTGCTCCAGCCACACAAATGCTATGAGTCTTCAGCATAAACGGAATGATGGAGAATGTAGAAGCTGCAAGGATATCTTCTATGTAATAGAAACTAAATTCCACACCATTCACACATTCGTATTGTGCATTCAATGTCTGCTCAACTTCTTCTACCCAGCTGAGGTCAAGATGCTTCACCTTTTTCCTCACAATTGCAATCGTATCTAAATCTGACACACCATAGATTCCTACTCCTCGAGGAATGGAACCTCTAATATAAACACTATGTAAATTGGTTTCCAAATGAATTATGTACTTTTCAATAACATCTTCAATTAAAGCTCTAAACTCCGGTGGTACAGATGCATGGCTAGAGTCGTTTTGAATCGTTCCATTTTCATTGGTTGGACAAAGTCGTCCTATGTTTTTAATGATTGTCAATGATCTTCCCCTGTTTCATGTTAAGATTTATAATCCAACTGGCTTTTTATTCCCTGGACATCATTCCGGGTATTACTTCAACACCCATTCATATATGCATTTTTCCTTTTCCCCTCGTTCATACAAGTCGCTGTCTGAGGGGACGTCAACGATTTTAGTTAAAGTTGCCCCGACATATTCACATGTTTTTCTTGAGGCGATATTGTCCGGATTGCACGTAATGATGAGCTTTTCCATTTCGTGAGCTTCTGCCACTTGGCGCAGTAGCAATACAGCTTTCCCTGCATAATGATTTCCTCGATATTCCTCATCAACAGAATAGCCAATATGTCCTCCATAATATAAATTTTCGTTGTTTCCGATTCGAATATCAATTTTCCCAATCGGTTTGGAGAATCCACTCAATGATAGGTGAAAATGATAGGCCGGAACCCAATTTTTCTCAGGGTTACCTGGTACTGTCTGTACTAAATGCAAGTCTATTTCTTCCCCTTTTATTAGCTTGAAATCTAAAAATTCGAAACTCATAATTCCCTCTCCTTAAAGCTTGTATTGTTGTTATTCACTAACGTCCTATATCATTAATACTGTCTGCAAGACTGGAATTGCCTGAAAAATTACATCTATAATATAGATTTTTCTAGCAAACAATCCTCTCTTACAATCTCATGAGCTTCACGATCGGACCGGAGAAATAAGTTGAAGCTGAGAGTCATTCCCCACAGGAAGAACCAATATAGGTCGCATCGTCCCGTTAAAGCACAATTTCACTTCGTCTTCCTGAATGACTTTTAAAGCATCCATCATGAAATTGCCGTCGATTGTTATGTGTAATTCTGTATCACCCGTTATACGTTTGATGCCTTGAGTTTCTTCGATTTGTCCCATTTCTGATGATTTCGAGGACATTTTAATTTTGGATCCGTCATGAATCTGCAGGTGGATGTTGTTGTTTTTCCACTCACTCGCAAATAAGCTTGCCCGATTCATTCCACTTAGTAACTCACGAGTGTTAACGGTTACAATGGTCGTTGTTTCTTCGGGAATTAAACCAGATACATTCGGATAGACGCCCTCAATCAATCTTGAATATAGAGAAAGGTTTTGAGATGTAAACAGAATGATTGTATCTGAAGCATAAATCTCAATATCAGTAGGCTGATTTCCAAACAGTTTTGTCAATTCTAGTAAAGTTGAACTCGGAACGATAAAAGAACCTGTTAAGCCTGAGTTAACTTTATAGGTTTTCATTGCTAATCGATGTGAATTGGTTGCTACGCATGTAAGTACGTTTTCTTGAAATGAGAAGTTTACACCTGTAAGCACAGGTCTTGATTCATTTTTAGACGATGCAAATGCGGTTTGCTTAATCATCTCTAGTAAGATGTCACTTTTGATTGTCACACTTTTAGTCTTTGTCACTTCTGGTATAGTTGGATAGTCTTCACCATTGAAAATTGTTAACTTTGTTTTAATTTCTTCAGATTGTAACGTGACCGTTTGATCATGATTAAGGGAGAGATGGATGTCACCAGGTAACTTTTTGCTAATCTCACTCATAATTTTTGCAGAAACGACCACACTTCCTGCCTTCAGTACTTCGAATATTTTCTGGTTATCACTTATCTGGGGGATCGTTCTTTTAATCGTAATATCAGCATTACTTCCTATTAAGATGATACGATCCGTTTCAGCTATGAGTTTTATTCCCGTAAGAATCGGGAAGGTCGTTTTTGAAGATACAGCCTTCATGACGTCTGATATGGCTTTGGTAAAGTACTCACGATTTATGATAAATTCCATTCATACAAATCCTCTCAAGTTTTTCTTCTTACTGAATTCGACAAAACTTTTCCATTACCTTGAAGAAATGTAATAAAAAAAAACGATGCCTTCAACTAGCATCGCTACTACTATGTCTTGACTTCAATACTTTACAAACGTCGTGATACCGTGATGACCGATATAATTCCGATGTCGAAGTTCATCCAGCCATCTTTTTGGTTCAAGTTTATAGCTTCCATATATGTCCCGATACATATAACTCCCCGTATTTATCTCAATTGGTTTAGGAGCTTCTTCCATTCTTCTTCTAAATTCGTCAAACTGGTTTTGACTCCTCACATGATAAAGCTCCAATACATCCCCGAGTTCCATATACTTGTCTAGGTATGTTAGGAAAAATGAATTACCCACACCATGTGCTTCATAAATGTATGGTAACGTAAATAACCCACTTACTTTCTCTTTCCAATAATGATCAATCTTTTGAACTGTGAAGTAAATCGCATCTTCTTCTTTTTCAAATACCGTTCGGTAATTATATTCTTCAATTTCATCTGGAATCTTTAAACGCTTTGACGAAGCCAGGAAAGTTATTTCTGTCATCGCTTTCTCCCCCTGCTGTTAGGTGCTATACTTCTTCGTTGAACTTACGAAGTTTTAATCTACTTGCAATCATTATAGATACGAGCTTCAGAATTGAATAGCCAATTACTCCTCCAATCGTATTTAACAGGAGGTCATCTACGTCAAACGAACCTAAATACGTAAATAATTGAAAGATTTCATATGTAAAACTAAGCATCAATGTAGCAAGGGACATGCGTGTAAGAGCGAATAGATCTTTATTGAGTAAAGGCAATAAGAACCCAAACGGTACAAAGCCAACCACGTTTCCTGCTAGATTTATTATTCGGATACTGCTGTTTAAATCCTTTGCTACAACTAGATATAAATAGATCGTTTTAAACGGCACGAAATTACTAGACTTTATCTTATACATGTCAAAATGAAAACGAAACATTTCTGAAACAGCATAGTGTTTAAATAACACTAGCTTGGTAAGAATCAATACATACAAAATTAGTATGAATAGTAAACCTGCTTTTGTTATCAGTTTTATCACGTGAATTCTCCGTTACTATATTAAATTCTAATGTTGGATTAGGAATGAATCTCCACTCTGTCCCCGCTTTTAATCTTTCCTTTCTTTACTACAGAGGCATACACACCAAAGCCTCCAGCATTCTCTCTCACAAGTGTTTTCAACACGTTCAGATCCTTTGGAAGATTACCTTGTGCTAATGTGATCATAATACATCTCTTTGTTTCCTGTGAAATCTTGAGCTGTACACTTCCAATCGTTACCGTTTTCCCGGCCCAATTCTTTTCAATAAAACCGTCCATGTCAGGTGTTTCGATAATTAGATTTGGTCTAAAACGTTGAACTTCAATCTTGCTATCGGGTGTGAGCTTTCTCAAATACTGTAACGTAGAAGTCGTAATAATGTGTACCATATCGATATCAAAGAATGTCTCTTCTGGTGATGTTGCTGTAAACACTGAGCCTTTATCAGCCAGTTCTTCAATTTCTTCTGGAACATATCCTTCAAACTGAACAGCTTGCGAGGTTGGAGTAGATAAATGAACACTTCGATTAAAACTGTCTGAAAGGATGGTGTCTGTTTCTGAATCTGTGCTTAGAAGGGAGTAACCATTAGGAAGCGTTATTTTTACAGGCGGTATTGATTCATTACTTAGCGGTGAATACGTAAATTTAGCTGCATACTGAAACATATTTGGCCATTTCATCGGATTTTTAGCATTTGCAAGCTTCCCTGTTTCCTGATCTATCACTCCGTACGCTCTGTCTCCTACGAGTCCTTTTTCTGTCACTTCACATTCATTCAATTCCTCTCCCATCATTGATTTAACGGGATATCTCCAAATCGAGGTGACTTTTAAGTTATTCATTTAATCTTCCTTTCTATTATTTTTCCCTTGGAATGTAAATTGACTACTAATGAGTATACCTTGTACAGTAAGTCCATTTCTTAACCTTACACAACTGGTATTTTCTTTCCAATTATATACGACAATCTCGAGTCAATTCCTCTTTACTTTTTAACTAATCCAAAAGCTGGATCTTTACCTTAGTATTTAGATACTACAAAAATTGGTTGTATACCCAAAATATTTGTTCTAAAAACAACAAAATTCTAGGTAAGAGCCGACCTAAAAAGCCTGTATCTAACGCAAGCGATACAGGTTTTTTAGGTAAACAATACACTAACGTGACAGTCTTCTTTGTTTTAACTTTTTACTTAGTTGTATGTCTATTTTCTTCTTTTTTAACCCTAGTCTATATAGTTCATCATATTGTTTCTGGTAACTTTCATATCTTTCCTTGCAGAGTGTTCCCTTTTCTATAGCCAGAGTAATCATACACCCGGGTTCTGTTTGATGGGTGCAATTAGTGTACTTACACTGGCGGGCTAATTCCGATATGTCAGTGAAGCTTTCATCTAATGATTCATGATCCCCCCATAGCTGCAGCTCTCGTAAACCTGGCGTATCAATAATCATGTAGCCTGTTGGCGTCATGATTAATTCAGCACTTGTCGTCGTATGTTTTCCTTTTCCTGTAGCCTTGCTTGTTGGTCCGACGGATTGCTTCTCTTCACCAAGTAGGAAATTCGTGATGGTCGATTTTCCAACACCAGAAGAGCCTAGCAGCGCAACAGTAGTTCCTGGTGATAAGTAGGGCTCTAATTGCTCCATATACATCATTCGTTCTGCACTGATAGGTAAAATCGGAATATCCAGCGCAACAGTTTTAACCTGCTCCACATAGTCATTGATATCGCGACATAGGTCTACTTTATTCAATATAATTACAGGTATAGCCCCGCTATTATACGTAAGGGTGATATACCTTTCTATTCTGCGCAGATCAAAATTTTCATCTAACCCACTGACGATAAAAATAAGATCAATATTTGCCGCAATGACCTGCTCTTCCGTAGAACCACCGTCAATGATGCCTTTTTTTATTTTCCTGCCACCTGATATTGGTTGTTTCCTAGAAAAACAGCTTCGTCTTGGCAAAACTGCATGAATCGTCACCCTATCACTAGCATCCTTCGTTTCACATACTACCCAATCCCCGACGGCTGGAAAGTCCTTCGATACATTAATTTGATACCTGAACTTCCCGGATACTTTGCCTGTAAGACTCTTCTCACCGGCAAGTAACGTGTAGTGTTCATTATTTTTCCTTATGACCCTACCTGGAAAGTATCCCTTTTTCTTAAACTCTGTAAAATGCTCTTCAATAAACGCATGCAAACCTTGAATACTCATGACATTCCTCCATTTATATTGATTAATAAAATTGGAAGAAAAATTAAGAAGTTCCCTTATTGGACACAAAAAAGCTGCAAGGTAATCATTATTACCCTGCAGCTTTTTCTAAAAAAGAATTCGCCCATTCTTCTATTTACCAGTCTAACGATAGAATTGTTTTTTATCCGTTAGAGTGAGTGGAAAATGAAGATAAAACGAAGGTAACCTGCATTAAACTTTTCTTCATAATTTACACTCACTCCCTTCAATAGTAGTTGTTTAATTTTAGCATAATATCCATATTTATACAACAGTAAGTTTGTTAACTTATCAATTCCAAACCTCTATAATAATTTCACACTTAACGGATAAATGTAAGGGTCTTTCGGTTGCTCTACTTTGCTCCATTTTGTAATTTTAATCATCGGTAATTCCATATCGTTATACGTTGTTAGTTCAATGACTCCCTCTGCTTCGATCCATGTATCTTCATCAAGTGAGGAGGCATCAGGAAATTCTGACAAGTATCCAACAATACTGGCATCTGCCACACAATGTGTAATGGCAAAACGGGATATTACTAGTTGATTATTTGTGAATCCTTCTTCTTTGTACACAAACCCCTTCAACTTAATACTTCGTCCTTGATATTGGTTTATGTCTTTATGCATTTCTTCATAATAGTCATAAAAAACATATTCATCCAGGTCTACAGTCTGACTGTTTACTAATTTTTGAATAAGACGATCATACTCTTCCTTTGATATCGTCTCTTGGTTTGGGTTTAGCGGAGCATCTAGTAAGCTATCATCTTGCGTGTGTTCCGGAATGTACTCTTGTATATCCTCCGTTTCCGGCTCGACCTCCTCTTGAACTTCCTTAGTTGTCTGTTGCTTGTTTGAAATCACGGCCATTCCGCCCTTTTTACTGGCAATATCAGCACCGAGCGTCTTTGGCGGCAGAAGGAAACCTGTGACTAAAGGGAAGATAATAATGACATAGGAGACGAACTTTCTCATCGTAAAGCTTGTATTACCATGATCATGACTGCAAGAGTGGTCCTCACAATGATGACTATGCTCGTCCTTTACAGTCCATATTCTAGTTGTTTGGATAAAAAATAGAATCAAGAAGATAATAGAAGCAACCTGACTTAAACTCTCGTATTTCGGATTAATATATTTTGTAACCTCACCTGTATAATGCATCTTAAAGATTAATATACAAAATACGAGTAACACTAGGGCTCTGAGTGCTTGTTGAACATGAAATCTCAAATGGGTTCCTCCTTATATGAAATTCTGCATGAGTAACATTGTTATAAATATGGCACTAGCAACCAATGACAGTACTACTAGTACAAATTTTAGTCGGAACACACTCATCATCATTAGGGTATTCTTCAAGTCTATCATTGGGCCGAAAATAAGAAACCCTAATATAGAATGAGTAGGGAACAGGCTGCTGAAGGATGCTCCGATAAAGGCATCTGCCTCTGAACATAGAGATAGTACGAAGGCTAATCCCATCATAACGAGTAAGGATGACACAACGCCATCACCTGTTTCTAAGAGTGTTCTAGCCGGCACATAAGTTTGAACAATGGCAGCTAATAAAGCACCAATAATAAGGTATTTCCCCATATCAAAAAACTCATCAATCGAGTGCGTTAACATCGACCATAGCTTTTGTGTGAAAGGCTGCTTGGTGTGTGAGTGTGTATGTATATGTATGACTCTTACCTCTTCTTTCAGTTGAGTTCCTCTAACAACCAAACTAATAACAAAGGCTACGATTAATGCAACTCCAAATCCAATCCCCATCCTAAGCCCTGCTATTTTCGCATCATTCCCAAAGGCCATATACGTTGAAGCGATCACAATCGGATTGATTAAAGGACCTGTTAACATAAAGCCGATTGCCGCATATATAGGAACACCCTTAGAGACAAGTCTACGAATAATTGGAACAATCCCACATTCACAAGCAGGAAATAATGCGCCTATTACACAGCTCATGATAACCGCCAAAAACTTATTATTTGGGATCCATCTTTCTATATGTTCTTCCGTCACAAAGATTTGGATGAGACCCGCTATTAACACACCCACTAATACAAATGGAAGTGCCTCAATAATAATACTGAGAAAAATCGTGTTTAAACTAAATACGGAATCTGGTAGTTTAATCGAAAATGCATTCCATGGCGTCGTACTCATTAGAAAAAAACCAATGCCTATTATTAAAACCCCTGTTATTTCAAGAATACTGTTTTTAAAGATCTTAACCATTTTTACCTCCTTATTTTCTAGATTCATTGACTAAGTATTTAATCGTAATAATTACGTTTTATAATAAACGAACTTCCCACTATTGTAAATCATTTCTTGGACAAAAACTTTTCGCTTGTTTTTTTTTATTTCGTAACGTATGATACAAAACGTAAAACGAAATTATTACGATTTACAAGGAGAGAGGAGAATATATTGTGAAAAAAATACCTGTCACAGTCTTAAGTGGTTATCTTGGCTCTGGCAAGACTACCCTACTAAACTTTGTTCTACAAAACAAAGAAGGAATTCGGACTGCCGTTATCGTCAATGATATGAGTGAGATCAATGTTGATGCGTCCCTGATAAAGAAAGGTGGTTTTTCTCGAACGGAAGAAAAACTTGTTGAAATGCAAAACGGCTGCATCTGTTGTACACTTCGTGAGGACTTAATAAAAGAGGTTGAACGCTTGGTGGCACTAGGTGATATTGATTATATCTTAATTGAATCATCCGGAATTAGTGAACCTATTCCAGTAGCTCAAACCTTTACATACGTTGATGAAGAACTCGATGTTGATTTACCCGGGATGTGTCAATTAGATACAATGGTAACAGTTGTTGATGCAGGGCGTTTTTGGCATGACTATTCCAGTGGCGAGACGTTAATGGATCGCAAACAAGCTGTAGATGAATTGGAAGATCGAGACATAGTCGATTTACTAATAGACCAGATTGAGTTTGCAAATGTGATTATCCTGAATAAGATAGACTAAGTTGAAGAAAGAGACCTAGCTCAACTGAAAGCTGTTATTTCTAAGCTTAATCCTGGTGCAGAGATTGTCTTATCCTCCTATGGTGAGATACCACTACATAAAATAATAAATACCCAACTCTTTGACTTTGAATCTTCCAGTACTGGTGCTGGATGGATAAAAGAGTTAAACGAAGAGCATACGCCGGAGACGGAAGAATACGGGATCTCATCTTTTGTATATAGAAGCAGCCTCCCTTTTCACCCTGAACGACTTATGAACTGGTTAGAACATTGGCCAGTTGAAATTGTACGAGCAAAAGGCTTTTTGTGGATTGCATCTAGAAATGATGAAGCTGTCTTATTATCCCAGGCAGGACCTTCTCTTACCTTTCAACATGCTGGCAACTGGATTGCGGCATTATCTTTAGAAGAAAAAGAAGCAATATTACTTGACGAACCGGAACTCTTATCAAGTTGGGATTCCGTGTATGGCGATCGCAAAACAGAGCTTGTAATGATTGGAATAGAGTTTGAACAGGAAGAGATTGTTTCACAGTTAAATCAATGTGTATTGACTTCGGAAGAGATGAAATCAAACTGGGAACTTATCAGGGACCCGCTCCCCATCCTTCATCAAGAATAAAAAAATTTTAATCATAAAATCGTAATGATTACGATATAAATAAACAGTCTAAATCGTAACGATTCGGATTGAAAGGAGAATCTTATGAAACGAAACACATTGATTATGGTCGCATTTTTATTACTTGGAACACTCCTATACGGCTGTGGAACACTAAAGGAAACAAGTCCTCCTGCTGAAAAAGAAGTGAAGTCAGCGTCATCAGAACCGGTAAAGGTGTATACGACGATATTCCCGTTACAGGATTTCACAGAAAAAATTGGAGGAAATCATGTGGAGGTTGTAAGTGTCTTCCCTGCAGGAGTTGATGCTCACACGTATGAACCCACTGTTCAAACAATGGTTGATATTGCAAAAGCAGATGCTCTCATTTATACAGGTGCAGGTGTAGAAGGCTTTGTAGAAGCTGGTCATGATGCACTGAAAAATGAGCACGTAAAAATAGTAAAAGCAGCAGATGGAATTGAATTATTACCCTTTAACGAAGCACATGAAGAAGAACATCATGAAGACTCTGAGGATGAGCATCATGACGATCATCATGAAGATCAATCTACTTCAGAGGATGAACATCATGAAACAGAATCTCACACTAAACATGAGCATCATCATGGTGACGCAGATCCCCATGTATGGCTGGATCCTGTTTTAGCTATAGACCTAGCAGAAAACATTCTTCATGCTCTCGAACAGTTAAAGCCAGAAGCGAAGGAAGATTTCAAACGTAACTTTGAAAAGCTAACGGAAGAATTACAACTATTAAATCAAGAATTTTCAACTGTTATTCAGAACTCAACGAAGAAAGAAATACTCGTATCTCATGCAGCCTATGGGTATTGGGAAGCAAGATACGGAATTGAGCAAATCAGTGTATCCGGCCTATCTCCTACCGATGAACCCTCTCAAAAGGATTTAATGAATATTATTAACACATCAAAAGAACACAATATAAAATATGTACTTTTTGAGCAAAACCTGTCTATGAAAATAGCAGAAATGGTAAAACATGAAATTGGAGCTGAAGCCTTAACGCTACATAATCTTGAAGCCATTACAAATGAAGATCAAACGAATAATGAAGATTATTTTAGTATTATGAGGAGAAACCTTGAAACTCTTACTAAAGCATTACACTAACTTTAACACATAGGCTTTCATAGCCTATGTGTTTCTTTTTGAATAACGATGATGAATAACTGACTATTCAACTTACGTTTACTCTGCTTACAGAAATTAGCCTTTTTATCATCATGGTATATTTTTGTTAATGTTCATCATATTTTCACAAAAATTATCACAAATTCACTAATTTTATTCTATGATTAAATTAATCTACCAGAAAGACATTTCAAATAGGAAATTATTGAACAAGAAAGGTGATACAGTATGTTGCCCATTGAAAGACAACAACAAATCTTAACATGGTTAGAACAGGAAGAAACATTACGTGTTTCAGTTATCAGTAAAAGGTTAGATGTATCTGAGATGACGGTTTACAGAGATTTAAAGCCTTTAATTGACCAGCAAAAGGTTCTTAAAACATCCAATGGTATTTCTCTTTTTACTCAACCCATCATCCCTTCAACTAGTTGTTCGTATTGCTTTAAAAATACAAATACGAGATTTTCGGTTCAGATAATAAAAAAGAACCAATATGTCGAGCATGCTTGCTGCCCTCATTGTGGATTACTCCGATTTCAGGACATTGAAGATGAAGTTTCACATATCATTTGTCGTGACTTTTTGAAAGATACGACAATCAGCGCGAGGATGGCCACCTTCCTACTTCATGCAGATATTGATTTGAACTGTTGTCAACCTCAGGTGATTGCCTTTGACTCTAGTAAACAAGCAAAGCAATTTAAAACTGGGTTTGGAGGAAAAATTTATACGTTTCATGAGGTAATGAAAGCTATTAATGAGGAGATGAATGGCAGCAAATGTTGTCACTCAGATAAGTAGGAGGAAACATAATGAAAGTTGAAACAAATGATGAGCAACATTCAACTAGTAAACCCACTGACAAATATACGAATATGTCAATCTATCAAACATTTTGGAGATGGCACTTTTATGCTGGATTAATTTTCGCACCTTTTTTGTTTATCTTAGCCGTTACAGGCTCTATTTATTTGTTTAAACCACAAATTGAACAAGTGATCTATCAAGAATATTATGAAGTTACTCCACATGGAGAACAACTAGCACCATCCAAGCAGCTTGACGAAGTGAAGAATGTATATCCTGAGGCGCTCATCACAAAGTATCGTCCCGGAGAAAGTCCCACGCGTTCAAGTGAAGTAGGTATCGTAATGAATGATCATTCTATGACGATATTTGTTGATCCATACACTGGTAATTTAATGGGTGAACTGAAGAATGAAGATAGAATTATGAATAAAATTGAAGAATTTCATGGTGAATTGATGGCTGGTACAGCTGGTGATAGGATCGTAGAACTTGCTGCATGCTGGGCCATAGTTCTAATTGTAACAGGACTTTATTTATGGTTCCCACGAAAAAAACGAAGCCTTTCTGGTGTACTCATACCAAGATTTAAAATTGGAAAGAAAATCCTTCGTCGTGACCTGCATGTTGTACCAGCATTTTGGTTAACTGCTGGGATGTTTTTCTTAATTATGACTGGTCTTCCTTGGTCCGGTTTTTGGGGAAGTCACTTTCAAACGATTGCGACTAATTCTGGTGCTGGCTACCCTCCTTCTATTTGGGCAGGAACTGCACCAACCTCTACAATTAAAACGAAAGATATAGCCGAAGTTCCATGGGCGGCAGAAAACCTAGATGTTCCCAAATCAGATATCCAAGGTTTTATCCCCCTTTCAGTTGACCATGTAGTAGAAATAGCCAAACGCGAACAAATGCATCCAACGTATACGATTTACATTCCAAATGAGAAAGAAGGAATTTATACATTATCCGCCTATCCACCAAAAGCACAGGATGAAGCTACCATTCATATTGACCAATATTCTGGAGCTGTCTTAGCTAATTATCGATATGAGAACTATGGTATCATTGGAAAAATCGTAGCGTGGGGGATTACACTCCATAAAGGGACACAATTTGGTCTGGTCAATCAACTAGTTAGTCTTTTTATCTGTTTAGGGATTATTTTTGTAGTCGTTAGTGGTTTTTACTTATGGCTAAAACGGAAGCCTAAAAAACAACTAGGTACACCGAAAGCCCAAGGTATAAGAAATAAGAAACACTTCTTCCTCTTATTGATTACTTTAGGAATTTTGTTTCCTTTAGTTGGTTTGTCACTTATCTTTGTATGGATTATTGATCTTTTTATTATTCAGAGAATACCAGCAGTTAAAAAATTCATGAACGGATAAGTTGAAATATAAAAGGAGACTAATAATGAAAAAGATTATATCTATTCTACTACTGTTCGTTTTTACCCTTCTTTTGACTGCATGCTCACTTAATGAAGATGTTGAAAATCTTTACAAACAAGAAAATCCGTTGGTAGCAGAAGTCATCATACCTGAAACATTTTCAGAACAAAATGAGGAGACCATTCAAGTATTTCTAACACAAAAAGGAGAAGTAGTGACAAACGCAGATTTTGTTCATTTTGAAATTTGGAAACAAGATGGTACCCTTAGTTATAGTATGGAAGAAGCGAAAGAAGACGGAAACGGTTCGTATAGTTTGAGTAAGAGGTTTGACAGTGATGGACTTTATTTTATAAAAATTCATGCGAGCAACGAAGGTTCAATCATAATGCCAGTTAAACAGTTTATTGTTGGAGAGCTCACAGCAAGTGATATCGATTATTTACAAAGTGATGTGCAGCCAAAAGAAACTGACTCTGAGCACCACCACTAATATAGAAGGAACATCATGTTGATTGCTAGATAGGATGTTCCTTCTATTATTCTACTGCGTTATGTGTTATATGGAGGTAGTCGTAAAATGCTAATGCCTCCCAATTTCTTCGTCTTCAATTCAATAAGTAGTTACCCTTAACACACACCTTATCTCAATACCCAAAAGTCTTAGGTGAAACTGATTATAGACTTACCCAAATAATAGCATATTGCTAGCATTCTGATAACAAACGCTATACTCTAGGTGCCCCAAGGAACAATAAGAAGATCGCCTCCGTTTTAAAAGGTAAAAATCGATATATAATCCTTAGGTCCAAGTGAGTTTCTTTTTATTAAAACCAGTAAAAACTAACACTTCTCTATCTAAATCAATTCGACTTAATCCCAGCGCCGCAAAGAGGAATGATAATCTTTTCATTTGGATTTCTCTCATATTTCAAGTAACCAGCATAATTGACTGCCGACGTAATTTCTACATAAAATCCTTTGGCAGCAAGCATTGAACGAGCTCTTAAAATTTCTTCTTCTTGTATAGTAATAAACATACCATTTGTTTCCCGAACTGCTTTTAAAATTTGACGCGACCGTGCTGGTACACCAATTGCAATACCTTCAGCTAATGTTCCTTTGTTTCTAACTGGTTGTGACACAGTATCTCCTTTTTCAAAAGCGTGACTCAATGGAGAACAGTTTGCTGCCTGAATGGCAATAATCTTTGGCATATTATCTATTAATCTATTTTCCAGTAACTCTTTGAAACCATAATATGCTCCAAGTAACAATGTTCCGTTCCCAACAGGAATGATGAGAGAATCCGGAGCTCCTTTCAGTTGTTCAAAAATTTCATACGCGTACGTTTTCGTTCCTTCATAAAAGTACGGATTATACACATGACTTGCGTAGAATCCATTCTCTTCTTCCACTGCTTTTTGTGCTGCAGTTGCAATATCCTCCCGAGTACCTTGAATTTCCTTAACGACGGCACCATGTGCTTTCACTTGTGCTACCTTTTTCGGTGACGTTTGATCACTTAAATATATATCGCATGCGATGTTACACCTTGCTGCATAAGCGGCAATCGAAGTACCTGCATTGCCGCTACTGTCAGCAATGACTTTTGTTACGCCTAGCTCCTTTGCCTTCGCCATTAACACTGCTGCACCGCGATCTTTAAACGATAAAGTTGGCATCATGTATTCTACTTTTACATACGTATTCGGCTCTTCTGACTGTATAATCACTAACGGTGTTTGCCCTTCTCCCATCGACGTTTCTCTCCATGCAGTAGAATTTTCATCAAATGGCATGCTGTCCACATAACGCCATAACGAAAAAGGGTTTTGCTCCCATTTCCTGGTGTCAATACGTGGTGCTTTCTTATGTAAATTTAAGACTTCCCCGCAGTCACACTTCCATCGTGATTAATCTACATCATACAGCGTACTACACGAATGACAGACGTATTGTTCCATTCCTCTCTCCTCCTATATATAAGCTATCGCATCAATTTCAATCATAAAGCCGTAGTGCAGGTTATTGGTCGGAACAACAGTTCTGGCTGGTTTATGTTCACCGAAAAAGTCTCTGTATACAGCGTCTACCTTGTCCCAAAGTGAAACATCCGGTATGTACAATGACATGCGTAAAATGTGTTCTTTTTTACTACCTGCTTCCTCCAGGATCCGTTCTACATTTTGAAGAGCCTGCAGCGTTTCTTCTTCAATAGAACCAAACTTCTTTTCACCTGTTACAGGGTCAATCGCAAATTGACCAGAAATATAAACTGTATCGTGATGTACGGTCGCAAGCGCATAATGTCCATTTGACTTCAAAATCCCAGCTTCAATAATCTTTTTCATGCTCATTCTCCTAACTTGTCTTTTTACTATACATATACACGTTTCGGAGAAATAATCAGTCCTTTTTTGAATGTGTGACGGATAAGCATATTTGTTTAACTTGGGAGCAGTTGTTTGTTATAACTATAGTTGCATGTTCTTTTCATAAACGTGCGTGAATTGGAACACGATAACATAGTACAAATGCATAAGGAGGAAACGTACATAATGAATGAACAAAACGAAGTCATGTTAACTTCCTATACTCTTCCTAACGGAGTGGAGCTAAAAAACAGATTAGTGATGGCACCAATGACGAACTTTTCATCAAATCCAGATGGAACGGTGACAGAAGCAGAGGTTAAGTATTATACACGCCGTTCAAAAGGTGTCAGCATGGTTGTGACTGCTTGTACATATGTAACACCAAATGGAAAAGGATTTCACGGTGAATTTGGCGGAGACAGTGATGATATGATTCCAAGCTTGAAGCAAGTTGCAGACGCGATCAAATCACAAGGAGCAAAAGCTGTTCTTCAAATTTTCCACGGCGGGAGAATGTGCCCTCCTGAATTAGTGCCAAATGGTGAAATTGTAAGTGCAAGTGATGTACCTGCTGAACGTGGCGGGGTATCAACAGACGAGCCCGAGTTAAAACCTAGACCTTTAACTGAAACAGAAGTTCAAGATATGGTTAAGGCTTTTGGAGAAACAACACGTCGTGCGATAGAAGCAGGCTATGACGGAGTTGAAATTCACGGAGCAAACGGGTATCTAATTCAGCAATTCTTCTCTCCTCACTCCAACCGTCGCGAGGACCAATATGGTGGAAGTGTGGAAAAGCGCATGGCGTTTCCGCTTGCCATTGTAGATGAAGTAAAACGTGTTGCGAAAGAACATGCGACTCCTTCGTTTATCATTGGATACCGATTCTCACCTGAAGAACCGGAAACACCTGGAATTACAATGGGAGATACGCTAAAGCTGGTCGATGTACTGGCTGATAAAGGATTAGATTATTTGCACGTTTCACTACAGGACTTTCACTCGACTGCACGAAGAGGCGTGGAAGATACAAACAAGAAAAGAATTGATTACTTACTTGAAACGATTAATAATCGTGTTCCGTTAATTGGTGTTGGTTCCATCTACACAGCTGAAGATGCACGAAAAGCATTCGAGACTGGTGTCCCTCTTCTTGCATTAGGTCGAGAGCTCATCATCGATCCAGATTGGGTACAAAAGGTAGAAGATGGAAAAGAAGATGACATCATCACCAAAATTGACAAAACAAAACAAACCGAATTAGTCGTTCCAGATCCGCTTTGGGCAGCCATTACGAATACGCCAGGCTGGTTCCCTGGGGTTTAGAAACAAAGGGACGGTTCTC
Source organism: Bacillus sp. BGMRC 2118 (assembly GCA_008364785.1). Lineage (GTDB taxonomy): Bacteria > Bacillota > Bacilli > Bacillales > SA4 > Bacillus_BS. The sequence continues at coordinate 301,395 of VTTJ01000007.1, read as the reverse complement.
GTGCTTCTTTTGGAAGCATGAGAACCGTCCCCACGTTTTACAACTCAGATGCGTATTTGTTTAATTCTTTACTCATTTTCTCGATTTCTTTAATAAATGTTGAGATTCCTTCTGTCGATGAAGCTTGGTCCTCTCCAACGAGTACAATTTTTTCAATTGAAGTGGAAATCTCCGTCATTGACTTTTGTATATCGCTTAACGTTTTACGGATTTTTTCTGTTGATGCAACCGTATCGTTTGATAGCTTTCGAATTTCGTCAGCCACTACACCAAAGCCTCTCCCATGCTCTCCTGCACGCGCTGCTTCAATCGCTGCGTTTAATCCTAGTAGATTCGTTTGGTCAGCGACCTTTTTTATGAAAGTAAGCACTTGGTCGGTATTTTTCGTACTTTCGATTGCTTGTTGTGATTGCGATTCTAATACGGCCGTAATATCAGCAAGATTTCCTGCACCTTCTGAAATTGAAGTAATCTCTTGATTTGCCTTTGTCATCGCATATACAATATCCTCGGATATATTTAACAACTTCTTTTGGTTTTGCTCTTGTAGCTGAATGGCAATTGCCCCAATAATCTCATTGCCTTCTTTAATTGGCCAAGCTAATCCAGTAAAGGCAAATCCAAAAAACTCCGGCTCTACTTCCGCGCGAATTTTCTTACCGTATTTAACACAGTCTGCTAACGGCTCTTTCGGATTAATTTTTGTTCCGGCTTTCACACCTAGATTTATTTTCTTCCCTGGATGATAGGCGATCCACTCTTCTGTATTGGTAATGCCTATAGCTATATCTGGCAACATACCTTGAATAACGGGAATAACTTGTAAATAAGCTTCTAATGTCTGATTTCGTTCCATACTGTTTTCTCCTTTAAACAAAATAGCACCATTTACCCGCTTCGAAGTAAAGGCTATCACCCTTTTGGATTATGAAACAATTATAAGGAATAGTACCCACATAATCTACTTTTAATACGCTAGATTCGACAAATATTTTATGGGAAACGTCGAACTTTGTCACATTTGTACAACTTTTTATACAAGTTTTGTAAAAAACCTTTTTTCCTCTTCTACTACTTCAAATCCAACAGATTGATACAACTGTAATGCTGTTTCATTGTCCGTATCCACCATAAGTTCCGCTTCTGTTAAGCCTTTTTCCTTGAGGTAGGCAAGAGCTTTCGTCAGTAAAAATCGAGCGATACCTTGATTTCTCCATTCCCTCATCACAAATACATCTTCAATGACGCCTGTTCCTTCCTTTTCCCACGCCATGGCACTTGCAATAATTTCATCTTTTTCCCAAACAGTAATGGCTGTCCAGAAGTTATGATTCTTGTATTCTCGTAGTCTATTGTATCCGAGTGCCGTTTCTGGCCAGATGATGCATTCCGCATCTAAATATTGCTTCTCTTCTTCTTCACTCTTCACACCCCAATAATCCCAACGAAGATTTAATTCAGGGAACGGTGCCACCGGGATCGTTTCAGTTAACGATCTCTCCATCGTGTATAGCGTATTTTGTGGGGTAAAGCCTTGTTCTTCTAGGAAAAATTGGTTATTGTTCACCTCGGAAGCAAAATTCCCAACACATAAGTCCGTTTCATAGTTTGGCGATAACGTCTCCTTTAATTCCAACGCTCTTTCGTACAGTTTTTCATACACGCTGTTGAGTAATGGAAAGTCTGTTTCTCTATTAGGAAGTGTTTTTAAGTTTAGATAGATTTTATGTTTACTACCTTCTGGATGTCCTTCTGGAATCGTATTAATGATTTGGACCTGTCCCTTTGCAATCATTTCACCGTTTTCAAACGCACAAATAACATTTTCCCAGTTTTCCTCAGGTCCAATCCACCAGAATACAACCTTTTTATCCAATGCCACCGCTTCATAAAACTTCCCTAATGTTGGGCGCTCTTTTTGTGTTAATGTCTTGACGATATATGTATTCATAGCCTTATTCTCCTTTATCTCTTATGTCTAACTCGTTTAATTTCTAGTACGGACGCAACTACTCAGCAAGGGTGCCCGCAAGCATTCCATTAAAAAAGTGCGTACCTTTTGTTTCCCGATAATAGGCTTGAAAATACGCCTGAACTAAAAAAAAGCCAGTACAACCTAAAACCAATCTTTATATTTGTGATAAAACGTACGCACCTCTTTTACAAGTGTAATCGTAATATAACAAGAAAAATATGTAAATTCATAATTTTGTTAAAATATTCTGAAACCTCTTAAAGGCTGCTTCGTATTAACGAAAAAGAAGGATATTTTATAAAGGAGAGTGAAAAATGAAACCAATTAAATACGTCCTGTTAACGATACTTGTTATAGGTGTCAATTTCGGTATATCATTTGCAATCTCTGAAGCAATTGGAATTCATCTGCTTGATGGGATGTTATATGTAGGAATTGCTACCTCGGCAATGTTTATCTATTTTTCCAGCTCAGGGGGATTTACTTCTACTAGAGTAGAAGCAGAAATTGCCACGAGCATAGAAGGAAGTAAAAACAATTACCAGATGAAACACTCCCCCTTTTCGTTGAAGGTTAATCCCTATGTTCTTGGCTGTATTCTCTTTTTTATCACCGGGGTTATCATTGCGTGTGTAACGTAGCTGTACTGGAGGTTTTGAGGTGAACAAAAACTATACATTTTATGTGATATTTCTATTAATCTTTCTTTTAGGCATTGCTATATTTAAAAATAACTCGTTAGCCGATACAGTTACTGAATTAAAAATTGAAGAGAAAGCTCTAGAAGAAGCAAGAGAAGATAACAAGGAATTAATGAACAATTATAAAGAGATGAATGAGAAATATGAGGATTTGAAAGTAGAAGTAGATGCTTTAAAAGCACCCATTATCTATAGCAACTTAACAGATTCCATAGCAGCTGTTGAAGAATTTCTTGACGTGGTCATTCCTGTTCGCAATCAGTGTCCATGTACTTTTAAAGTAAATAATTATGACATCAATTGGATACACCCTCCTTCCACTTTACCATATGAATTTAGAGTTGAAGAGCGGAAAATTTATCTAGCGTATGAATCACAGGAATATTATGATTATGAACTTGTAATCGGAAAAACAAGTCAGGGAAAATGGGCTGTGGAAAGTATCAAATATAAAGAAAAAAAGTAGAAAGTGAGCAGTGCTGTTTCTAATTTGGAAATGCACTGCTTTTCCATGTAAACACTTATGTTGTAAGATTCAACTCTAAGTATTCATTTGTTTCTGTAAATCCAAACTTCTTATATACTGGCCTGCCCATTTCGGAAGCAGCCAGCCATATTTTAGAAACACCCATCAATCTTACTTCTTCCACAAGCCTAGTCAATAAGTTTGTCGCAATACCTTTCCCGCGGTACTGATCATCTGTATACATATTTGCGAAATATGCCTTTTTCCCAGTTGGATTCGAAAAGCTAGGCGGAAAATCATAAAACATCACTGCACCTGACGCGACTATTTTTCCCCCATCTTCAACAAGATATTGAATTAACCTGCCTTCACTAAGACTTTCGCTAAAGAAGTCGTAAAGCTCCTTGTCTATATCCGTTGGTTGTAAGCCTTCATCAATTAACTGAATTTTCCTCAGCTCTATCATTTGTTCAATATCGTTTATCGTCGCTTTGCGGTATGTTAACACGTTAACACCTCTTACATATAGTTGTTTTTAGTCCTCTATATTTCCATCGACCCGCTGACTCAAGATATTTGTAATCTTTTTTTTCATCTCCACTGTTGTAACGATGGTACTAATAGAAAAAAATCTGCCACGAACGATTAACTCGTGCCCACTGTTTACTTCATCGCCATATCCATAAAACCTATGGTTAACATCAATCGGCACAAACCTAAAGGCTGTGATATTCTTCCATGGAATAAACCTGGCTCCACGCATGATACCGTCATCATTAATCGCAAATACATTTAAGAGATTATGAGAATTCAACAAGGGAAGTAGAGACATGAAGTAAAACGACCAGTTGATTTCTGGACTTCTTAATGCAAAAGAAATCATCACCATCAAAAATACTAGCATAAACGTGTAAATGATAAGAGAAGCCTTTTGTTTTGAGAAGATCGGTAAAGCGACTGGTCTCATTGGAAAGATGCGCACATCTAACATTTCTTCTGATAGTGGAAAAATAATACCCTTTTTTAACTTCAGTAAAAGACGAACAAACCGAAACGTATAATAACCAACTAGTAGAATTAGAAATACATCCAAAATAATTTTCATGTTATCACCCGCTTTTTCTTATCTTATGATTATGTACGGTAGTGCTAAAGAAGAGGAATCGTATAAAGGTGTTCTATACACTATCATTATAACGTTTTCCCCTTCTTCTTTGCATCCGCATCCATTCCTGCACCAATGGCAATCCCCATACTCATACCGATTGGAATCCCAAGTCCAATATTATCAAAAACCGTTAATCCAAGTGCAACACCTATACTAATACCGAACGACATAAATAAGGATAAGTAGTATCCTTCAGTCACGACGTTATGCTTATTCTGTAGATGAGAAATCATCTTTTTCATCCATTTTTTATGAGCTTCCATTTCCATTTCACCTACGTTGTCGGCATGATCCTCTACCTGCCTCAACAGATTCTCGAATTCAACCAAATGGTTTTGACATTCTTCACAGTCGTTTGAGATTGTGTTTATTTTCTCAACAATCTTGGTGCATTTATCTAACTTTAGCAGTTTTGACTGTTCATTTGGTATCGATTCTTTGAGTCTCTGTAAAATTTCTAGTACATTACTGACTTTCCCGTTCATAACAACACCTCTTTCATTATACACGTTACGTTCAGATCAACCAGAACAATGCCATTTAATTTATATCTTTACATACGAATCAGATACCGTTTGGTTTCATTTTTTTAGAAGATTATATATGATAGAAGGTGGAAAAACAGGATAGCTATATCAAATAATGTAGGTGTATATCATGACAACAAAACAAGACATTCGCGAGGAAAAGTGGCAATACTTGACGGAACATAAATTAGGAAGATTCCCCTTTCCATTGCAAAATCGGATTCCTAATTTCAAAGGAGCCGAAAAGGCAGCACACTTTGTGACAACCATGCCTGAGTATCAGCAGGCTCAGGTCATTAAGGTAAACCCGGATTCTCCTCAATTACCGATACGTGCTCAAGTGCTGAAAGACGGAAAAACTCTGCTCGTTCCCATTCCTAGACTGAAGGCCGGATTTATCATTGTAAAGCCAGAATGGGTTCCAAAAGGAGAAGAACGAAAAGCTGCCAGTCTCTCTCATATTAAAACCTATGGTAAGGAAATTCCTTTGTCTAAAATGCCTAGAGTAGATCTATTTTTCACAGGTTCTGTTGCCTTACACACAGATGGCAGACGAGTTGGAAAAGGTGAAGGCTATTCTGACCGTGAATATGCGATTATGAGAGAACTTGGTAATGCGGATGTTCCGATTATCGGTACGATTCACAGTGCGCAAATTACAGACAAAGATGTCCCACGAGACAAATATGACCTCACAGTGGATTGGATTGTGACAGAGTCAGGAATCATTCAAACGAATTCCCCTTATCCGAAGCCAAGCGGCATTGAATGGGACCTTGTTACTGAGGAAGAATTAGAAGATATGCCTGTATTGAAGGAAATACGGGAGCTTACTGGAAAATAAAAACTACTATAACCCCCATCTTCAGCAGATGGGGGTTATACTCTTTCTGATATGCTTAGTAATGGTCCTGTTATTCATTGATCTCTAACCACTTACTCAAATGCATGACTGGTAAACGATCATTCGCTTCTTGTTTAAGAAGTGAGATATATTCTAATGAATTACCATCTGGATCTGAAAAATAATAGCATGCAGCCGGCATCCATGTGTGGACAACTGGTTCACTTGTATCTAAGCCAAAGGAAGGAGTTAATTCAATTCCTATTTCAGCAAGAAAGGTAGGAACCTGCAACAAGTTTTCATACGAAATTCCGAACGCAAAATGTGAGGGTCTAAAGGTTTCTTCTGGTGTTTCCCATACCCCTAGCATTTGTTCCTTTTTCGTTGCATCACCAATCCAAAAAAACGCTACCTTTCGCTCTGGTATTACATGAGCCAAATGCAGGCCAAGCTCTTGGTAAAAAATTATAGCTTTCGTGAGATTTTTCGTCTCTATATGTGTTTCATAAATAATAGACTGCTTCATCTCTCTTCCCCCTTAAATCAATTGTTCTTGCTTTACTAGTCTATGAATCTTTGCATAGTGCTTTAATTCGTCCACTACTGCTTCAACTGCATCAATATACTCAGGCTTAACAGCTTCTAGGTCATAGTCAAGAGCAAGTGGGTCAAGCACTAACTGACGCGGTATGGCATTTGCATATAAACCTCTGGATACGATTCGTAAATTATTTAGCGCATTAATTCCACCTTTTCCCCCACCACAAACAGCGAGAAGTGCAACCGGCTTTTGATCAAAATGTGCGCTGCTTAAGAAGTCTAATGCGTTTTTCAGCGCTCCGCTCATTCCGTTGTGATATTCAGGCGTTACAAAAATCACTCCGTCTGCCTCGTTTACTAGATTTCGAAGTTTCTGCACAGATGGTATGCGATCTTGTTCTTCTTCACCATTATATAAAGGTACTTGTTCTGAACTTAAATCGAACAAATCCATGCTGTATGTCTTTGATAAAAAAGTTGCAACCATTCTTGTTCTTCCTGTTTTTCGTGGTGTTCCACTAATAATGACAATGTTCATGTGTATTCCAACTCCTATTTCTTTATCTGACTTCAGTATAACCTGGAAAGTTTTACCTAGCCTTTGTCTATGGTCCTAACTTTTCCTACGACTTTTGACGGAGTAAAAATATGGTAAACGACTGAAGATGGATTCTCATGTGTGTTATAAGATAGAAATATACACAATTAGGAGGTAACTTACATGATTAAACGAATCTACGAGACACATTTAGAAGTAACAGATGTAAAGAGAACCATAGAATTCTTTGAAGGAAAACTAGGGTTGAAGGTTGGATATGGAAATGAAACAAGCGATGCGGTGTTCTTTTGGGTTGGAGAAGTTGGAGCATCTATGCTTGGTGTATGGAAGGTACCTGAAGGTGAATTGCATGGAAATCACTTCGCTTTTGAAGTAGATATAGCATTTCTGAAAAATGCAAAACAATGGTTGAACGAAAGAGGCATCCAAACAATCGGCAGTCAAGGATTAACAAACAGAGAACCTATCGTACAAGCCTGGATGCCAGCTGCAAGTGTATACTTCCTCGATCCAGACGGAAACAAATTAGAATTTATTGCAATGCTTGATGGAGAACCCTTGAAGAATATACCTAGAAAATATTATTTAAGTGAATGGGAAGAATTGCATAAGCAGAATTGAAAAGAAAGGTAATAACAAACAAAATAAACTGCCTTATTCCAGTAGAACTCAGGAATAGGGCAGTTTTTTTGTAGGTTTTTTTTATACTCTTTAAACTTCCGGCATCGGAGTTGGAGTCGAAGGTACACCAATATCTTTATACTTGTTGTCAATCATGTCACGAATGGTCTTCAAATCTGTTCCTTTTTCATATTCCTGTTTCGCCGCACGGGCGATATCAACACAAATACCTCAGGAAAAGCCCATTAAATCAAGCTTTGCTATATCCCCTTCAACAGAGTCAACAAAGCAATTCGTATTGCTGGTGTGGCCATCTTCTTCATGACAACCACAATAACATGGCATATAGTTTAGTACCTCCGGATGATCGACTGCAAACTGATAGGCTTCCAGTATTTCCGGATTTTCATTTAATGAAGTAATAACACTCCAATCATTACTACCCATGACATATTCTAATTTAGGAACACGTTCATGGTCATGGTTATGTGCTGTATGATCTTTCCCTTGCTCTTCGGTTGAACTGCAACCAGTGATCACAAAAGAAGATAATATCATAGGTAAAACAAGCTTATTTACATTCATTGTACCTCTCCTCTGTTCTCTACAAGTATATAAGCATTACACCTATTATAGTAAAAATAATATATAATACTCTAACTAGAAATGACAATTTTGTTAAACATCCTAGTAAGCTATCTTCTACTATTTCTGTTTATGGGGAATTTTCTTGAGGTTTTACTATTGTTAGTAGGATATTAGTACAATTATTCTGGGTGTATAACCAGTTTTTGACGCAAATCGAGGTAGTATTAGAATAGAGCAACTCTCTTATTATGTATAGAAGTATCTAGATACTAAGGTAAAAATCCGGCTTCCTGAGATTTTTACGGGAAAGCATCAATCTATACGAAAACATCCATTAGGAATGAAATGGATCAAAACCAATAGATTTTAATTACTAATTTTCATCCTTGTTACCAGTTAAAAAAACCTAATTTCTCGAGTACATATAACTTTTTTTCAGCTTGTTTATATATCAAAATGGTAATTTCTTCTCCCATTCTTTTTTCTTTATACACATAGTAGTCTTGAACTTTTGCAACCAAAGGATGCTTGTCAAATATGTTCCTGACTTCAGGTGTTGCTTGGGATATAAACGATAGGATGGACTGATTCACACTCTTCTCTGAATCCATATCTAGCTGGGTCAACTGTTTCAAGAGGTGCTGATCATCCCTATATGAATAGACTTCGTAGTACTCGCTATAGTTGTGTTCCTCATAGGACGATAAATGAACAATATTCTCCGGTTCACACAAATCAATTCCCCATCGCTCAGAAAAGGTATCAATGTCTACTAATTCTAAAAATTTATTTATATTTCCCTCCATGTACCACTTAGGTACTTCTAGTGCTAATGAAAACATACTCATGCCTACACCTTACCTTTCTCAAAATGTTCTATTGTTGCTAATTATATACATAGAAATTCTATGTAGTCAAACATAAAATTTTCTATCTCTTACCAAATAAGCCTTTTTATTCATCACTTTCTTCCTACATTTCATTAGGCTTTCTTAATAGAAGGTTCCTTTATGGGAAGTATTGATGTTGATTCAAGTTGCGGCAATTTTTCCTTAACTAGCTTTAAAGTTGCAACTATTAAAAAGCTAACGATAACAAGTAATAGCCATGAGCTTAATTTTCCAAGATGAACGATATTCCAAGTATCCGATTGATTTGGGTACTGCCAGGCACCAAAGAACGTGGCAATGTTTTCAGCAATCCAAATAAATAGTCCAATCAAAACAAATGAAAGGGCAAGAGGCATTTTATAACGAGTCCCATTTACTTCGTATGTGACCCATGATCTCCAAAAAACGACTAATACAAATCCAGATAACCACCATCGAATATCGATCCAAAAATGATGAGTGAAAAAATTTAGATAAATAGCACTCACCAGTGGTACCACTACAAAAAATCGTGGCCATTTCACAAGCACAACATTCAGTCTTCTCCATGCTTGGCATAGAAAACTTGCCACACTCGCATACATAAATCCACTATACAAAGGTACACCCAAAACTTTCGTGTAACCATCTTCCGGATAGGACCAGGATCCCATATGTACTTTAAACAATTCGAGCGCTAGTCCAATAAGGTGAAACAGCGTAATGACTTTCAGCTCATCTCTTGTTTCCAGCCCAGATTTAACCATCCACCACTGCATGAGAAGAAAGAATAATAGTAACCAGTCATATCTAGGAAGAAAAGGTAACGATACGATTTGTGTTATGGCTAATGACGCAAAAATAACGACTGGAAACACACATGACAGTGCCATCTCCCAACCAAAACGAGTGAGTTGTATTAATGCTCGTTTCATTTTCTCTCTCCTTTTATTTTTGAATTTTAAAGCTAGTATTGAACTTTCATTCCAAAGCATCTGCCTTTTTACAATTTTATGATATTGACTTTACACCATTTTTTATTGATTTACAATAAATAATTATTATAATTTTATATATTTTTGTTGTGACTAGGTTAAATATTTATAGTATGAAAGCAAAATTAATAGCGATACATGTTATTTGTATCGCCAAAGTATATTCCATTAAATTATTGAGATAAACAAGATAAACAAAACCATTAATAATTATTTGGTTATGTTTTTTTACGCTATTTCTCTCATTCTACTTATCTTCTCGAAGCAAATATTCATTACCATCCTGATCATAAAAAGTAAACATTGAACCGTATGGCATTTTTAATAATTTTCCTACCTTAACATCCTGTTGTTTCATTTTTTCATACGACGCATCAATATCTTTCGTACTAAAGAGGATAGATGGATGAGCAATTTTATCAGGCTGTTGATGCTGCATTGCTGACTTCGAATATAAAACCAATGTTGTGAATTCATCATCACTAGGTCCCACTTCCAACCATGTCATAGTAGGACCCATTGGTTGTTCCGATTTAACGACAAAGCCAAGCTTATTGATCCAGAACGCTTTCGCTTGTTCTTGGTCTTCTACATATACAGTAACTTTCCCAATCTTATTAATCATTTAGATTCTCCTTATTACTTTGCATTTTCATCTGGTTGATGAATGCCAAATATGTTCCCTTCTGTATCAATATAGTATCCTTGCCATGCCATACCTGGAAGGGCATACTTTGGCAACGCCACTTTCCCTCCCTTTTCAAGGATTTTCGCTTCAATTGCATCATAATCTTCTACACCGAGTGTACAAGAAAAGCCATTCAACGCTTGATTAGGCTCTGGTTTTGGACCTTGACGTTTCAACAATGCGCCATTAATACCTGGGACACTTTCATCTCCAGTCACAGCTCCATAATACGGCATGCCTGCATACTCACTCCAATCTTGAAACGTCCACCCAAAAATCTCTCCATAAAATGTCTTCGCTCGCTCCATGTCATCCACATGAATTTCAAAATGTACTAATCTACCCATAACTTCCTCCTGTAATCATATGTATTGTATTCGTATTACTAGTATCAACTTCACTATTGTAGTGAAAATCCCGTTGTCTTATACATTTATTGCGATTTCTTTTGTACACGATATAAATCAATCGATTTATACCCTTGAGACTCCTGTTTTATACATTCAACATACATATACAAATTCCTTCTATCAGATTGTACATGCCTGCATCATACCCTTATAATGGAAGTAATATTCAAAGGGGGTTGGAACGATGAAACTAGGTGCATTTTCTATTAGTCTAAATGTAAAAGACATTCAAGCTTCAAGAGATTTTTATTCAAAACTAGGATTCAATGATTTTGGCGGTGATATAACAAACAACTGGTTGATCATGAAAAATGAGAATTGTGTAATAGGGCTATTTCAAGGTATGTTTGAAAAAAACATCTTAACTTTTAATCCTGGTTGGAATGAGAATGCAGAAAACCTTGATTCCTTTACAGATGTACGAGATATACAGAAGCAGTTGAAACAACAAGGCATACCCATACAAACTGAAGCAAAGGAATCTACTGAAGGACCTGCCTACATAACGATTGAAGATCCCGACGGCAATTCCATTCTTATTGACCAGCATAGATAGAGGTCATAAATGAAGGATGTTTTCGTAAAGATTGTTGCTTACTCGTAAAAATCCCAAGAGCCGGATTTTTACATTAGTATCTAGATACTTATATACATAAAGATAGTTGCTCTTTTCTTATACAACCTCAATTTACTTCTAAAATTGCTTGTACACCTAGAATAATTGTACTAATTGCAACAAAGTTTTAGAAAAGAGCCTAAATGAAAGGAAGAATTAGACATGAACTCACATACGAATAAAGAGAAGGCTATCGCCTTTTTACAGCTTGTTGCATCTGGGCAAGTCCAAGATGCATACAAGAGTTACATAAATGAAGACTTCCGTCACCATAATCCTTATTTTAAAGGAGATCGAGAATCTCTTTTACTGGCAATGGAGGAAAGTAATGTTCACAGTCCAGATAAAGTGCTGGAAGTGAAACTAGCTGTTCAAGAAAAAAACATCGTAACAGTGTTTTCCCACGTGAAGCAGAAACCCGAAGACATCGGCGGGGCCGTTGTACATATCTTCCGGTTCCAAGATGACAAAATTGTTGAAATGTGGGATGTAGGTCAACAAATTCCACAAGAATCCCCGAATACCAATGGAATGTTCTAGCATTAGTGAGACAAAAAAAGAAGTGCATCTTATTTATAAAGACGCACTTCCTTCTTTTATAACACTACATTTTCATTAGTGGATATCGTTTTATCTCTTTTTAATTTCATCGTAAAATAACTTACTGTAACGAGCATAAAGCCAATCATATACGTTAACAAAATTACGTTATTTTGCCACATATATGTCATGTCTCCACTAGAAATGACTGCCTTAAACGCCTGCACAGAATACGTCATTGGCAAGAACGTATTAATTGGCTGTAATGCATGTGGAATTAGTTCAAGTGGGAACGTACCTGCACTTGTCGTTAATTGTAAGATTAATATAATGATAGCCAAGAATCGCCCAGGATCGCATAACATGGAAACAAGCATTTGAACGAGTGCCATGAATACAAAGCTTGTAATGATTGATGTTAAGAAGAACATCGGAAGACTCGCTACCTCAATTTTCAATCCGACAAGCAAGATGACATCTACCAAGATTGCTTGAATTACACCGACAACGGCAATCACTCCAAATTTACTCAAAAACCATTGCAATCCACTGTTCGGTCTCACCGCTGGTTCTTTTAACGAAAACACAATGGAAATGAGTAATGCCCCAACGAATAAACCTAATGAAATGAAATATGGTGCAAATCCTGTCCCATAGTTTGGTACTGAATTAATCTCATCTTTCGTAATGGTGACCGGTTCTCCCATCATATCATACGTATCTTTATCAGCCGTAACACTACTTGCTTCCTTAGCACCATCTGCTAATTTACTAGAAAGCTCGTCTGAACCGACCATTATTTTCTCTGTACCTTCATTTACTTGATTGGAACCATCAGATAGTTTTCCTGTTCCTTCTTGTATCTGACCAGCACCTGTAGATAACTGGTTCATGCCTGTTGTTAACTCGAGTGCTCCGCGGTTTAAGTCAATTGATCCTTCATAAAGTTGGTCAATTCCTTGTTGCAGCCCAACTTGACCTTGCTGGATTTTCTCCATACCTGTTAGTAATTGATCAAATACTGGTGATGTTTGTGCTCGTAATTGATCTTCCATACCAGTTGTTGACCCAGTTAGTTGATCACTAAGCTCTGTCTTAAATTGAGAAAAGCCATGTTCTAAACCTGCATCTATTCCCTGCTGAATTTGTGGCTGTAAATTGGTCATGAGTTGTTGCTGCAGTTGTTTTTGCAATTGGTCCTTTGTCGGTGCTGTTTGCCCCATTTCACTCATAATTTGTTGAACCGTTGCATCAGGTACTCCATTTTGAAGTAATGTTTGTGCTAATGACTGCATTTTAGCTGTTTCCTGTGCAATTAGTTGAGTAGCTAACTGCTCAGATAAACCTGACGAAATTCCTTCCGTTAATCCTGTTGAAAGGCCATCACCTAGTTTCGTTTGAAATTGATCTACTCCTGCATTCAATTGGTTCACGCTGCCGGATAACCGCTTAGACATACTCTCTGCAATTTGCTTTGGCAATTGTACCTTCATTTGCTGAATTCCATCTGTTGCATCTTGAGTCCCTTGTACGAGTGCTGGAAGCTTTGAATCAATTTCCCCAAGTCCCTTTTTAACAGCATCAGTCCCTGTTGATAAATCTGCAGACCCTTTTGTAGCTTCAGTCATTCCTTCGTTAAATTCAATCGACTTTGATGCAAGTAGTTCCAGGTTTTCTTTCAGTGCTTTTGTTCCGTTTGAAAGCACAATTGCACCATCATTCAATTGCCCTGCTCCATCACTTGCCTGTTCTAGTCCATCTGCCATATCCGTTACGTTTTCAAACATCGTTTCAGCATACGTAGAGATGATTTTCTTTGAAATTTCCGCTCTAATTTCCTTCATGGCTGTTTCTCCAATTTGACCTGAAAGGAAGTTAGAACCTTCATTTGGTACATATTTAATCTGTAATTTTTCTGGTTTATCATCCAGTAATGTTGTTGCATTTGAAGAAAAGTTCTCTGGAATTTCAACCAAAATGTAGTAGTCTTGATTTTCTAGCCCTGAATATCCTTCTTCTTTCGATACAGAACTAAACTTAAAGGTGTTACTTTCCGTTAAATTGTCCACCAGATCTTGTCCAAGCTGCAGCTGTTTTCCATCAGATTCTGCACCTTTATCTTCATTCACGATCGCAACCGGTAAATCAGACATCATGTCATATGGATTCCAAAACGCCCATAAAAACATTCCAGCATACAAAACCGGTACAAATGCCACAGCCAGTATTGGAATGAGTACTTTACGATTGGAAAGGATCTGTTTAATTTCTGCTTTAAATGACGAACCTTTCATAAGTCTTTGCCTCCTACATAATAAGTGACTATTTTATTCATTTGGTCAATTTGAAGCAAATGATAAGGGTACTCTATGTTTGGTGAGAGGACCCTTTATTCAATAACTGAGTTAGTTGGATAATCCGTTAAAGAAATATAAATGAAATAGCTGTGAAATTTCTTCTTTCTCAAGCGGCTTATGTGACTGTTCCCAGTCAAAGATCAAGGCTACATATAACTTTAGCATAACAAAGGCTGTTATTTCTGGATTACACTGTTTAATCTCGCCTCGTTCAATGGCTTCTAGAATAATGCCTTTCATATAATGAATGATTGCCTGCTCTACACGCTGGACTACTTCAACAACAGCTTGTGTTCCTATTTCTCGTTCTTCTTGAAAAAGCTTAATTGTTAACTGATGTGACTTTCGAAATTCCAGCAAATCAAATAGAACCTGATTGGCATTTTCATTAAAGGACAACTCCTTATTTATTGCCTTTTCAGCAACCATTTTCATATCCTTCAATAACGTGGTAATAATATCATCAAACAACTCTTCTTTATTTTTGAAGAACGTGTAGATTGTACCTTTGCCGACATTGGCCAATTTTGCTACCTGGTCCATTGTTGTCGCTTTATATCCGAATAAAGAAAAGGATTTTGTTGCTGCATCTATGATCTGTTGCCTTCGATCAATTGCCATCATTAACACCCACTTTCTCTGGTTGACCAAATGAGAAATTCAGTCACTATATTCACAAAGAGTACTATATCACAAACATTATCCAGTTACAATAAAAAAGAGAAGCAGATATCTACTTCTCTTTTTTCAAAATTGCTAAGTACAGGCTACCTAACCTTTCCTTCCGGCGAAAGGACAACCCGAAACTTAGATCATAACGTGGTACTTTATTGGGAAGCGAAAAAGTACTTATTCAATGAGTTGTAGCCGCTCAATGTTTTTCCTTATCTTCTGCAACGCATAACGTCTCCAGGATTTAACCGTTTCATGCCCTACCTGCTCCATATTGGCAATTTCCTTTTGTCCTCTTCCTTCAAAAAAATGAAGGAACACCCATTTTTTCTGATCATGTGTTAACCCTTCACAATACAAGGAAAGGGTCTCTGTTTCCAACACAGGGACGATATGTGGATCTGCCGTCACTTCAATCAGTTCATCTGTTAAGGTTGCCTGATTATTATCATTTTTCGATGATTTCCTCAAACACGTCAACATCTTCCCTCTTACTGTATGATAAGCAAACGTCCGAAACGTTGAACCCTTAGTCGAGTCATATCGTTGGTAGGCTTCCCATAGGGCAATCAATCCTTCCTGGTAGAATTCATCTTTATTTTTGAAAATGTTCAACCTCTTTATACAATAGTGAACTACCCATTCTTCTCGATCAAGAACTTCTTGAAAAGAACATTTGTTTTGTTCCAACTTCGTTTCCTTCCAAAAAGCGCGCCTTTTCCATGTATTCCGCGGTACTTTTATAGTAGGAAATCTCGGAAGGAACTGCATTCCCATAAAGTAGGATTTCAACACATCACCCAAAACAAAACTGTCAGTTTCCCTAAAGAGAAACTGACAGTTTGAGGACAATGTTATTTTGTATATGTAATATAAGAACCAATTTGAGACAAAAGGATTAAATTCCGTAAAGTATCTTTTCGGATGCTCTTACTTTTATAGAATCATTGTTGACCATGAGTATACATTAGCCGGTTCATTGTGGGATAGCTAATGTTGAAATCTAAATTATCTTAATAACAATCGTTCTATGAATCTCAGAAAAAGGATGCTAGTAAAAAAGTGAAACTAATCCATACACAAAGTGGTGAATAAAGTGTTGTATCTTGTTTCGCAAATGTTGTATGTTTAATTTTCTTGAAAAATCCTACATATTTCCCTTCACCTATGGCACGTAACAAGAAGACAATTCCCCCAGCTACACAAAGCCATTTTGAAAGAGGAGAGGATTGGATGGTTGTGATCATATCAAGTTGAACAAATAGAAGTACAGATGCAAAAAAGCAAAGCAATCCGATAAAGAGTGTACCTCCCATTCTTGGTTGTAAAACGGGTTGTGTACGATCATCATCAGTTGGCAGAACAGAATTTACTCCCCATTTACCACCGAATGCCCAATACATGTGTAACATGCCGATCATGATAAATAGTAAAGACGTAGTTCCTATTACTAACTTTATCAACTTCCCCACCTCTTCTGTTTATGATTGTTTATGATTCTCCCTAGTAAGTATACTCATGATCAAGCTATTTAGCTCACTTTTCACTAGGGTGTCGCTCACAATACTTAACAATGAGAATTAAAACAATCTAATTAAACACAAAATAAAATGTCGCATTACTTGAAAGATAAGCGACATTTTTTTCTTAACACCTTACATATTTACGTTTAAATCCAATTTTCCCTCGATTCACTTCTTTTTGGATCGTTTCAGATGCTTGCAGGAAACTGCTCTTTTTACCATCCTTCTTAATCTCAACTGGTCCCACTGCTTTCGCAATCTCCATTGCCTTTTCATGAAGAGGTACATACGAAATTCCAACGGTGTAGATAAAACTGTTCATCGCTGATTTTGTGCGAGTTGGAGCATCATGAATCGTCTCTAGTACATGGTCCAGCATACCGCTAATCTTCTCAGCATCGAATTCGATATCCTTTCGATTTCCAAGCAGCCAGCAATAACAGCTCCATCCTCCTGACATTCGAAGCTCATCTCCGCTTGCAATCCATCGATCGGCAACATCCTCGGCAATATCTGCTTCTGCTAATGTAACAGCCACCACATAATCAGATAACATGAAAAAGTACGCATCATCCATCCAGCGGTCAAAGTCAGCATGCGTCATCGCCTTTGGATCTGCAATGATTCCGGCAAAATACATCGCATCATAATTTCCTGATGCGTATAATTGCTCGGCTAAAGCCTGGTTTATCTTAATTTTCTTCGCTAATGGCTTCATTGCTCCTGTTGCCACACCGAATAGCGGTTCTTGTGCACCATTTCTGATATATGTCTTTTTCGTACGTTCTGTTCCTAATGCTTCAAGTTCCTGCATGATTTTGTCAAAATCCATTGCTACACCTTTCTTTCAATCCACCATCATGATACAGCTGGTAGAATTATAATAAACTCCGTGCCCTTGTTCTTTTCACTGTTTATATGAATTTTACCTTTAAACGATTGGATAATTTGAAAACTAACCATCATTCCAAGACCTGTTCCATTTTCTTTTAATGAATAATACGGTGTTCCCAGCATGTCAATTTGCTGCTTAGTCATCCCGATTCCGTGGTCCTGAATCCTAATTTTCACTAAACCATCCTCACTTTTACTTGAAGAAATCTTCACGAGCCCACCATATGGCATTGACTCAATCGCATTTTTTAATATGTTCAGTAAGGCTTGGTTAAACTTTTGTGGATGTACATGGATAAAGGCATGATCCGCAAGTTCTGTCTGAATCTCTACAGGGTGATTCAAGGAGAGGCTTTGGATCATATTGGCTACTCGTGTTAACTGATTACTGACATCGACTTTTTCAAAGTCAGTAATTGTGGGTTTGCCAAATGATAAAAAGTCATCAATAATTCCATTTGCACGATCGAGCTCTTCAATTGACATATGTATATATTCCTTCTTCTTTTCTGTTGTCACATCCTCATTTAACAGCTGTAAAAAACCACGTGTTACTTGCATCGGATTCCGAATCTCGTGAGCAAACACACTCGTAAGCTCACCAATAATACGGAATTTCTCAGTGTCTTGCACCTCTATTCGAAATAGATGCATTTCCCTGAATGTTTCATAAATTATTGTAAATACCCACGTTACAATAACAACAAAGAGAAAGAAGATAAGTTGAATTTTTAGTTGTTCAATTATAAAACCTCTAATCACACCAGAAATCAAAATACCTACTATACAATAATAACTAGCAAGGAACATCGAATAAGCAACTCGTTTTTCTTTTTTAAATGTTTCATAGTGTCGTTGTACAAACAAGATAACAGGCATCGTAAACAACAACACCATCCATGTCGTTTGAAAACCTATGTTAAATCCTGCATGAAGCCTATAGCCTATGATTAAAGCTGAAAGAATAATTCCCGGCCAAAAGCCTCCATATAGAGTCCCAAGCAATAACGGGATAATGCGTAAATCTATACGGGCTTGGTCACCAATACTCACTGGAAAGGACATACATAGTACTATCGATATTCCCCATAAGATGACCATAATTCCCTTTTTATTTAATTCGTTTTTAACCCGTTCTGTGACAACCGTGAAATAAATAAAAATAGGCATTATCATCAGCGTTAATTGAAGTAAAAAATCTTTTACGATAATCATCTTGGTACCTTTCCATTTCAGTTCTGTTTGATATGATACGTCTATAATTCTTTTACTATATCTATATTTGACCTGAAAGTAAACATCAGGCGCCTCTCTCTTAAAGTCGAAGCAGGTATTATCCGTCTGTAAAGAATAAAGACCTGCATCTGACTGCAGGTCTTCTCCTTTATAATTTAAACGAGCTCTTCAATGAGACAATTAAGTTAAACACAATGTTGTCCTTCGTTGTATGCTTCGGATCCACATTAAAGTAACCATGTCTAAAGAATTGCAGCTTCGTTTGTGGTTCGATATCCTTTAAGTTTGGTTCAATAAAGCCATTAATGATTTCTAGAGAGTTCGGATTAATTTGATCAAGGAATGTCTTTTCTACTTCTGTTTCCTCTGTTACCTCTTCTTCACTATCATCTGTTAGCAACGGCTCATATAAACGGAATTCAGCAGGTACTGCTTGCGTCGCTTCTACCCAGTGCAATGTTCCTTTTACTTTACGACCAGTAAAGCCTGAACCACTCTTCGTTTCCGGATCATACGTACAGTGAATTTCAATAACATTTCCATCTTCGTCCTTAATCACTTCTTCACACTTGATGAAATAAGCATGCTTTAAGCGGACTTCATTACCAGGGAATAAACGGAAGTATTTCTTTGGTGGATCTTCCATAAAATCGTCCTGCTCAATGTAAATTTCTCTTGAGAACGGGATTTGTCTTGTACCCATTTCAGGAACTTCCGGATTGATTTCAGCTTCCAGCATTTCCACTTGTCCTTCAGGATAGTTCGTAATGACAACCTTTAACGGACGTAATACTCCCATGGTACGAGGAGCCTTAAGCTTCAAGTCCTCACGAACGAAATGATCCAGCATTTGAGCATCTACAAATCCAGACCCTTTTGAAATACCTGTTTCCCTTACGAATTCACGAATTGCCTCCGGTGTGTACCCTCTTCTTCGTAATCCGGAAATCGTTGGCATACGTGGGTCGTCCCAGCCGTCAACAATTCCTTCATCCACCAGCTGCTTCAGCTTACGCTTACTCATCACAGCGTTCGTTATGTTTAAGCGACCAAACTCAATTTGTTGGGGTGTGCTCGTCATTTCACACTCTTCTACAATCCAATTGTACAGTGGACGTTGATCTTCAAACTCCGTAGTACAGATTGAATGTGTAACATCTTCAATCGCATCCTCTAACGGATGAGCAAATGCATACATCGGATAAATACACCAAGCATCCCCTGTATTATGATGAGTAGCATGAGAAATACGGTAGATGACCGGATCACGTAAATTGATATTTGGAGAGCTCATATCAATTTTCGCTCTTAGCACCTTTTCTCCGTTGGCAAATTCACCTTTACGCATACGGTCAAACAGGTCCAAGTTTTCTTCAATTGAACGGTTACGGTAAGGACTTTCCTTCCCAGGCTCCTTCAATGTCCCGCGGTATTCACGAATTTCATCTGCAGATAAATCATCCACATACGCTTTACCCTTCTTAATTAACAGAACTGCTCGTTCATACATCTCTTGGAAGTAATCAGATGCGAAAAACAAACCATCCCATTCATATCCAAGCCATTCAATATCCTCTTTGATTGCATTAACAAACTCAATATCTTCCTTTACAGGGTTTGTATCATCAAAACGAAGATTCGTTTTCCCGTTAAATTCATCTGCCAAATCAAAGTTAATCACAATCGATTTCGCATGACCAATATGTAAGTATCCATTCGGCTCTGGGGGGAAACGCGTTGTCACATGTGTTCGTTTACCAGACTCTAAATCGCTTACGATAATATTTCGAATAAAATTGGAGGAATTATGTTCCACTCTTTCTCAACCTTTCTAAAACCTTATATTTATGCCTATCTATATGTCAGGCTATGTAATAGTCACTATTTTACCACAAAACATTAAATAGAAAATAGGCTCTTAAAAAAAGCTTGAACCTATTTGTCGTAGTACTAGCTCAGTTGTACATATAGTAGTATCACTAGGGTTCTCTTCTTATTCAACTAACACTGAATGTACCAAATATGGTACGATATTGACAGAATTATCAAATAATAATCAAGGAGGAGTCTATGTACCAACTAAGCGAAAAGGAAATGATCTTCATTTACACAGGTCCAGACGGTTCTGGAAGAAAAACATTAGCGAATATGGTGTCCACTACCTTTGATATGGAGACTGTTCCTTCATTCACCACTCGTTCCCCGCGCCCTTATGAGACAAACGGAAAAGACTATCATTTTATTAAGGAAGAAACATTTCTTCAAATGAAAGAACAAGACGAATTTATTGAAAGTGTTTACTTACACGGTCACTATTACGGTATACGTGAAATCGACATCCGCAGAATCTTTGAGAAGCATAAAGTGATTTATTTAACGCTGAATATTGAAGGTGCACAGCGGTTGAAAGACCTGTACAAAGATCAAGTCGTCCGTCTATTCATCTCTGCAAGCCGTGACACCGTCATTGAAAGACAACAAGAACGTGGGGATGACCCAGTAGCAATTGGAAACCATATGGCTGATTATGACAAAACCATTCGTTACAAAAAAGAGTGTGAACACTCTTTTGAAAACTACGATTTGCCTCAAGTATCCTTCCAAATAAGTGAAGTTATAGAATCCTACTTAGATCGAAAATTAACCGTAACAGATTATTAAGAGCGAATAAAATAAAGTGTAGGCAGAAAGTTCTTGCCCTACACTTTTTATTTTACTGTTCGTTTAAAAACTCTCTTATAACCCTGACATACTCTTGTGTTTCTTCAATATAAGGCATATGGGCACTTTGTTCAAACACATGGAATTTGCTGTTTGGTGTGAGTGTATGAAAATACTCAGTTGAAGCTGGAGTTGCTTCATCATAGCGACCACATGTATAAAGTGTTGGTATGTTGATTGTGTTTAACTCTCCTGTGCAGTCAAAGCTTTTCAAATTCCCTGTGACATGAAATTCAGAAGGTCCCCACATGATGTTATAAACATGTGGATTTTGATACTTCTTTCCTTCTTTAAAGAACTCCGGATAAGGACTTAGTCGGCAAACGAAGTGTTGATTAAAAATCTTCGTCGCTTCCTTATATTCTTCAGAATCAGTTGTACCATTATCTTCACATCTCTTTAACGTTTGCTGCACATCCTCAGGAAGCAGCTCTCGATTACGCACTTGATCTTCTGCCCAAAGAGGGGCACTTAAGCAGGGGCTTGAGAAAATGATACTCTTCACTCCTTCTGGCTTGGCTAAATAATAGGCAGCTGCAAGTGTCGTTCCCCATGAATGGCCAAGTATATGAAACTCCTCAAGTCCTAAAGCTTCACGTATTTTTCCTAGCTCTTCAACAAACCGATTGATGTTCCACAACGAATCATCGTCAGGACGATCAGACTTCCCGCATCCTAATTGATCGTATAGAATGACAGTTCGATCTTCAGAAAGTGCGTTTAACCCTTGCATGGAATAATGAGAAGACCCAGGGCCTCCGTGCAAGACGATAACAGGTGTTTTTCCAGACTTATTTTCGTGTAATTGATACCAAACGTTCCCACCTGTGACAGGAATCAATCCTTCTATTGTTGACATATGTATCTCTCCTTTAAGATTAGACTATAGCTTTTTACTACTAGTAAACCATTTATACTTCTAACTAGTTTATCATTTTGTTTCTACTGCAGCGACCGCTTCAATTTCTACCAATTGATTGGGATACCCTAGCACCGTCACCCCTGTTAACGTACTTGGAACATTATAGTCACCGAATTCTTCACGTATCGTTCTCCAAACCGTAACCAAATCAGATTGGTTTTGAGTTGCCACTAACACTCTCGTAGAGACAATATTTGTAAGAGCTGCTCCACTTTCTTTTAACACCTGCTTCATATTATCCACACAAAGCTTTGCCTGCTTCTCATAATTATCGATATACGGCACCTTACCGTCTAGATCAAGAGGACAAGATCCTGCCAAAAATAACAAATTCATTCCTGCTGGTACAGTACTTGCATACGGATAATCCACTTTAGCTAATTGTGTTGATTGAATAAACGTTATTTTATTTTCCATAGTTTCTCTCCTATTTCCTATGAATTTGAGACCATCACTTTTCCACGATTGACATATATTTTGTAAAATAAGCACCCATTATCAATAATATAAATGTGATACACCAACTCCATACCCCTATAAAATCAAACCAATATGCGCAAAGATTTGTTAACCCAATAAGATAGAAACATATTGATGTTAACATACTTTTATAACCGGTTATTCCTGCCTTTTTCCGTTTCCGTACAACAAACATGATTGAAAAAATAAGTGATAGTATTAAAATAATAGACAATAGAATCTGAATCATGCTGTTCCTCCTTCTTACCTTACTTGCTACTATATAATACGGATATAATGCAAGTAAGTTTCACATAAAAGTTCCACTCATAAAGAAACAGAGCTGTATTACACAGCTCATACATTCCTCAAACGACTATACTAGTCCTCTCAATTCCAAAAAACAGGGTCGCCGCCAAGGTTGGTGAAACTTTTATAGATTTTGAGGTGGATTGATGTATCTAGGAAACTACTTAAATATTATCGGCGAAATTATATTCTTATCGGCGATTTCCGGACATTTTTAATTCTGATTTCAAATGATTGTTGGTCTTGGCGAGTGGCCTTGTTCCTAATGTTTCACTACACCTTTTCCTTTAGTATCGAACAAAATGGTTAAATAGATGGTTATGAATCCTACAACCTATTTCGATTACTCTACTTAAAAGTAACATGCTTAAGCTTATCAGGGTTCCTCACAATATAAATATCTTGTATCTGATTGTTGTGAACTTGAAAGCTAAAGACCGTTTTAATATGGTCAGCACCTTCTATAATGAGTCCTAATTCACCATTTACGTTTGAAAATTGCACCTTTATCTCTTCTGCATGTTGATTTTGCGCAAGGATATTTGTAAGAAAACGTACAACCAGATTTCTAGTATTGATCGGTTTAAGCGCCGCGTAAACTTTACCTCCACCATCAGAATACAGCGTTACATCTTGATTCAATAATTCTTCTATTCTCTCAATATTTCCTTGATGCAAGGCAAATACAAAGTTTTGTATTACTTCATTATTCGCTTGTGTCTTTGTTCCTTCGAGTTCTTCTTGATGAATCGGAAACTTTTTCTTCACACGGCTATATATTTTTCTACAAGTTGGTTCACTTCGTTTTAGCATGTGCGAAATTGCTACATATTCATAGTCTAGTACTTCTCTAAGAATGAATACTGCCCGCTCAACGGGATTCAATTTCTGTAATAACAGTAAAAAGGCAAATGACACATCTTCTCCTTTTATCACATGCAGGGCAGGATCATCATCGTTTAGGATAAGAGGTTCAGGAAGCCAAGGACCCGTATACACTTCACGCTGATGTGCGGCTGATTTTACATAATCTATACACTTGTTCGTAACCATCCTGCATAAATAAGCCTTTTTATTTTCCACATGATTCAATGTCTTTTCACTTACCTGTAAATACACATCATGAACGATATCCTCTGCTTCTGACACGGTTCCGAGCATTCTGTACGCAATAGAAAACAGCAATGGTTGAAACTGAGAATATAGATTTTGAATCTCCATCCTCATCCTCCTTTTTTATATAGACTTATTGATGCAAACTTCCTACATTCCATGTATACTCTCTAATTCTCTCTGCCAATCTACCAGTGAGAACGAAATGAATTCCCCATTTCTTTGCCCACACAAATCCATCATTTGGGCCTAGCCCAATACATAACAAATCCGGATAAATTTGATGAGGAGTTTCGTTGTACCCTTCACAATCTGCTTTTATAATTTTACTCAGTCTCTGCGCCTGTGATATTGCTTCTTTACAACTCATTTGTGATATCTTCCCGCATGTGTCCTCTGTCACTTGTACACAGTCTCCTATTGCGTATAGATTCTCTCTTTCCTGAATACGATACCACGAATCTACTTTGATTCTTCCTTCCTCATTTAAAGGTAGATCTAATTCTCTGAGGCTGGGATGAGGACGTAAGCCAAGCGTCCATATACATACATCCACTTCAAGTTCTGTTTTATCCGAGAACTTAAGTGTTTTGTCTACAAATTGTTCCGCTTTCTTTTGTTGGATGACATGTATTCCTTGCTGTGTGATTCTGTTTTCTAACTTCTCACTTATTTTACTTGGTGCCTCGGTCATTAATCGTTGTTTATGATTAATCAGAAAGAGTTCAACTTCATTTTTCCGTTCATCATTGAGCCAAGCACGAATTTCCATTGCTGTTTCAATACCCGTTATGCCACCACCCACAATTGCTAGTCGTAACGGGTCTTTGCTAGAAGAGATTTCCTCCAGAATATGCTGCCTGATTCGTTTTGCATTCTGAACATTCGTAAGGGCAATACCTCCCTGTTCTTCGCTTACTTCACGTACTACACTACCGATAGCAATAACCAACTTGTCGTATTCCAGCTCCACACAAGTTCCATCCTCTGTACGTATGCTCACTTGCTTTACCTCATGATTGTTACTCATTAACTCACCCTGTATAAATTCAACACCTTGCCTACAATAGTTTGTTAACGGAGTGTGTAAGGCAGCTGAACTTTCATTTACAATTGCCTTAAATAATTTTACCTTTTTAAAATGATAGCTGTTTTTATCAATAAGAATTATCTTAAGATTTTCTTGAAGAAACTCTTTACTCAGTGCAGCAATTAAGTTTATTCCTGCGTATCCTCCACCAACCACAACAATTGTTTTCACCTTTTCCATCGTCATCGTCTCCTTTTCCATGGTTCTACACACATGACGATTAAGGAAGGTGACTTGTGACATATTTTTAAAAATACTTATCAGATTTTTCTAATGAATAAAACCAATACGAAGTGTTTAACTATATGATTCTACAAGGATCTATATTTCTCCTTGATTGCTGATTCTGCGCAAATTTCACCCTATAAAAAAAAACCAACCATAACGGCCGGTTTGACTTAAAAATATCGTTTATTTATTTGCAAAATAGACTTTTCGATTTGATCATATCCTTTGATGCTCTTTTTCTCTTCGTCATTGAACGGAGTTTCAGAACTACGTATATACTCCAACCATTCTTGTTCTAATTTTTCTATATCCTTACCATATACATCTTTCAGGGCAGTATGTAAATTCTCGACATTATAGATTTTCTCAAATGAAGAAAGTCCGTATTCATCAATCAGATAAGTGACGAATGAACCAGCATGGATATAGCTAATAAACTGAAGGGAACTCTCCTCCTGTGTTTCTACAAATCTGAAATACGACTCACTAACTACATTGTCAGTCAGTCTAGATAGCGGTACATTTCGTTCATTCTCCAAGAATTGCCTCATCATTTTATGTGAGGATATATCTTCACCTGGTATATGACGAACAGACCCATATAGACTTTCTATATACTCGGCAAATCCTTCCTGTGTAAAAAATCCCGCTCCACCGCCAAACGACCCATCCTTTACTTTTCCATAACCCAATAATGCATGAGTTAATTCGTGATAAATCGGATACGCACCAAGATGGTCATATAAAACAACTTTATTAACATCGGCATGAGAAGTTCCTTTTTCCTTATGTAAGACAATGTCTATATTTTTTGCCGGCACATAATCAGTCTCAATGATGTCATGAATAATGGTATGAGCTTCTTCAATCTGCTTGGTGACGATCTCTAATTCATCCTTAGATAACTTTGCCTCGCTCTTAACGTTATACGTGACGAGACGATCATCAGGTGTAACCACCACTTCTGCATTAGAACATCCTATTACGATAAGACACAATCCTATGCTTAACATCCACTTTTTCATGTTATCCCTCCCCACCTTCATGTACGAGCGAACGATGAAAAAGTTTCAGAAAATTTGTCATAGTTTACTTACATCTTCTAGTTTTATAGACCAAAGTTAACGATGATCACGCTTCAAACTACCGATCCATATATCTCCAACATCTACATGATAGATATAATGAGTCCTATTGTTTGATTCCATTACTTCAGTTTTATAGGCTTTCTTTCTAATGTTATTCACTTGTTTTTCCGTACGCCATCCTTCTTTGATATCCTCTAGCAAGTCCACAGAGTCGTAGTTTTCACTGTCTATATGTAACTCCCAGTCAAACATCTCAATTTTTTCTGATAGTGAATTGAATTTATATAATGGAAACGGTTTGATTCGGGCTCGTTGTTCAAAGACTTGAGAATAATAGTCTTTTAACTCTTCATACGCGGCAACAATTTGAGAGTTTATAAACTGGGGATCAAAGAGCCACATTTTTAAATAAAAATCATCACTCTCTTTTGACATTTGTTCATGCCAGTTAAAATAAACATCAAACATCGCTTCTAACAACAGACGATTATACCAAGCAGGTGGATGTGTACGCTCTAACGAATAGAATGGATGAATCCATAGTTTTGCATAATCTCTCTGATAGGTACGAACAAGTTCCAAGTCGAACTCCATTACCTCCTTCTTCCATCTATCAATCTTTCGTATATGTCGCTTCCAACCACGAATCTTTTTCTTCTTTGAGTAATAAAACTCTCCCATTTAACGACCTGCCTTTTTAGTGAAATTATGTTGAGATACAGATTGTCTACACAACTATTTTACCTTTGTCACTTAAACAACGCACGATATTTATTACCACATTTATCCTTTATATCGATAATGCCAATTTGAGTTTACAAGCATATAATGTCTTAGTATGATTAGGTAAGTATTCTAAAAGATAGGAGTTGAGTTGTTTGAGTAGTAGAAAATGCGAACCGGATCCCAGTAGGTATTTAGAGGAAGTCATGAACGGACCATTACTCCTAGGATTAAATACTAATCAATGTTCAACTCCTTTTATACGGCAGGTGTTTTCTTGACTTCCTTTTAAAATGAGGAGGTTGTACTACATGCTTAAGTATTATTTATCAAATGAAAATGGTGTGCTAGAAGAAATATCTGATAAAGCACATGGCTGCTGGATCAACATGGTTTCACCCAGCGAAGAAGAAATGAAGAAAGTATCCGAAACATTGAAAATTCCGATTGAATTTATAAAAGATCCACTAGATGAAGAGGAACGCTCAAGAATTGAAAAGGATGAGGACACGGTTTTAATTATTGTCAATATTCCGCTAGCGTCTAAAAATGAAAAGGGAATACCAATCTTTGACACGATTCCTTTAGGGATGATTATCACAAAAGATTGTTTTGTTACTGTTTGTTTAAAAGATAATCCGATTTTTCATGTCTTCTCACAAAATAAAGTGAAGAAGTTCTACACCTATAAAAAGACGAGATTTTCTTATCAACTTCTGTACTTTATCGCTACTTCCTACTTGAAAAACTTAAAACAAATCAGCAAAATGACAGATTCAATTGAAAAAGAACTACATCAATCTATGAAAAACAAAGAACTATTTTCATTGTTGAATTTAGAAAAAAGTCTTGTGTATTTCACCACTTCACTTAAATCAAATAATATTGTCATGCAGAAAATGCTAAAGAGTAATTATTTAAAAATGTATGATGACGACCAGGATTTATTAGAAGATGTCATCATCGAAAACCAACAGGCGATTGAAATGGCTGAAACTCATTCATCCATCCTAAGTGGTATGATGGATGCCTTTGCTTCGGTCATTTCAAATAACGTGAACATTGTCATGAAATTTCTAACTTCTATTACCATTATTATGGCCCTGCCTACTATGGTTGCAAGTTTCTATGGCATGAACGTCCCGATACCATTCCAAAACTACCCTTTTTCCTTTTATGTTGCAATCAGCATCTCTTTTATATTATCTAGTATTACAGCCGTAATCTTTTGGAAGAAGAGATTCTTTTAAGGATAAAACGGTATTGTGCTAGGATAAAAGAATGTATAACAAAAGGCTCGGATCTTAGTCCGAGCCTTTTGTTTACATTAATAAGTAACACAACCTTAGACCGCTAACTTAATACGATTTCCAGAAGGATCATACGTTATAAAATAATCGCCCTCTTCCTCTACCTCAGCACCGAATTCATTTAGCGTGACTAAGACTTTCTTACGAGCCTCTTCATTATCAAAAATGAGTGTATAGGATTCAAGCCCAACACTACTCTTTGCCGGAGCTGGTGCACCCTCACCGTTCCACGTGTTCACACCAACGTGATGATGATAGTTACCGTATGATAAGAAAAGTGCCTGTCTTCCAAAGCGATTAACCACATTCATACCGAGTCCCTTTACATAAAATTCCTCTGTCTTCCTTAATTCTGAGACATGTAAGTGAATGTGCCCCATTACAGTTTGATCCGGCATTTTCCATGTAACATTTGGGTTTGCGTGCTTTAATAACTCATCAAAATTTAATGGATCTACCGTCATTCTCACTTCTTTATTATTCCATTCCCACTCAGAAGGAACACGATCACGGTAAATTTCAATTTCATTGCCATCTGGATCATGTAAATACAATGCCTCACTTACTAGATGATCAGATGACCCAAATTGAATTCCTTCATTAACCAAACGAATGACAATATTAGCTAAATCTGCTGTTTCAGGTAATAAAATTGCAAAATGATATAATCCTGTAGTTTTCCCTTGTTTTGGTGTTACACCTTTAGGTTGTTCAAGTGTTAGAAAACTTGTTGTTCCATCCGTTGTTAGTTTTACTGCTAGAGCTGTTTGTTCTAAAATATCGCAACCTTCACTTGTACGTTCCCAATATGTGTTGTAGGTTTTGCATGAAAACCCCATATAATCACTCCTTCAAAATTTTATACTTATACTTTATTGTCTTTCAACAATGATGAAGTAACATCTAATATCTCAATTTAAAATATCTCGAATATGAGATAACTTTACTATTTTCTTTGCTCATTGTCAATAACTCATTAGATCCTTTAGTTTGTCTGGCAATTTAAAAAAGCATTCTGCATCACAGAACACTTTTCTTTACTGACTTTTTATTCAGTTCTTAGTAGTCATTTCTCTAGTAATATTTATTTGTGATTTCAACGATTAACTGTTTTACTAGCAATCCTCAACACGGCTGGAATCAGTAATATGGCAAGTAAACCTGAAATGAGAAAGCCAATTGAATATGTGGGGATATTTTCCTCTGGAACACGATCGTTTATTTCCTGGCCTAGGAAGTAAACTCCAATTCCATCACCATCCACGTTTGTTCCGAGTGACCATAAATCAAGGCCTTGCTTGATAAGCATCACCGCAAGAACTAGAATGAAACCTACCATCAACCAACGAACGAATTTGTTCACAAAAAGCACCTTCTTTCCTCAATATTTTCTACGGTATGTGAACTGAATTTCTGATTCAGCTGTCCAATTCCCTACAACAAGTTTATTCTCCATAAGCTTTCCTATATCCATAAAAGCTGCGAAAACCTTGGCTTTCGTAATAGGTGTGAGAAGAGCTACTTGCAAGCATTTCCATTCTTGTTTGAGGATACTCCGAATGTATATACTTCAATATCTCTTTTCCTAATCCTATTCCTCTGAATCTTTTATCTATTAATAATTCACAAATATATAGACTAATATGACCGTCAGTTAGTCCTCTAACATATCCAATCATTCCGTGATCCTCGGATACTACTACATATGCTATATTGGATTTTTCCCATCCTTCTTTCGTATTTCGATCATTTTCTACTAAGTTATTCCAACCCTCTTCTTTATTCAAACATTGAATGTGATCAAAATCCTTCGCTTCATACGGGCGTATTTCCATCTTTTTATTTTCATCTAAATATACTGCCATTTTAAACGTAGCCTCCTAAACTACCTTGTTTCCTACAGTAAGATTCCACAAAAATGTCTTACTTCCTTCTTGAAAGTAAGACCTAATTTTCTATTCTATACTTTTTCGTTGCTCCATGATGTTTTGAATAATTTCGACATGAACGGAAGCCCAGGCTTTCTCACGAAAATGAAGGATCACACTTACTGTGAGTGTGACCATATAAAAAAAGCCAAATATGAGAAAATGTAAACTCCCGTCTCTAAAAAGAAACTCTTGTAACTGCTTAGAAAATAGAAAAAAGAACCATGGTACAGATGTGACAAAAATAGGAATGACTCCAGACGCTTGTTTTTCCTTAATCATTCGATAATATATGAGCTTAAGAGTGGATGTTTCATGAGATTCATAAAAAGTGAGAATCTCTTGGATTTCAACTAATTCCTTTTGCTGTTTCAATGGTGTCTCATTTGTATGTATTTTTGTCAACTTCTTATAAAGTTTATGGGCATCTCCACGAAAAGACAATATCATCACCTGTTTCTAAGAATGAGTCCCTATTATTTCCTTTTCAGCGGTACTTATACACTTTATAAGATTTATCATTTGTTTTCGTATTTACAAAAAAATTATAACAACAAAAAGGAGAGACATACCAAAATCTGTTATCATTCGCTTTTTCGTATCTTTCAACAGATAACCTTCTATTCCATCGATGAAGGAGGATACAGCACCAAGTAGCAAAGCTGAATGAATAAAGAAATGAATGCCAAATCCAACACTAAGAATAAGGATCACAACAATTAAAGGAATATACATTTGTCTAATAATCTTAAACGGTAAGCTACTTTCTCTTTTTCTCTCTTCAAAAAACAAAGATCCAATCTTCATCTTTAACATCCATTCGTCCTATAAAAATAAAAACCCTTTATATCTAATTCTACACTGATACAGGGTTTTCCTTGTTAAGAAATCATAAAGTCCTCATATATCTTAAAGAAACATAACCATCTGATTCTTCTTCATATTGTTGTTTGAAACCTTTTGCTTCATAAAAAGGAATGCCTTTGATATTTCCCTTTTGTACAGATATCCATTGTTCAGTAGCTTGCCATTCCTTTTGTTGACTCGTAATGGCATCAAGAAGTAGACTACCTATTCCTTCATTGCGTCTAACAGGACTTAAGTATAATACATAAATTTCACTAGCTGTCTCGCTAATCATTCCTCCACCACCTGCCCCAACTACACGATCATTGTCTGTGGCAACAAAATAGCCTCCCCAGCTTTTGGAGCAATCTGTAACCTCCTGTAATATTCGATCAAGAGAATAATATTCATGAATGAGACTTTCAATATATGAATCTGTATATAATCCACTGTATGTTGCTCAGGTTTGCATCGGCACAAACCTTTACAATTCCTTCTACATGCAATGCACTGGCTTTTTTTATTTGAATCAATTTAATGGCTCCTCCTAACGTCTTGTTTTCCGGTTCTACCTTTAATCAAACGATAAAAACTTACCGATAACCTCTCCCTTCATATTAATGCTGTATTGGGCAACTGCATTCGTCTTAACTTTTTTCTTCGTTTGACCGTTGATATAATTAAAAGATACTTCCCACGTTTTCTTTTGTGTATCTAAATTTGTCTCATCTGTAAGTAATTCAAACTCATTCATTTTAATCTCTTCATCTGCATCAGTGTTGTACTCACGAACATCTCTTTCAAATTGTTTCATCGCAATTTCCTCTGCCTTTTCATTAGTAATACCTTTATCATCCCCGTTTGAACATCCAACGATAAAAGTGAACAGTATGAATCCAACAATCATGATCCCTATCTTTTTCATAGGTCACCTCCTCATATTAACTAGTATTACGAATTATACTACCAAAGGGTTTCAAAATTCGGAAAACATTCTAGATTCAAAAAATGAATCTCCTAACCATTCACTATTGTACCTTTCCATTCAAACAGCACAGAAGAATAATCAAACTTTAAACAATTTAATAACAAAACATATTTTCAAACACCTTTCAAACACCGATGCATCGGACTCAAACAGTGTTTGTTGCATCGTCTGTTGAAACATATACTTCGTTTGTAGATCCCTCTTTTCAAACAGGTTAATTTATATAAAACCAATACTTCCTCACTAGTGTTGAAAATTTGTTTGAAGCAGTAAAAAGCATTCGTATTGTGTATGCTCTTTTCACAAGCAACTTAGTATTACAGTTAACTATCCAAACGAATAATAGTAGTCAACTGCTTGTTTAACACTAACAACTTATTAAAAATAATTATATTTTACAGACATTTTTTCACAAACTTACAAGATAGCCGCTTCTCGTTAAGAGAAACGGCCAAATATATATCAACATATTTCTATTCAAATCGTTTATGCCTATATGTTTTGAGAGGCTGTTATTTCCTCTCTTCCTTTAGTAGATTTTAGAGCCGTACCTAGTGTAATGAACAAGCTAATTAAACCAATCCAAACAAGGACAGAAACCATGTCCCATGATAATCCATTATCGAAGAAGAAGATTTCTCTTAAGCCTTGTATCATAAATCGCATTGGTAGCCAAGAATAAATCCAATCCTGATAAAATGGAGTCATCATTTCAGGTGGCATGGCCAGTAAAGGTGCTCCAAAGAATAGCAATAATACAAAGATGGGGATACCCTTTAATCCAACTAACGAAAATACAGCTGAAATCATTAAGAAGAAGCTATATGATGTAATCGTTAAAAACAATGCTGTATCCATAAAATCCGGAATATTTAGCCCTACCATTCCATCCGCAATCCAAGTTAAACCAAATCCAATGACCAGTGCTCCGATTGCCCCCATTAAAATCTGTCCTATTTTTGTCACAAGACGCTCTTTACGAGTAGTGATTGGAAGTTTGTTAATGGATATATAAAGAATAGCAGCAATAGCCAAACTTGCCATCCATAATGGCTGGAATAGAGAAACAGGAGAATTTCCGTTAGCGCTATTGGTTCCAATTTCATTTACAATTGTTACTTTCTTTGCAATGGGTATAGCAAGGCTTGCTGCCTGTTTTACCGTTAAAGTAGCTCCTTGCTTTTCAAAACCATCAAGAAGTTGCTTTCGGACAGTGATGTTCATATTGTCTACTACTCCATTTAAAATCTGTCCTGCCATTGTTGAAGCTGCCATATTCATTCCCTGATTGATATATATTTGTACTTCTGGTGTAGAAGGTGCTGGTGTTCGTAAAGAAGCTTGTTTTGCACTA
This sequence comes from Bacillus sp. BGMRC 2118, assembly GCA_008364785.1. Taxonomy (GTDB): domain Bacteria; phylum Bacillota; class Bacilli; order Bacillales; family SA4; genus Bacillus_BS. Next base: position 267,527 of record VTTJ01000007.1, on the reverse strand, counting down.
AAATCTTTTGGAATGACTATAGCACCGTAATACTTTTGTTCGTCTAATCCTTTCTGGACTTCCTCAACGTTTTTTACTTTCATCCATTTTACAGCAGGGTCTTTATTCTCTGAAGTTGCTGAAGACTTTTGGATCATCTCTACAATGGTCTGACCCATATTCATTTTTGGTTGATTTGAAATTTCCACTCCCTCATCTTCATTTACAATTGCGATAGGTAGGTTTTTCGGTTGCGGCTGAACCGAAGGAAATAATGTTAATGAAAAAACAAAAATAATGGCCAATGCAATAATTGGTGAAACCAAAGCTAATTTATTTTTAAACATACTAATTCCTCCTTCTTTATTAAACAACAACGTGTTGCTTTTCTCGTTACAATCAAATTATAATTTGAGTACTAGAATCGTTTCAATAAGCAAAAAAGACTCATCTGTTGGTTACGGAACACTTTCTATAATTGTGTCGTTAAAAATCAGGAGGAATGGTACATATGCAAGAAAATTGTACAGATTTACGTGTGATTCGTACAAAACAATCTATTCGGGATGCTTTTGTAGAATTATTAGAAGAAAAGGGGTTCGAATCCATTACGGTTAAAGATATTACTAGTAGAGCAACGATTAATAGGGGGACATTTTATGCACACTATCAAGACAAATTTGACTTAATGACGAAATGTGAGGAAGAAATTATGGTTGAAATGTCCAAAATTGCAGAGCTAAACTTTCCAAGTGTTGTAACTACACTTGAATCTAATTCCTCAAATGAAGGACCGTTTTCTATTGCGATTTTAATGCTTCAGTTAATAAATGAAAATAATCGATTTCTGAAAGCTGTATTAGGCCCAAATGGAGATCTCTCCTTTCAAACTAGACTTAAAGATTTTATGTGGAAAACAATCTATGGAATTGGTTTTATTAAGGAGGAAAACTTACTTGTTCCTGGACCATACTTAGCATCTTACATAGCATCAGCTCATATCGGTGTGATTCAGCAGTGGTTAAATAGTGGCAGGAAAGAATCCCCTGAAGAAATAGCTCGTATTCTATCGACCATTATGGTAAATGGTCCCCTGTTTGCTGCTGGTTTAAAAAAATAACTATGCAATTATATATAAGGGACAATACACTTAATTTTACATCGGTACTGTTCCTTAATTTATAATAATTTCAAGTACCGCTAATCGTTTGCATTCTCGAATCAATGCACCCTATAAAATTATGAAGTAGGTGTAATAACCGGGGTTCGTCCCCGATACTAAACAATCTTACTTTAGCATATTTAGTTTTGTTTTATAGACAAGGAGTTGGACTATATTTACGTTAGTAAAAAACAGCCTTCTTATGAAGACTGTCTTAAATGTTCAGATAGATAGATACACTTATCATAAAGCCTGAAAATCATTCAAACTTTCCTCAAGAATATAATGTGAAAACCACATCAAATTCTGATTCATAATCGCCAGGTTCACTCCTGGTTGGTTAGCACTGTAACCCATTCCTTTAAAAATCACTAATTCTGTTTCCACTTTCTGATCTCTTAGTCCTCTATATAGCTCATACGCATTTGGAGTTGGTACTCCTTTATCCATTTCACCATGTTGAATCAACGTTGGCGTACAAGCTGATCTTATATAGTTCATGGGTGAGGTTTTAGCATAAATTTCTGGATCATTCCATGGAGTGTCTCCTAAATACATTCTCGTAAATTGAGGGAGATTTGTATTCGTATAATAAGTCATCCAGTTAGTAATTCCACCTCCAACTGAAATAGCCTTAAATCGATCACTGTATGTAGAACAGAAGGCTGATATATACCCTCCCTGGCTCCAGCCCATCACACCTACTCGATCGTTATCTGCCATTCCCTTATCCACTAGGTAATCCACGCCAGAGATCACATCATCGTAGTCACCGATTCCAAGTTTTCGATAATTCGCTTTTAAGAATTCATTACCGTACCCTGTACTTCCTCTGTAGTTTGGTTCTATTACGATAAAACCCTTTTCAATAAACTGCTCAACAGGATATTTTTCATTAAAACAGCCTGAATGAATGGGAAAAGAAGCCCAATTTGGACCACCATGTATGAGTACCAATAAAGGATACTTTTTGGTTGAATCGAAGTTGACCGGCTTCGATAGGACACCTTCTATTTCAAGACCATCGTTACTTTTCCATGAGATGACCTCCCTCTTACATGTGTGTCTTCCTATAAATATATGATTCTCGTTTGTTATTTTCTGATTATCAAAATAGACTTCAAAGGTTTCATTCGTCATGGCCTTACTATATGATAAATGTTCTCCATTTAGTGTGATCGAAGCATCCATAGTGCAACAATTCTCTGTTTCACTAAGCATCTCCACACTTCCATCCTCTGAAAGTAACCCAATAAGATAATTCGTTTGATCCTGCCACATGATGAGAATTCCTTGGGTTGTCCACCTTAGTGGCGTAACCGTACTGTCAAAATCTGATAAAGGCTGTTTTCGCTCTCCACTAGTAAGATGATAGATTTCTACTGTACTGTCTCTTATATGTGATTGATAGTGTTCCTTCTCCAGTAAGCTTGCTGTATAACATAGTTTGGTACCATCAGGTGAAAAGCACAAGCTACCTCCCACTACCTTATTTCCTTCCAATTTATGTAGGGTTTTCGTTTTAGGATCTAGTAGAAATAGCTCACCATTTTGTTCATCTTCCCTGTTTGAGCTTGGTGTAGCTAGCAATACAACTTGTTCTCCATTGGGTGAAATATCAAATTCTTGAATATGAAAATCATTCCCGTCGGTTAGTTGATACTTGGATATTTTCATATCATTAGCTAGCTCAATGTAATATAAACAATGATTTTGGTATGCCTTGCCTATATGTTGAAAATCTCCATACATTTCCTTACGATTTTTACTATTCTCAGATTCCTTTGACGGCGCTAGATAATAAACCCCCTTACCAGCTGGATCCCACTTAAATGTACTGACTCCCTCTTCCACATCCGTAATTTGAACACGACTGCCACCAACTAATGACTCAATAAAGATTTGATTTTCCCCATCAACTGAACGGACATATGCAAGATATCTAGAGTCAGGAGACCATAATGGAGATATACCCTCTATATCATTTCGTAATGCGTAACATTGACCTTTATTTCTTTCATAAGTCCAAATGTGATTTCTATATACATTGTTGTTCCAGTCAGCCGTCGTTTTCACAAAGGCTACGTTCTGCCCATCCTCACTAATGTGTAGGCTTGATAAGGTTGGTATAGAAAGTAGCTCTTGTATGTTTAAATAGGTATGTTCATTCCTTTTCATCTTTAACACTCCATCTCTTTTGGTAACAATTACCTAACATACATATACATTACTTTCCACAAAGACGAGCATTATCCTTCTCGATGAACGCACAACTCAAAAAACGAACCCTCTAAGCTACCTTATGTAACTACGATAAGTTCGCTTATCAGAGGTACAAAAAAATCCCCATTCTATGAATTGGAGATTTTTGTACCGTTTCAAATTTCATGTTCCCATAGCCCAAGTTGACCCTTCGCTGGGATGAATTCATCTAGAAGTTGCATGCTTTCAACAACCCATACAAATCCACCTACAGTAAAATCACCTAAATAATAATCATTCCCCTCTACCATTTCACCTGTTGCCAAAATGGCATGATCTTGATTGTTTTCAGTAATTTGAACACAATCCATCAACACGCATGTAGCAATAATTACACCTGTTGGAAGGGCATCAGGAGTGATACCATGATTGTTTAAAAGTGTTTGAATGCCTTTTTCATTTGCTGCCGACTTGTTCATTGCTTTACTTGTATGAATGGCCAATGGACCACGATACTTCGTTTGCCAGGACCGTGTTTCATATTTATTTTCTCCCAGCACAAAAAGATGAGCCCACGGTTGTTTCATGGATAGTACTTTGATTGCACTCCCTCCATTCCTATTCATACAGTTATTATGTACAACTACTCTCACAAAACAAACAGACAATCAAACACTACATATCCAATTATTTTACCTTTTGACACTTCACCATTAAAAATGGAAACGGAGGCTTACTTTCTGCATGTTTATGTGGCTCTAAAACTTCTGAAATTTCCAACAGTCCATATTGTCCAAAATCTTGTTTGATTGTTTCATGATCATAAAAAAACAGCTTCATCCCTTCAGTTATCTCAAAATAGTCCTTACCTAGCTGTTTGCCTTTTCCATACATAGGAGCTTCCTTTGATATTGTAGTAAAAATCATATAACCGTTTGGCAGTAACTGATTGTAGCAATCTTGAAGGAATTTTTCGCGCTCCTCTCGGTTTAGTAAATGAATCAGCGCATATGAAAAGATTCCAGCATATAACTTCTGATCAAAAGGCATATCGGACACTGAACCGTGGTAAATAGGAATGTTTAGTCCATTTTCCCTTGCCAATTCAATGGCTGATTTGGATATTTCAATTCCTGTTACTTCTATTCCGTTATCGATAAATACCTTTGCATTTCTACCATATCCGATACCGGGAATTAATAGATTTCCCACCTTTTTTTCAAGGAAAAAGTCCTTTGCCAAAATCGCAGAATCTGCAGGTTCAAATCCCCACATCATTTGATTTTCTAAAAAGCTGGACTCCCATATTTCTGTCATTTCTTGACCTCCTTTTTTTCTCGCATTTCGTATATTGAAGATTACCATATGTAGTATGTAAAATCTATTAAAGCCTTCCCTATCTGCTTTCCACTTGAAAGAATAAATCATTAAATGCTAAGAACGAAACTCGTGTATAATTTATGGATAACGACAGTAAAAAGATAAGGTGAAAGCAATATGAATATGATTCAACTACAATACCTCATTGACGTTGGAGAACTCGGTTCCTTTACAGAAGCAGCGAAAAAAAATCACATGACAGTGCCGGCCATCAGTATTTCCATTAGTCAGCTTGAACAAGAACTTGGAACTTCTCTTTTTATTCGTACAAGAAGAGGTGTGACACCCACCGTCATAGGAAAAACAGTGATTCAACATGCCGTTTCCATACTCGGTAAGATTGATAAAATGAAAGAGGACATTTCTACTTACGAAAATAAAAGCCATGAAAACTTCATGATCGCAACAACACCAGGAATGGTACAAAGCATTATTAACACAACGTTATCTTATCAAAAACACTCTCCTCATATGAATTTACAACTGTTGGAAGGTGATACCACTTTTGTGTTAAAACATGTGAAAAGTGGTCATGCTGATATTGGTTTTGTATCTTTATCAAAAGACAATCATGATGCCTCTCTCACGTGGGACCCGATTATTCAAGATCCACCTATTTTAGTCGTAAATAAACACTCTCCTCTTACCGTGAAGAAAAGCATTTCTAGTAATGAAATTAAAAATGAAACAATTGTTTTATACAATGATCCTGTGATTAAAATGGCAGCTGAAAAGCTCGTGTTGGACGATCCAACAAATACAATTGCCTTAATTTCAAACAACGTGGAGTCACTTTTTCAAATGGTGATACGAGGTAATGCCATCTCCATTGCAACGGAGTTTATTGTAAACTCTCTACCTCCTCATATCAAAGACGAAATCATGATGATTCCAATTGAGGAGTTTGAATCTGATTCATACTATATATGGCGTGTCACCAGGAAGGATCAAGAGAAGTGGAACTTGATTGAACAATTCACAGAACATCTTTTAGGCTAAAAAAAATAGAAATGCTGTGTATGTTTACACTGCATTTCTATTTTTGTTGTTTTAGTTCTTTAAGAAATCCTCTTTAAGGAAGTTTGGATTTGGATAATCATAAAATCCTTTTCCATTTTGAACACCTTGTCTTCCTTTATCAAGGAATTCTGTTTTTAAGTATTCTGCCACTTTTGCCGCTTCAGTATCACCAGCATTCGCTCTTGCAACAGATAAATTATAAGGAGTGTTAATTCCAATAATATCAAGAATAGCAAACGGTCCTTTTGGTGCGCCAGTTGCAATCATCCAAGTCTTATCAACCGTTTCTGGGTCCGCAATACCATTAACCACTAAGTACTGTGCTGCATTTAAGAACGGAACTAATAACGTGTTTAAAATATATCCTGGTTGCTCTTTATGAAGAGGCAATGCTATCATACCAATGGCTTTTGCAAATTCCACAACATCATCAAACACATTGCTATCAGTCGTTTCATGCCTCATAATTTCAGCTGTGTTGTTTTTCCAAATTTCATTTGCAAAGTGCAAGGCAAGGAACTTCTCAGGACGACCTGTATACTCTGCAAATTGACTTGGAAGCATGGTTGACGTATTTGTTGCAAAAATTGTATGATCTGGCGCAACCTTTGCCAAGTTTTCGTAAAAATTCTTTTTAATGTCGATTACTTCTGGTACTGCTTCAATTAGAAAATCTGCATTTTTAACAGCTTCTTCAAGATTTGAATAGAAAGAAAGACGACTATAAGCCGCATCTACTTGTTCATCTGTAGCTTTTAAATCTCTTTTATAATTTGCCTTTAGCGTCTCAACTCGTTCTTTTGCACGCTCTAGAGCTTCATCGTTAATATCATAAATGCTTACATTAAATCCGAAATACGCTGTTTGGAACGCAATTTGACTTCCTAAAACACCACTGCCGGCAACCGTAATATTTTTATAATTCATTTGTTGCAACTCCTTATCATTGTATGTATCTATTTTTGTTTACCTTACTAGTATAAATTGTATAATTCGTAAAATAAATTTAAAGGAATTTAAACAGACTTAAATTTATTTTAAGTCTAATTTCCTATTATCATGCAAATTATCATTTACTGCTTATGATGTAAATATACGAATTGTTGTAATATCAACGAAAAAGAGCAGTAGATCCTTTTTGCTTTAGGTCTACTGCTCTTTTTCGTTTGAAAAGAAGTACTAAACTTTAAATTTACCTATTAATGTTTGAAGATCTTCTGCCATCTTAGATAAAGACGCTGATGACGCTGCGATTTCCTCCATCGATGCAACTTGCTCTTCTGCTGCAGAAGCCATTTCTTGCGTTCCTTGATCTGTAACTTCTGAAATGTGTTCATACGTTTGAATGGCATCAACCATTTTACGTGACCCGTCGCGCATTTCCAATACAGAGTTCGATACTTCCTGAATTTGCTCTGAAACTTTAGAAATCGACAACTGAATTTGTTCAAATGATTCTCCTGCGTTGTGCACAAGTGAAATGCCTTCTGTTACTTTATCGGTTGTATTTCTCATCGATTCGACTGTTTGAACAGTATCTGACTGAATGGTTGAAATTAACGCTGATATTTGCTGAGCTGAAGCAGCGGATTGTTCTGCTAATTTTCGGACTTCATCCGAAACTACCGCGAATCCACGGCCATGTTCACCTGCTCTAGCAGCCTCTATGGCCGCATTTAGTGCAAGAAGGTTCGTTTGATCTGCGATACCAGTGATTGAATCAACAATTTCACTTATTTGACTTGAACGATCTCCAAGTCTTGTGACTTCATCAGATAATTGGTTAACGGTCTCATTAATCCCCGTCATCTGGATAATAATATTCTGGATGGCTTCGTTCCCCAATGCAGCATTTTCTGAAGCCTCATTCGATGTTTTCGTCGCTTTTTCCGAGTTTTCTGCTATGTTTTCAACAGTTGTAGACAACAGTGATACTGTAATAGCTGTATCCTTGAGACTTGTAATTTGTTCAGTGGATCCAGATGCAACATCTTGAACTGTAGACGCAATTTGTTCAGTAGCTCTCGTTGTCTCCTCAGAGCTAGCTGTCAATTCTTCTGCAGCGGCTGCAACTTGTTCAGCTGACATGCCTACTTGCTTTATTAACTCTCTTATCTTTCCTACCATTCCGTTGAATGAATGTGCCATTAAACCTAGCTCATCCTTACTATTGATTTGAATTGTTTGCGTTAAGTCTCCTTCGCCTTCAGCTATTTCCTGTAATCGCCCAGTCATGACTGTTAAAGGTTTGACAATAGAACGGATAATGATTAATCCAATGATTAATCCTGCAACTACCGAAAGAGCAATAATAGAGTAGAGAATAATGGTTTCTACTTTTTGTGATTGCGTTAAGTTAGATTTATCCTCAGCAATCTCGCTTTTTAATTTATCCATAAATTCATTTACACTTGGGTCCACTAGTTCTTTACGGATACTTCTTTGTTCTTTCATATGAATAGATAATGCAAGGTCAGTACTACCTGATAAATAGGTATTCACCATTTGTTTATTTTCTTCCAAATAGATAGCAAGATTATTTTTAATTTTACTGATTTCTTCTTTATCTGATGAGCTTACATGTTCATATTGTGAAAGTTCCTCAAAATAGCTCTCGATATCTTTCTCTTTTTCCTCTATCCCTTGAATTAACTCCTTGTCACCCGTTAAGAGAAAAGCTCTTTCATCATTTGAGATTCCCGTAAATCGATATTGTAACGACCTAAATAGTAGCTGTATTTTCTCATCCTCTTGCATTTCATTATAAGCTGCAGTTGTCTTATTTAGCTGAATTGATGAAAAAATGCCGACGAGTAACATTGCTCCGATTAGAATAAATACTAGTATATATAATTTTCCCTTTATTTTCATACTTCACCTTCCTATTATTTAGTCTTATCTTCTTTATCGGAGACATCTCACTATGATTTAAGTGAAATTCTTTGGTAATCATAGCCACTATGTATGCTGAAGAGATTTGACACGAGAATATAAAATAGCCTTACTCGCTAAAAAAGAGTAAGGCTATTTTACCTCTTTATATCCATTTAAACTTTTTTTCAACACCTTCTTCTATCTAGTTATAGATAAATACTACTCATCATTTAACCCTTTTCCATCAAGTATGTGCTGCATATACTTTTCGACCCTGGACTCCCGTGTTTTAGATTGTTTGGCTTTAGAGACATAAAGGATATACTGCCTTTGACGGCCAGGCGTTAATTGTTCAAATGCAACTTTCAAATTAGGATTTTCGTCGAATTTGATTTGAAGTTCCTCAGGAAGGTTGTACGCTGAAGTTTCCTTATATGTGACTTCCAATCCTGCTTTTTCAATATTAATAGCCTCTTGAATGTAGGTTTTCAATATTGACTTCCTTTCAATAATTTCTTTAAGAGTTGTGAACCGCAATTGCCTTTGTGCCTGTGAATTTTCTCCAGGCGAGGTTAATATCGCTTCAGTGTCATCTAACAATGATCCTTTGAAAAACATAAGTGCACAATATTCTTTAAACCCTTGTATAATTGCGATATTTCGCCCCTCAGATGTGTAACAAGGCTTATTCCATTTTATCTCTTCAGTCAGTACACATTCATGAAGAATTTCTCTTAATTCCTTAAATTCTTCTTTCCATCTCATCTCTTTATTTATCCATTCATCAACTTTAGGATTCGTTTTATCATTCGTCATGAAACTACCTCTCTTCACTTTACTACAATCTTCTCTAATACATGTTGGAGGATTAAAACTTCTCCCAATTTGAAAGACTTCTAACCCTATTATTCAATGATCTCATGTACAAATCCTGCCTATTACTACGTTAATACCAGTATTCTATCTATTACCCGTTACATGTATAGATACACAGAAACCTAGCATTAATACCTTCCTAATAGGTAAATCTAACTAGCAGGAGGGATTGATATGTTACATAAACTACTACCACTAATTCTTCTACTCTTATTCCCGTTCGCGACTTTTGCTAACGTGGAAGTACCCATCAAGGCTGCTTTTGTTCGCAATCATCAATTATGGATGAAAGAGGGAAATGTTGAAACTCAGCTTACTTTTGATAAATATGTGTATTCACCTCAGTGGTCATATGATGGAAGATTTATTGCATATATCGATGGTAACGAGCATGGAGAGAAGTCGAACTTATGGATTTATGATACAGAAAAAAATGAAAGCTATGAACCGTATCATCACATTGAGACATCTTCATTTTCTTGGTCACCTGCACGCAACGAACTCGCTTATCTTTCAGGTTGGGTACTAAACGTTACGAAATCAAAGGGTGGCAGACCACATGGATTTGAAAATGTATCGTTAGGGGTTAGCAGCTTTGAATGGTATCCAGATGGAAAAAATCTCATTGTTTCGACCACATCAAACCGCCTTCCCACCGGATGGGAGCCAATAAAGTTGTACCAAATTCCTAAGAATATGAATCTAAACGAAAACAAAGCGAAACCACTATACTCAATTACCATTGATGAAAATGATGTATTTGCGGTTACTGTTGGTAGCTTTAAGTGGAGTCATGACGGAAAATGGGTCAGTTTTTTAGGCACGCCAACAGCTTCCTGGGCCATGGATAGTAACCCTTTATGTGTGTTATCTTCAGATGGAAAAGTTTTTAAGGATATTGGAAGAATGTTAGGTTTTAGTGAATGGTTTAAATGGGCACCACAAGCTAACCAATTAGCTTATATTTCAGGGGAAGGTCGTTTTTTTGTGGAGAATAAAATCACAACTATTGCAGATATAGAAGCTGGGACAAAACAAGAAAACCTAACACCGAAAGGATTTGTAGACCTGGATGTAGAGTGGAGGTCTCCATCAAAAGTGATTGTCGCCCGGTCACAGGAAAACAAAAAATGGAAAGAGGGACCTGTCCCAACAATGTTTACCTCTCTATACGAAATTGATATAGTCTCAGGTAATCAACAGCAAATTACCTTTCCAAAAGAGAATGAATTAGATGAAAACCCTCAGGTAGTAGGCTCTTATCTAACTTGGATACGCAGGCAAGGAAATAGATTCCAAGGTGGAGATGTGTGGATCATGCATGAAAAACAGAAAGAACCGATTGTTTGGATTAAAGATGTTGATGATTCACCAGTCTTATTTGCCAACTAATCATCACGAAATTTGAAATTAACAGGAAGATGCTTTTTTATAATGTGTTCGGTTGCTGAAGTAATCAATGTAAATAACCTACTAATCAAAATAGGTTTTGTTAGTAGACATGCAATATGTTGCAAGGTAAACGCTCAAATTTATTCTGAGCGTTTTTTAGCGGATATATTACAAACTGAATGTAGTCATACGTTGAATAATAACCGATATGTCATTACGAGAAGCCAAAAAATAATTAAGCTCCACATCATAACGATTGTTGAACCAACTATCCAATTCTTTGGTTTACCATGTTTCATTATTTCTTCTGCCCTACCTGCACAGTCAGATAATACATCTTTCGGTATCAATTTCATTGCAAGCATTATTCCTAATGGGAGAAGAATTACGTCATCTATATAGCCTAGAATTGGTATGAAATCTGGTATGAAATCAATTGGACTGAACGCGTATGCGACCACACAAGCAGTAATTGCTTTAGCATACCAAGGCACTCTTTTATCTTTATAAGCTAAGTAGAGTATAACGATCTGTTTCTTTAAATTACTTGCCCAAGCCTTCATTTTCGTGAACATTTTATCACCTGGTAGTAGTTAACTTTTTTATTTCAATTATAACAGAAATGATAAATTGTTATCCCCCTACCTATCCTTTTGTTTTAAAAACATGTTTTCAAATTCTAAAAAACTTTTTTGTGTAAAACTCTAATCTAGAATCATAGAAAAAACCAACTTCAAGAGTTGGTTCATCAGTTACTTTTGTATGGCACCCATACCTTGTAATATTGTTTTCGCATCACTATTAAGATACCCTATAAATTCTTTACTTAATAAGAGTTGCTCCTTCCCTTTAATTGCTAATTTTAATGATCTTAAATCAAAGTTAGTCGCAAATTTATTAATGGTCAGAGCTGTTGCAATTTCTTCCCTGGCTAACTTCACTTCACCAGATTCAATTCGTGCAATAATAAAGCTCAAAAGCTCTCGTGCATTACCTTTTAATAAGTTTCGATTACCCTTTAATAGTTCAATATTATCTTCTATATATTTTCTCGCAGTGACTAAATCCAAATCCTCGACGCGCTTATGAATATTTTCAATAAGGTCTTTTACTACCATAACCATTCCCCTTTGCTTTTTTCTATTCCTTATTTCGGATCCTAATCAATAAAAATAAGCTCTCAATCATTATTCGCAATATTAAATTTTGTATCCGTTTTAAAAAGGTATAAAATGAAAAACGAAAAACCCTACTCTAATGCGAGAAGGGCAGAAATCAAATCGTGCTAAATTTATTATTTTTTATATTCTTTAAGAAAGATGAGTAGCTCATGCTTTGAATAGGTTGTAAATATTTTCTTTTTATTCGTAAAAACTATAAATGCTGGCTTTTTCTCCAGTTCCAAACCATATTCATTTTGATCCAAATCTAAAGTTGTTGTTTCATGTATCGTTGTGACCAGCCGTTCAATTCCTGTGTCTACCAGCTCTTCTCCAAGAAGTGTATCTAACTCGTCACTTACAACAAGAATTGACAATGTACCCTCTTCCTTTGAAAGCAACTTCTCATAAGGAGCACTCTCATGTTGACAGGCAGTAAATAAAAGCAAACCAAAGATGCATAGTAAAATAGGTTTCATGTTTGTACCTCATTATGTTAATTTTTTTGCTATAAACACGTTGTAACTCCTAGCTAAAACGGAATTCTGCCTAAAAGAAAAGGAATAAATACACCGATAATAGAACCCGTAAAAATAACCCAAAACGTTTTAGATTTGATTCTATCCTTATGAAGCGGTTGGTATGATGAAAGTATAAGCGTGTAAATGCCTAACAACATAAATGATAAACCAAACCATACTACCCATAAATTACCGATATATCTAATTCCTGCATCTTCATAAAGATATTTCATCAGATTTTCAGTTATAAAAAATCCTCCCAGCAAAAAAAGAAAGATCTCTAAAAAGGTAACTCCGTACATTTTCCAGATTGCCACGACTTCTACCTCCTTTTATATTTAGTAGCATGGTTTTACGGCGATAAAAATTCATCCTTTATATTTTTATTTAGCTTTGGAAAATAAATTGATCCTTTCCTCTTTGTCGTAACCTTTTTCTACGTCTCTCCATGAAATCACCATATACATTTCACTTATATCATTTAGACTTATCGACTTGCCTCTTCCATTTAACAATGTTTCTCCTTCAATTGTTCCCGTTGATTTCTCTTCGAAATGAACCATATCACCTGATACTGAACCAGAATGAACAATTTCATCTTGTGCTGAAATAACAACATGTGTGTGAAATGAAAAATAATCTGTTTTGTAGTCACGATTATATTTATTAATAATGATTCCATTTCCTACTTTAAGCTTTTCCGGTGTAAGTTCTAATTCATATCCTTCTACTCTCCAGTTTTCACTCTCACCTACTAGCACAATAGTCTCTTTTACTTGAGTCGAACAGGAAGCTAAAATAACTACACAAAACAGACAAGTCCATAATCCTAATTTTGTACACTTTTTCATTCCACGAACACCCTAACTATTTAACATTTTTAATTCCTTTAATTCATTTCTTACCTTCAATAAAGTTCAACAAGATCAAGGTTGAATCCTGCATACTCTAAAGCTTTTGAGTTTGAGAACCCTATCTATGTATGAATAAGAAATCTATACTTTATTACAATAATTGTAAATTCAACACATTCTCGAAAGTGTATCAGCTAAGTTTGAATTTGTACATTTCGCCTAGTTTTTATGAATATAGGATAATAGCCTATACAAACACTTCTATAATCCATAGGATATATTGACATAGCAATTAGGAGGTGTTTAAGAATGGGTGAAGTAGCTGGCACAGGTGTTGGATATGGAGGAGGATTTGCTCTTCTTGTTGTGTTATTTATTTTGTTAGTCATCGTTGGTTCTGCATATGTAGGTGGAGGATACGGTTATTAATTTTATGACAATAATATAAAAGGTGGTTTTAATAATGGCATTTGGAACAGGATTCGGATACGGTTGTCAAGGTTATGGTTATAGCGCGCCAGTAGCAGGTGTTGGTTATGGTACAGGAGGCGGCTTTGCTTTAATCGTCGTTCTGTTTATTCTATTAATCATTGTGGGAGCAGCTTGGCTTTAAGCAGTGATGATCGTTATAAGGAGGCTGACACCAGGTTGTCAGCCTTTTTTTGTTTAGGCTGTTTTCGTATAGATTGTTGCTTTCTAGTAAAAATCTCAGGAAGCCGGATTTTTACCTTAGTTTAGATACTTCTATACATAAAGAGTGTTGCTCTTTTCTAATCAAAATCAATATACTTCTAAAGCTTGGTTGTACACTCAAAATAATTGTACTAAAAGCAAAAAAGTTTTAGAAAAGAGCCTTTTTTTACAAAGAAAACTCTTAGAAACAATCACATCTAAATTGTTGTTGTTCTAGAATGTTTTTTCGGTATACTTAGGATTTCCCATTCCTTATTCTTGATTTGTTTTCCGATATACAGAATCTGTCCAACATGATAACTTATATGTGCAATTTCAGTTTGAATCGCTTGCATGACAGTTAATGGCTGTTGTCTTAAAGTAATACGTTTATGTAAATCATCAGGTGTAAGATTTCCAATCGTGTTAAGCAGTAGCTTCCACCCGTCTTCCCACTTTTTCATCAAGAATTCCATCGATTCTCCACAATCAACAAACTCTAAATCTCTTTCTCTATAAGGTTTTTCTCCATCGGTCGTCAAAAAATCTACCCACCGTGAATGCATATTCCCACTCAGGTGCTTTACAATGATGGCTATACTATTTGATTCTTCACTTGGCTTATAGTGCCAGTCTTCCTCTGACAATTGTCGCATCCCCTTCTCTGCCCGCTCTTTAAAGTGGGTAAACTGGCTCAGCACCATTGTAAGGTAGTCTTCTTCTAATCTGCTCACCAAATTCCCCCCTAAGTAGTTAAGAAGTATTTACTCCTTATTCAACTTATGTGCTATATCCCATAACAACCCAGTAATGACTCCTAAAAAGATCGAAATACCATAAAAGTGTGTCATGTCTGTTTTACTGAGAACACTGACCGTTGTATTCACAAACCAACCAGCTGCACCACCAGCAATTACGCTAACATAAATAAGACCTTCACTTCTCTTCTTATCATTTGTTGTCATCCCGCCATCACTCCTTACCCTTTCGCCAACTATATCTTCTTCGCATTAAGAGAAGTAGAAACAGGAAATATACTAAAAGAATACTGTATTAATAGATTGTATGCAGAGTCCGCATAACTTCAGCTTTATGAGCTGCTATCAGACTATGATCAAATTGTGCATACTCTTCTGCACGAATAGTCTCAATATCTAACATTATCCATATAACGACCGATAGAATTAGACTAGAAAGGAACCATTTCATAACACATCACCTTAGCCTGATTGCGAACAATTGGAAAGACTTATTCTCTTGTTTTCTGCTCTCTCTTCCCTGCAAAGAATGCTGAGCATAAAAGAAAGACCAAGCCAAAGCTCACTCCAACAACCACAGAATAATAAAAATGATCCTTTAAAGCCATGCCTCCTGCAATAGATGTCATAAAAAAGAACAAAAACATTACGGTATAATTTTTTTTCATCATGAATTAGCTCCTTTTCCCATTATTATACAAATGAAAGTAGTTAATGAAAAGGTAAACCATTATACTTTTCTTGCTTTCATAATGATAAATTGAGGACAACTCATTAGTCTCTTATAACTTTCAGGTGATTTTTGTTTGAATGTCAGTGTAGGCTCGGGCTCAATGACCTCTTCTAAATTAAAATGGTTCAACGTACTATTAATGATATATTGAAGGGGTCTGCGATAATAGGGAACATCATACACTCTTCCTTCTTTTTTCCACTTATCGATAATAAGTTCTACCTTAAAGTAATGAGGATCACGTAATATCTTTATATCAGAATGTGGATGATGAACAGAAAATAACAATTGACCATTCTTTTTTAAGACTCTCTGAAATTCACGAAATGTTTGATCCCAATTTTTTAAATAATGAAGAGTAAGTGAACTAATAATTAGATCAAAGGTAGCATCTTCAAATGGGAGCTCTTTCTCCAAATCTAGACAAATTACCTCCGTGTTGTCACCTACCCTCCTTTTCGTTGCACTTACCATTTCAGGGCTAATGTCTGTTGCCACTACAGAGGCACCTCTATTCGTTAGTTGAAGAGTATACCAACCAGCCGCACAACCTGCATCCAAGACGGTCTTATCTCTCAAATCAAGTTGTATATGCTTCATCATCGCTGGTCTTTCGTATTCACTGTTATACAAACCGTTTGTATCAATGTTTGTTTCATATATATGGGCAAGTTTATTAAATGTCGATGTCACTAATTCTTTCATACCACACCTCTTCCTTCTATGTTTCTTGTTTTCTATTCAACTACTACGACAAAAAAGTGCATAACTCCTTTGGAGTTAACGCACTCAATATACTCTTGTATAATCTACAACTACAAAAAATCATTCTCATCAACACTTTTACTAACATTCATCCCTAGGAAGCTAAGCGCCTGCCTAACATCAGACAAAATTGTTAATTCCTTTGGATTAACACCGAATTGAATGGCTTCCATTGCAATTTTTGCTCTGATTCCAGTCAGAATACATTCAACTCCAAGTAAACTTAATACGTTCGTTATCGTAAATAGATTATTAATCACGATCGTGTCTAATTGATAGATACCGGAAAAGTCGATAATTAAACTTTTAACATTTAGTTTTTGAACATTGATTGGAACAAATTCTAGTAGTTTTATTGTCCGTTCATGATCTATTTTACCCAATAAAGGAAGCACCGCAATGCCTGACATGAGTGGAACAATTGTTGAGGCTAATTCATCTAGTTGTTTATTCATTTCAAGATGTTCCTTCTCATGGAGCTTTCTTTCTGTCATATCATTCACATATGTTTGGATAGCTTTTGTCTCACCAATCTTTAGCGGATGACAATATAACTGAACATCCACTGTCGTTCCGTCCATTCTAAATATCGTCTCTTCAATCAACTCTGCCGGCACACTGTAGGCTCCTGATATTCGCTTAACTATTGCAGGCTTAGCCGTTTCTTTGAAAATATCAACTGGTCTAGCCCCAATGATATCTTCCTTGGATGCTCTAAAGAACCTTTCCGCTGCTTCATTTATGTAGATAATCTTTAATTGAGAGTGAACAATTAATGGAGTTAATGAATATTCCATCACTTCTTGATAATTTATATCAGATATCGATTCATTCAAATCATTTCCCCCTAGATATGGCTTAAAATATTCGATCTTTACATGAGCAACCTAAAATAAAGGCTGTTTTCGTATAGATTTTTGCTTTGCGTAAAAATCCCAAAAGCCGGATTTTTACCTTAGTATCTAGATACTTCTATACATTAAGAGAGTTGCTCTTTTCTAATCCAACCTCGTTTTGCTTTTAAATCTGGTTGTACACACAGTTTAGTGTACGAAAAGCAACAAAGTTTAGAAAAGAGCCAAAATAAAAAAAGTCACGTATGGTAAAGGCTGTTACACTACTATAAAAGCCTCTATAACGTGACAATTGAGTCTAAAAGTTAATTTAACTATTCATCTATATATAATGGTAACATAAAAGTTCACAAAACAAGTGATTTAAATTGAATATTCTAGATTATTTAGTAAGAAGATGTCTTTTTCTATCTAAAATAACAAATTAGTTAAAGATCTCACCTAAAAATGTTTGAATAGATTCAGGTAATAGTTGAAACATTAAACCTTCAAATACGATATCTAGCACTCCAGCGATAAATAAAACGATAATAATTGAAAACACAATTGTTTTTGTATTTTTCTTCCAATTCAACGTAACCCCACCTTTTAATTCTACTATACACTAGCTAATGTAATAACAATAATACTCCACATTATTAGCATCAGTGAGAATGTTAATCTCTCTTCGTTTATAATATTATTTATTATATGAAAAAAGGATCCCCTTTTTTGATGTATCCATTATAGCACTTAGTAAAAAAGCATGAATCCTTATGGATTCATGCACGGATTGATTCTGATAACTCTTGTTTTGGTCTTCTATCTCGCAGGAATATACCGGAATAGATCAACATCATCCCTAGCATAATGATCATCCCAATATATACTGACATCATCATAGGAGCCAAAAAGGCACCTAAAATAATTGTTGACCTGGCAATCAGGTCCGCTCCGCTATATGATATGTTTGAAAAAGCAGAGTATGATCCCCTCTTATCGTGTGGAATCATGTTCGCCTGCTCTGCCTCCCGAATTGGGGAATAAATCAATTCACCGATCGTTGCAATAACATTAAATAATAGTAAGAAGTACCATTCGTTTGCAGACGTAACCGTGACATAGCCGATTCCATAGAGTGTTAATCCTATGAGAATCGCTCTTTTGGTAGACAAGCGGTCTGTTAACTTGCTAATGAAAAAAGTGAGACAAACAACAAGCAGCATGTTTTGGATGTTCAATAAACTTAACATTCTCACCCCGGAAAGGTCGAACTCTCCGATATTAATGGTCTTGAATGTCTCTGATAAACGAATTCCAATATAACTGTTTAACGAGAACTCTGCTGCAAATATAAACGTTGAACCAACAACAACTTTTACAAAAGCAGAATCCTTCAAAGCCACCTTATAGTTATCTAGTAAATCTAGAAATACATTGCTATGCTTCTTTTCTACTTTCTCTTTTACTCCTTCTTGAAGCCATATTGAGTAAGCAATCGGGATGATAACCGAAGTAAATGTCAGCAATATAAATAACTCTAGTTGATAGTTTACATACAATAATCCACCTATTACCGCACCAATGGCCATCGATAAATTGATTAACCAATAATCTAATGTATAAACGGCCTTTCTATTTTCAGGTGTTGTCGAATCCATAATAATTGCATTCATTGACGGTCTTCCAAGACTGCTCGTGATCACAAATCCAATATAAGCGGCTGCAAATAACCAAATAATCTTACTAACTGGTACTAAGCTTGCAGCCATCACGAAAAACATTAGTGAGCTTAAACTTGACGTGATGACCAGCACCTTTTTTCGGGTAAACCGGTCTGATATATATCCACCAATAAGGTTTACGATAAAACCAATGATTACCGTTAAAGCTAAAAAAACACCTGACCATACTTTGTTGATCTCATGTGCAAAAAATAACGCCATAAACGGCATAACTGCAGACGATACAGTACGATTTAGAAACGAAGTAATTAACCGTACCTTTATGTTTTGATGATAATCTTTCCAACCCATATTGTTCCCTCCCCTTGTATACTGTATAGTAAACTAGACAACAAGATATTAAAATAGACAATTCATAAAATGATGTCCCCTTTTACACAGGAGGTTTTGTATGGATAACAAATTACTGATACTTTGGAGGTATTTCTCTACCGGTGACGTGATGACCCATGAAATATCAGACAAACTTGAAGTGAGTACGAAACAAGTAAATCGATATATGAAAAAATGGACAAATGAGGGCTGGCTTCAATTTACACCAGGTCTTGGCAGAGGAAATCTCTCTAGCCTAAAATGGCTTCGTAATGTTGAACAAGTGTATGAAGAAATGGTCCTGGAAAAGTTCGATCTTGAACCGCTTGAACAGACGAGTAAGTACTTATTGTTTGATTGGTCCAATAATAGCAAAATGCGATTAATGACCAAGTTCAACACAAAGATTGGCTATGTTCATCAACCGAAGGATAAGTTAATTGTACCAAAGCGATATCCTTTTTTATCAATGCATCCATTAGAAGCAGCAGATGCCAGCAGCGCCAATTTAGTTGCCAATATTTATAATCGGGTAGTAGGTATGACTGAAAATGGAGAAATAATAGATGAAATTGCCCATAGTTGGGATTTAACCCAAACAAAACTGCGACTTTATCTAAAAAAAGATGTGAAATTCCATGACGGTTCCATTCTATCTGCAGAGGATGTGTCCCATTGCTTTGAGAAACTTCGCGTACATAAGCATTATGTCAACCTATGGTCACCGATTAAAGAAATTACAGCTGTAGCCCCTCACGTTCTTGATCTTCACTTTCCGGATGGCTGCAGCTATGCTTTACCATTGTTATCGTTAATGAGTGCCAGTATTTATAAAGAGGAAAAAGGAAAACTGTATGGAACAGGTGGCTTCTTTGTAGAAGAAGATAATGAACAAAAAACTAGTTTAGTAGCCTTTACAGATTATTTTCAAGAACGACCACTATTAGATGCGGTAGAATTTGTAAGAGTTCCAAAGGAATTCAACATTGTTTATCATGCTTCAGCAGATCAAGAAAAAAATGCTGCTTCAGAAGTGGAAAGTGATTTTGGATTTGTTGCAGTCATCATGAACCCGTATCGAGAATCCATTATTCAGAAAAAAGAGGTACGGAATTATATCCGACAATTACTAATTAAAAAACGCCAATCCATCCATGAATATGATACACGGGCAGTACCTAATGATGGCAGTTGCATCGCTGGACAACAGCAAAAATTAGAATGTCTTAACCCAATTCGACCGATTTTTGATCTACCGATTGTAGTAAGAATAGCAGATCATATGAAACTAAGCTCTGACTGGCTAATAGATACGTTGAGAAATGACGGAATTCCCATCGAAGTCCAGCACATATCTTTTGCCGAATCCACCAACAACGATCCAAGCATTCAAAATGTTGATCTTTTTATGCATGGTGAAGTCTTTGAGTTGAGTCAAGAGCTTTCATTCTATAACTTTCTAACAAACGGATTCTCACCTTTGACACCAATCCTTTCGAACGATACCTACTGGAAGGTAAAGTTAGAAACTTATAAACAGACACCATTTGAGCATTGGCTACCCCTTATCCTACAAACAGAAAAGGAACTAATTGAATCTTCTATTATGATTCCTCTTTTTAACGAAAAACGGCAAACCCCACTGGCAGCCCATTTAATGAATATCAATATTAGTCATTTTGGCTATCTTGATTTTTCAAAGCTTTGGGTAAGGCCAGGTTTGGAATAATGGTATGAATAAGTTAAAAAGGTGTTCACATTATATGAACACCTTTTTCATATTGGTACATACCTCTTTATTTCAAGATAATGCCCATCACAATATTCATGATAACAATCATGACCAACAAGCCTATCATTAACTTCTTGATTGTAGCCTTTATTTCACCCTTTCTTCTCCTGTTCGAGATGACTATGATAACCAATAAAAATACCAATACTGCAACCTGCATGTTCACCCTACTTTTCTTATGCTATATTACATATGAGTTGTTCAATATTACCTAATATAAACCCTTATGTATATATCAAGCCAGCAAAATACTAAAACGCACACAATCCCTTTAAGGACATGCACGTTTTATATAGCTAACGAAAGGTTTTCAATTCTTCTTCCATTTTCTCTTTCAAGTCGTTCATCATGATCAGTTCACTCGTGAATTCGTTAAAAGCTTTAACATCCCTTTCATCTAGGGCCACATTCACCTTATAGTTGAGATAATTATATTTCAAGTCAAAGTCTAATAATGAGCAAAATATTTCTTGCTGATAATAGCGTAAGAAATCATTTGTGTTAATAAATAGTTGAAATTTCTTATTAAAATCGATGAGAAAATACCAGCCTCGGCCATCGACATACTTCTTTTCTGGTGTAATTGTTAAAACAGATCCCTTTTTCATTGCTATCTTCTCTAATCCATCATTACAATTCGTGCAGTGACAATCTATATGTATTTCACTCGTTTTTAATATAACAAAGCTATGGTTCAAGACAATCACCTTTCCTTTATCAATCATGTTGAACTTAATTATCTAGTTGGCAGAGTCAACGTTTTAGGAAGGGGGACCATTTCGTTACTCTGCCGATAGATAAGTTATTTCTTAGTTAACACTATAATTGATAATGATTATCAATGTCAATGATTATTATCATGTTTTACGATTTCCATCCCTTCTATGCAAGTAATGAATAGAAAAAATATCAGCTACTGTAAGAAGTAACTGCCACAAGTAGGTTATTATAGTTGATCTCCACTACTACCTCTACTATCTCCCATCGAATAATTTGAATCTTCGCCCTGTTTTGCATTCGGATTAGTTGAAATATGAAGTTGATTTTTAATTTTTCTGTCTATACAAAACGCGATCACCAACATAAAAAGAACGATCAACAAAATAAACCACAAGATGAACCCTCCGTATAAGGAACAAATTGTTATTACCATACACAGCGAAATACAAAGATATGAGCAAGTTAAAGATAAGATTTATCTGTTGCACGAAGTTTAAAGAAAGGCTGTAAATAAAACAAAGACGCCCGGATGTTATCCAGCGTCTTCGTTTGTTGCTAGTATTCTTTTCATTGTTCTTTTAGCATCTCCTTCAACTGCCTCGTTGCAACATCAATGACTGATTCCATTAACGTTTCTTTCGTTACGCTGAAATAGTTATCTCCATATAATAAGTCATCTAGCTTCTCACTGATATGAAACCACTCTTCAAGGTGCTTCGGGAAGTCTAGATTACGAACGGTTTTTATGATCTCATCAACGTATTCAAACAAGCTTCCTTTGTTTTCGAGTATCTGTTTTGCCAGAAACTGAATGTAATAGTTTGCACACTTATCATAAGAGGGCTTATTCATAGCTAACTCTTTAAAAGCCTTAGTAAAGTAGTCTTCTACCTCGAAAATATTCAATGGTGCTGATAAAGAGGAAAGAATAGTGAGAGAGAATGAAGTAAAATCATTTCCCAACATATAAACCGCCCAGTCTACATAGTCTTCTGACTGTACGTCCTGTTCATAAATTTTATAAAATAAAAGAAGAGTATCCAACCTTTTACCTCGTAAAGCTCTTACCTATTTTTTTGTTCTTCATGTTTTCCGTTATCATCCTACGAAATTGACTTTGATCATCTACCGTTACATACAGCTTGTTCATCATCACCATTTTTCCAAGTAGATTCTTTGTCGGGATAGATTCTTTAAACGCAATCTCAAATTGAGGAGTTTCGAATTCGAGAAGAACTGATTTGAATAGGTCTTTTCTTTTTTTATCTTCTTCCCAGTTTTTTCCGTCCTGAATGGATGCGATTTGATGGAAGGGAACTGAAATTTGTCTTCTCGTACCTAGTTCAATGATGAGATTATGGTCAGTCACTTCGATTGGTCGCTGTACAATAGCCCTGTAGTCACTAATTAAATACACTACACCGTATAGATTAAGTAGAATATGAATATATGAAACAACCGGATTCCAGTTGTGTAGTAAAAAAAACAATCCAACACTTTCTATTAAAACAACAGACAAGAGAGCTATGAGAATTCCCTTGTATCCAACATTTTTATGGTACGTATACGAAGTACCTTCTTTAGGTTTCTTTTCCTTAGCAAACAGAAAGTAAAACATCGAAATCTCTCTATGGACAATGGTCGCAACAAGGCTGGGAAAGGTTTCATGTAAGACAACCTCGAGCTTCTGAAGAAATGTCCCTTCTGTTCCAACACGTTGATAATGTTTGGTAAGACGGTAAAGACGGTATAGTAAAAAACAAATCAATACCAATTCGACAGATAATAATAGTAGCTTCATAGTCTCTCCTAATTCATAAGCATGGGATAATAGTACCGAATATCTTTCAATAATAAGAATAGATTCATCATTGTGTTGAACATAATATATAGACTAATTCCAGCGAATACACCTACTGCAATTCCAATCTCTTTAAACAACTTACGATTCTTTACAAAAAGAAAAAAACCTATCACGATTACAAGTAAAAAATAACTACATGTAATAACAAATTGAAACAGTTCAAGAGAACTATCATCAACTGCCGTCATAAATTTTTCTAAATCTTCTTGATTATCAGTAGTTTCTACAATGGAAGTAACACGACCTTTATGTACAACCTCCCAAACAACATGTTCTGAATTCTTCGTAATTGCATACTCATATCCTATTGTTTTCCCATCTTTTAATTCACCATAAAAGGGTTCTGTATCCAGGGTACCATTTGAACAAGCAGTTAAGAAAAGCATCAACCAAACAAATACAAACAATCTTCCTTTGCGCATTGCCTTCACTCCTTAGTAACCTCTACGTACATCCACTTTATTTCGCAAAGGGTTCCTTTCCTCGATATTTTTCAATGTCTCTACGAAACAATCAACAGCCTCCCGTGGTGTTGTCATCGCTGATATATGTGGTGTGATCATCACATTAGGATGTGACCATAACGGGTGATGTTTAGGAAGAGGCTCCTCTCTGAATACATCCATTACAGCAAAGCGTACATGCTTTTCTTCTAGTGCTTGAAGTAAGTCGTCATCGTGCACCGAAGCTCCGCGCCCAACGTTTATAAACCCTGCTTCCGTAACTTGACAGAAAATATTCTTGTTGAACATTTTCTCTGTCTTTTTCGTCAGCGGCAAAGTATTTATGACATAATCTATTTCTACCAACTTTGAAAGAGAATCTTCCACCGACAAAACTTGTTTGAAATAGTCCTTCTTCTGTCCACTAAGTGATACGCCATATACATCTACTCCAAAACCAGCGAGTATTTCGGCTGTTTTCTGTCCGATTTCCCCAGTACCGTAGATCATGATTTTCTGGTCAGATAGTAATTTTGGAGTCATAGGCTTCCAAGTTTGTTCATGTTGTAGTTCCTTAAATTGATCGTGATATTGTATGTCCTTTAATATGTAGCTTAAACAATATTCAGCAATTCGCTGACCAAATGAACAAATTGTTCGTGTTAAGAGAACGTGTTCTGGCCACGTTCGATGATGTAAAAATCGGTCCACACCCGCGCCTAGTGAATGTACCCACTGAACCTGCCCGTAATCATAATGCGTATTTAAGTTAAAGCCAACAAAACAGTCAGCCCAGATGAAATCATCATTCGTTACATCTTCCTCTAGTAGGTAGCGAAAGTTGTAGTGTAACCCTTCTTCCCCTATCATTGTTTGAATTTCTTTATGCATTGGACTTACGACTAGGATATTTTGTATATTCATATTCCCTCACCTTTTCATTTTTGAGCTACAACCGAAATGGCAAATCCACCTAAGTACGATTTTTTAGAAGTAATGTGTATCCCGCTAGATACGATTGATTGCTCTGTGTTTCGATTCAACTGACAACCGTCACACACTCGTCTCCAAAATGGATTAAGAATGTTTTGCAAACCAGAGAAAAAAGGCTGTTCCATCCTGACGTGTTCAAGAAACAGGATTTTCCCTCCAGGCTTTATGACTCTTTTTACTTCAGACAGTGTTTGCTCTTGATTTTGTACTGAACAAAGGACTAATGTGATGACGACTGTATCAAATTGTTCTTCTTGGAATGGAAGTTGTTCCCCTACTCCCCCAACTATCGTAATCGGAACTTTCGCTTCACTTCTCCGTTTTTTTGACTTCACAACCATATGTGGGTTAGGCTCTAATGCGGTAACGGTACAATTTCGATAAAAAGGGAAGTTAATACCCGTACCTGCTCCAATTTCAAGTACCTCCCCTTTTGCTTCTGTGAGCAGCTCTTTACGCCAAGATGTGATGAGTTTCTTCTCCAATGGCTTCATCAAGCTGTCGTAATATGCTGCAAACACCTTTTTCATAGTTCTCCACCCCAAAAACTTGTATATTCTACCATTTACTTTAGCATAAACAGAGGTCATTTCGATACATGTTTTCACTAGTTGCTCATAGTTTAAGCCTCCATATGCTATGATGAGAGTAGATAGGAATTGGTAAGGAGGTACTCTATATTGTTTGGAAAGACAAAATATTTCGCGGTTATACTTTTCGTGGTTATCCTCTTAAGCGGATGTAATACAAACGAAGTAAAAAATGATCAAGAAGATTTATTTTCCTATAAAGACTCTTATGTCGGTGATAACGCTGCAGTTGGTCATATTACAAAGGCACTACCGAGTCCGGGTGGTGAGAGTGTAAGCAGCCTGGAGCTAAAAACTAAAGAGGAGCCATATGGAGTCATTGTAAAATACAAGGACGTTGCATTAACAGGTACAATTGAAAAAAACTATAAGGAAACGGCGTTATATAATGCTACCTTCCTATTTACTTTGGTTCATAACGCAGAATGGGTACAATTCAATTTTGTTGAAGAATCAGTAAAAGTAAACCGAGACGAACTACAGGAATGGTATGGAAAAAACTTAAGTGGATTCGAAAGTGAAGATGAAGTTACAGCGCTTATTCAAAATCAGTTAAAGAACGAAAGCAACCTACACGATTACTTTAAATAAGGCTTTTTTCGAAACCATTGTTGCTATTTTTCTAAAAAGCTCGTCTATAATCGTTTAATACAGGGAAGTATACATCCCTATGACGAAATGATGCCCCCGAGCCTTGAGTTTAATGTGGTAGTCGACTTGTTCAAAAACAATCTATGCACAAATAGCCATGAATAAAAATAAGGGCCAGTAATAATTCCCTGTTACTGGCCCTCACTTTTTAATACTCTTGAAAGTCCTCATCACTTCTATACTCTAATAAATCACCCGGTTGACAATCTAGTGCTTTACAAATCGCTTCTAAAGTAGATAGCCGAACGGCTTTAGCTTTCCCATTTTTCAGAATGGAAAGGTTTGCCATTGTGATGCCTACTCTTTCTGATAATTCCGTTACACTCATTTTCCTTTTTGCTAGCATTACATCAATATTTATTATAATTGCCATATTCCATCACCTCAGACGATTAAGTCGTTCTCAGATTTTATATCAATTGCTTCTTGTAATAGTCTTTGAAGGACTGCTGCAAAGACTGCAATGACCAATGGAGCAAATACCATAACCATTCCAACTAGTATTAGACCTGGTGCATCGTCTATCTCTGCTAAAGCATAAACAAAAGGAAGGGCTACAACATACAAGCCACTAATAATGATCGCACTTTTTTTAATCATTTTCAGTGCTTTTACCGATAAATCTGAGAATGCTTCGCTTCGGTCAATATACGTTAACAAGTTAAAGGATTGATATAAGGCAAAGTAAAATGGAACTGCCGAAACATACATAATGAGTAATAAAGCATACACAGCTATTGCTATATCAGCTCCACGTTCCATCGCTTCATTTGCTTCACTGGCAATTTGGGGCAGCAAAAATAAACAAGCGGCAAGAACCGGAATCCCAATAAAAATAACGGCAACCTTTAAAAAGATTGTTGAACTACGTTTCATATACAGCACCTCTTTTTCTTAATTTCAACTTTAATATAGCACAGAATTTATCGTTTTACAATAAAACATTAATGTTTTATGTTTAAAAGTTATTGTTATTTATTCTAAAGACAAAAAAAGGCACAAATTGCAATGCAATTTGTGCCTTTTCCTTCAACGATTACTTCATCTCCATAATCGTTTCCGTTTTTGTTTGTCCGTAAAGCCTTTTCGATAATATCGTTTGTATGATTAAAAATAAGCCACCAACTGTCCAATATAAAGGCATTGCAGCAGGAGCTGAAAGTGAAAACACACCCATCATGATTGGTGATAGATATCCGAATAGTGCCATCTGTTTCTTCTGCGCTTCATCCATTCCACTTAACGAAATTTTAAATTGCACGAGATAAACACCAGCTGCGATGATCGCCATTATAATATCGGCTTCTCCTAAGTTAAACCACATAAACGAATGAGTTGCAATTTCAGGAGTACGCATTATCGCATAGTAAAAACCCATTAAAATTGGCATTTGAATTAGCATCGGAAGACAACCGCCTAATGACGCAAGAGGATTAACACCATGCTTCTGATAAACCGCCATCATTTCTTGCTGCAGTTTCTGTTTCGTCTCGGCATCTTTTGCTACTTTCATCTTATCTTGAATTTCTTTTACTTCAGGTTGTACGACAGCCATTTGACTTTTCATCACTTGCTGTGATTTCGATTGCTTCAGCATCATTGGCATTAATCCCAATCGAATAAGTAGTGTGACCAGTATTATTGATAGACCGTAGTTTCCATGAAACCAGTTCGCGATTGTTTTTAGCACAAGTGAAAAACTATATACAAAATAATGATTAAAGAATCCAGGTGTTTCATTCGTTATAGCTTCTGAATTTATCCCACAACCACTTAACATGGCTAGTAATACTGTACCTACTCCAATATATAAAAGTTTCCTTGAGGTGAATGCTGCTTTCGTTTCCATTGATATCCTCCTTGGTTGTTTTCACATTTTGAGAACAGAACAAGAAGGATGTGAGATGGTACGTCATCTGGTGCTTCCAATCGCTTTGTCGTTTTCGTAATCCAACTCCGAATATCATCTGTCTTTTGATTAAGCATTCGCGAGGAAGCATGGGAAAATATATGCTTTGTGTCACGATTTGGTTTGTGTAATGAGTACTGATCGAATAAGTAACTTTTTAGAAAATAGCCATAAGTAAAGATCGTCGCTAATGTTACAAGAATACTAACTAACATCATAAATTGACTAAATTCTTCGGTCATCTCGAGAAACATAGGCTGCAGTCACCTCCCTTCATTGTACTACTATTACGATTGATAACTTAAAACGTTTCATCATAATTTTATTTGTTTATTTATTTTTAGTCATTTCTTTCATTGCCTCTAGTAATTTACGATCATTATTAGCTGTAATCATTTCCCCATCCACCATAGCGTACGGAGATTGTTTACACTCTTTACATTTACTTTGACACTCATATTCCTTGTAAAGTATGTGTTTGGAGCTTAAGAATTCTTCATAACGAGTAAAATTCTCTTCTGCTACAAATCGGTCGAGATTTTTTTGACAGAATTCTATTGTTGTTTTCTTTTGTTTGTTTAGTAGTTTATTAAGTATCTTCACTATCAAAACTTCCTTTAATTTTGCATAACTTATTAAGACGTAATTGTACCATGAATTCACTTTAATTTCTCTAGTCAAGTTCTAACAATTAGAAGAATTCATCATGCGTTTCGAACTATTTGCCTCTTTCACTTGTTTAATAAAGAAGTAATGAACAGTAAAGAAATACACAATTTGAAGAGAAAAATATCCGTAGGATGAAAACTGAGAATACGACTAGATTATACCGATAAATCATAATACTGTCAGTCATAGCTCTGTGAAATAAACCCTCTACTATAGGAGGAAACAAAAACACAGTTTGCTTTTTTAGTACACCGTTCAATTCCTTTTCAGTTAATCCAACCCTTGCAATTGATTAAACTTTTGTTTGTCTTCAATTAAATCAAAAATATAGGCTCTGTTAAACATTGTTGTTGATTTTCGTTCCAAGATACTCGCCGGATACCGCGGGCGGGTACGGGAGCCTCCTCGGCGCTCCTCGGCGCTTCTCGCCTGCATGAATTTCCCGAACCCTCGCTCCTCCCGCATGAGTCTTGCGTCCTTTCACTTCAATTAACCTTCTAAATATCAACACTGTTCTTTAAACACAGCCAAAATACAAGAAATTTCTAGATAAGGCAAGACAATTCCGATAAACAACCAGCACAACTAATAACTGCAAGTTCGTAACTAAAACCAGTAAGCAATAAAGAAATAAACCAACAATCCTCTCCCTTAACAAAAACATGATTAAAGAATAACCGGAATAAGATAGAACATTACAACGAGAAGGGAGAACTACATGATACAAGTAGCCGGAATGTCCCTTGACCCTATGACATTGAATGTAAACAATCTGGAGAGAGATATTTTAATACGAATGACAGAAAGCCCTGGTTTCTATTCTTTCCCCTCTATTCGTGAGCTTCAATTTGATTTAACTCTTCGCCAAAATACAATTGAGAGTAGTAATGAGATGAATAGTAGCGAGGCTGCCTTTACAACCTTTCAATATGCAACGTGTAACGAAACATACTGGACTTTAACTCCTGCAGGCGGCTTTTTAGTAAAACCTAATGTAAGGCCGTCGGATGCAATTTTAGACATCTATCAAAATAGCTCACAATATGCTTTTGAATGCGCAACTGCTTGTATGATTGTCTATTACAAGGCAGTGTTAAGAAGTGTTGGAAGACGTCAGTTTGATATGTTTTTTCAAAATATTTATTTATATAGTTGGAATGGTGACGCAGATCTCGGCATTCAAACGTCTGCTGCCAATCATTTCGTGCCTGGTGATGTTGTTTATTTTAATAATCCGGAGTTCCATCCAGCATCCCCGTGGTATCGTGGTGTTAATGCAGTAGCAATGACTGACAATAAATTTTTTGGACACGGATTTGGAATACTGTCAGCTGAAGAACTACTGAACTTCTTAAATACATTTAGACGTCCAACAAGTAGGCAACCCGCTTATTTAACAAACTTAGTCACCAGACTTACCCTTCCATCCTTTTCATAGTAAGTAAAACCACCTTTTTTCTTCTTCCTTGCTTACCTTCAACGCTTCGTGACATTCACCCATTTTGCGGGTTTTCAGAGGCAATTCAAAACTAGGTGAGTATAATGTAGTGAAAATACACTATATAGAAAGGAAGTTGATTATGGAGGCTTATGTCAATGCTGCACCTGTTATGGGCGCAAACGTAAACGCATCACCTGTATTAGGAGCTAATGTTCCACCTCAACCAACGTATCTAGCTCCAAGCTATGGATATGCTAGTCCCGCTCCTACTAACAATAGTTTCGTATTAATTGTTGTATTGTTTATTTTATTAATTATTGTAGGTGCTTGTTACTATCCTAAATGTTAGAAGCAAGCTTGCCTAATTTCATACTACACGAAAAAGCAAACCAATATGTAAGCATTGGTTTGCTTTTTCTTATGTCAAAAAATTAGTATATTCTCTACTTTACATATTGCATGAGCGTTTCCGGATCAAAGCCGAGAACCCAATGACCATTTACCTTTGTTTGTGGGACGCCCATTTGTCCCGTTTCTTCTACAAGCTTCTGAGCTGCCGCCTGATCTTCCTGCACATTTATTTCACTATAAGTTAATCCTTGACCCTCAAGGAATTGTTTCATCATTGTACAATACGGTCAAGTATTTGTGGTGTACACAGTAATATCGTTCATTCTCTTTGCCCCCTGCTTTTAAAATGATTCCGGACCTAACCGGTTCATTTTATTTTCCCCTTACTTCCAAGTTCTTAGCCTTCATAATAAAAGAGCCGCAGATCTAAATCTCTTACACAATCACAATATTATACATGTGCTAATGTATCTTTTGGGTCTAAGTCTTTTTTATTTTTCCGATCTTTACTTCCAGCAATCATCTTCTTAACATAAGGTGCGATATAGTAATCTCCACCAAATCTTGCTGCATTCATACCGGCTACTAGAATGATGATACCAATTAGAGTCATCCAAGGATTAGTAGATACTGTTCCAGCAAACATGAACATGAAGTTCATTAGTAATCCGAAGAATGCGGCAGTTGTTGTAAGAACACCTACAATTAACCCTAGTCCTACTAAAAATTCTCCTTAAGGAATCATTATATTGATGAGACCTGCATTTGGTAATGCGACGTTTTCTAAGAAAGCCATATACGTTGGATATAACATATCGCCAGTTGCTTTATCAACGACAGGGTTACCAATTACCCCTTTTAAAAATCCTGTTGCATCAAATGGCTGATCCGCAGTAATTTTATGCCACCCAGCACTCATCCATGTCCATCCTAAATATATTCGTAATAGTACTAATAATCCTGCTGCGTATTTATTTTCTCTTAACAATTTCATCATTTTACTCAACTCCCTTTGCTATTTATGAGTTAAGTATAAAACCGTTTCATCATCCTGTATGTGAGGAAAGTCACTATTAAGGAATAAATAAATACAACAAAAAAACGCCAGATCTGATCTGGCGTTTATACGTACTCATGTATCAGGATATTATTCCTGTCTTATAGATCTAATTTTCTTCATAAGGAAGACTGGTTGTCCAAGACTAATCATAAATACAAAAAAGGCAAAGCCTAGCTGTATATATTTAGTCTATTTAGCATATTTCTAAATTTTTTTAGATTGTGTTTGAGAAACCATAACGGCCATCATCAATTGAATACCACTTACAAGAATGTATAGTATATTAGTGCTCATATTTTTAATCAAATACACTTTCACTAGCACCATCTTTCTATTTAGGGATCATGTATATTATATTTCGCATTACTAAACAAAATATACAAAAATAACAAGTAATATGTAGAAATAATGCGCATATATGAAAGCGTAAGGTGCTTGTTTATGAATTTAATATTCAGTAAAAAAACTATACTCTCATGAAGTATCGACTTATATTGCTAATTCGGTAAAAAAGAACAGTTCTCTATGTTTTCTCATTATTTCTTTTGTCGATTTATATACTGTAATGCTGTTTCTAAATCGCTAATTGCATGTAATGATTGAATGTCATCTCTACTGACCGATTGTACCAGTTTCATTGCGAGTTCAGCACGAATACCGGTACAAATTGCACGAACTCCAAGTAATACTAGAATTGAACTGAGTTTGTATAAAAAATCTACCAATACTAGATCTATACTGTATAAACCGGATACATCAATTATCAAGTAGCGTAATTCCCGTTCTTTGATTCTAGCTGGTAGAATTTCGATTCATATTAATCATAAACGATAGAATGTATTTTAACAATTCATTTTCAGTAAATTAAATTAATTTACATCCGATTTCCTATTTCCAGCCTTGTTATTGATTATTTTTCTTCATGTTGTAATAGCTCTGACACAGTCATGAATGTGTATCCTTGTTTCTTCAGTTCTGTAATTATTCCTACCACTGAGTTAAGTGAGCTTTCCCTACTTTCGTACATGACGTGAAGTAAGATTATCGATCCTGGTTGTATATTTTCAACCACATGTTCTACCATTTTAGCAGAATCATTAGCAATTTCACCAATAGAATCGGGCTCAATATTCATATAAATCGTGTCGCGATTTTGCTTAAATAAATAATACGGTAAAAGAACTAATCGTTTCCCATATGGCGGACGAAACGTAATGTCTCCCTCGTAACCAATTTCACGTATTAACTCGTCTGTCTTTTCGATTTCCTCTTTGATAAACGATGGTGATTTTAAGATCATTCGTTTATGCGAATACGTATGATTTCCAATCTCATGTCCTGCTTGTACAAGCTTTTCTGCATCCTTTGGATACTTCTCAATATCAGAACCAATTAAGTAAAAAGTCCCTTTGACGTCATGATCATCTAAAATTTTTATGATTTCATCTGTATGTACTCCTGGACCATCATCAAACGTTAATGCTACTACTTTATCATTAGTTTCTACACTAGTAACAAGCCCACCGAAAAACTGAAAGCTTCTCGATTTAGATAACTCATTCACAAAATAAACAGCACTTATACTAAGAACAAGTGCAATGATACTAAATAGAATGATTTTTCTCATGTTGCCTCCATACAATAATGAATCTATTTCTTTTATTTAAGCTTTTTCTAAAACTTTGTTGCTTTTATTACAATTATTCTTGGTGTACAACCAGTTTTAGAATCAAATTGAGGTTGGATTAGAAAAGAGCCGCTCTCTTTATGTATAGTTGTAACTAGATACTAAGGTGAAAATCCGGCTCTTGGGATATTTACGCAAAAGCAACAATCTATTCGAAAACAGCCTTTATTTATCATTATGTAATTTAAGTAGTCTTCCATATTTCATTATATCATTTGTCGGAAGTCGAATAATATCAGTTTCGTACACACTTTCACCATTGATAATACATTTATTCACCATGAGTCCCAAGCCGTACACATTAACTTCCTGGCATTTGTGTGTTCCCTTAGGGAATTTTCTAAAACCGTCAAATGTTATTTCATATGTACCGTCCTCTACTCTCATCAACAATATATTGTTTATAACAGTACCTTGTAATGAATCATGTCGAACCTCAAGTTTATCCGATTTCTCTATAAGAAAGTTTTCCATATTCTCTAAATTCTCAACCGTATATTTCTCTTTAGGTGTCCCAGTTGTAGTGTCAGGCACCACACTATTTGTAACAAGTACCTTAGATTTATTACCCTCTTTACCAGTACTTGACGTACTGCACCCAGCTATTAACAAAACAACACATAGTGAAATCCATACCACACTCTTCCCCATCCAACCCCTCCTTACTAATAACTACGAATGATCGCGGAATTGGTTTCACACTTCTTTGTGAAGGTAATATAAAATAAAGAAAAATCGAGTGGTGTCAGGCACTTCCCGAATTTTGTCGAAATAAAAACCAACTGATTTAAATCAGTTGGTTTCCATGTAATATCGATTTACACTAGTATTACGATATTTGCTCTCATGTAGCCTTATCATTATTATTATTATTATTATTATGCGTTTTCTTCTTTTTCCCTATAAACAATCCCGTACAAAACGATAGGAATCCTACTACCTTTAGCATAATATTTCCAAAAGTTCCGTAGTCATCGATCGTCACACTAATTAGAATACTGCCTAGCAATATGAATGGCAACGCAAACAAAATTCTCAAGTCAATTTCCTCTTTTCTATATACAAAAGCTAGTTTATTGGTTCCTCTGTCTCCCTGATAATCTTCCATTTATGATCAACTAGCTTCCAGTATTCAATCGTAAAAAGAGTCGCTACAACATATCCATTCTTCTCGATTACTTGTTCGTAGAAAACTACAGCTGTTTCATTATTCTTCATCCGGATAACTCTGTTCTCAAACTTCTTTTGAGCTCCTTTAAATTGCATGACTGATTGCTTCATTCCGTCTATTGCTTCTTGCTTTGTAAAGAAAAGAGGTTTTTCTGTCTCACTCCTAAAAAAAGCTACATAATACTCATCCGCCATGTAATCAAACGATGATACATCACCCGTAATCATTGCTTGATTCCATTTTGCATGGTAATCATCATGCATGTCCGTAAAGGAGGCTACTACATTCGTTTCACCCATCATTAAATTCACCTCATTTTTTAAATAACTGGCAAATAAATATGAACCTCTTCTTCTTGTCCTTCCCTTGGATGATACGTCTCAACAATAAACGACGTTATGTCACGTTTAAGCCCTTGTAGTTCGATCCAACTTACTAGCGACTGATGGAGATTCCCGATATCTGATATGTAACCTTTCGTTGTAACATACTGTTTTTTGGTTTCTACACGTTCCATTCCATCTGGCACTTCATCTGTTGAATGTTCCACCAAGAGTCCTACATAAAAAGTTCCTATTACATGAGAGGATCCTTGTTTCGGTTCAAATAATGCAATTTCTGTTCCTAGATGATGCTTAATTTCGTTTGATCTACTCATTAATTTTTGCGCAAGTAAGGGAACATCCCTACCGAATTTGGTATATTTTCCAGTTCCTTTTAATCCAATCATTTTGAATTCCTTATACACCTTTGAAATCTCCATTGAAACCTCCAAATCCACATTTTCGTAAGTACTATTTCCACATTAAATTCATTCTTCCTTCATAAATTAGAGAATTCACATAATTATTTGAAAGATATTCCAACTACACGAAACCATTCAGATATCTTGAGCGTATGAAACTAGTAAGTATGAATCATAATGGAGGGATTATATGAAAGCAGTCTTGTCTGATAAATACGGTACACCTGAAGTTCTCGAAATAAAAAATGTGGGGAAACCGGTACCATTAGATCATCAAGTCTTAGTAAGAATTCATGCCTCTTCAATAAACTTTGGTAACATGGTCTTACTAAAAGGAAAGCCCTATTTAGCGCGATTAGCTTTCGGCCTTACAAGACCTAAATACCCGATTCCTGGTGGTGATATCGCTGGCGTTGTAGAATCTGTTGGAAAGAATGTTACACAATTTAAACAAGGTGACGAGGTGTACGGTGATTTATCACGGTATGGTTGGGGAGGATTTGCAGAATATGTTGCAGTACCCGAAGAAGCCATTACTTTTAAACCATCTTCCCTCTCATTTGAAGAAGCAGCTGCTTCTCCAATGGCCGCAATTACAGCCCTACAAGGAATTCGAGATAAAGGTCATATAAAAGAAGGACAACACGTATTACTTTATGGTGCCTCAGGTGGTGTTGGTACTTTTGCGGTTCAAATTGCCAAGGCATTTGGAGCAGAGGTGACAGGTGTTTGTAGCACTAGAAATATACCTATCGTGAAATCATTAGGGGCAGACAAAGTAATCGATTATACAAAGGAAAAATTCTCAAATAATCATGAGCAATATGATCTGATTGTTGGTGTAAATGGTCACCAATCCCTTTCCACCTATAAGAAAATGCTAAAAGAAAACGGTACGTTCGTTCATATTGGCGGTTCGGAATCACAAATGTACCAAACTTTAATGTTAGGACCGATCTACTCGATGTCAGGATCGAGGAAAATGCACAATCTACTGCAACGGACGAATAAGAACGACCTCAACTTCGTGAAAGACCTTCTTGAAACAAGGAAGATGAAGCCTGTTATTGACCGAATTTATCCATTAGATCAAGTTAAAGAAGCTCTTCATTACTTTAATGAAGGGCATGCTCAAGGGAAAGTTGTTCTCACAATGTAATGTGTTCAATTGCCTTGTACTGTTAAATTCCGTTAGACTAATAAGTATAAGGCTTGTTACTAAATGGAGTGATTGGTATGTGTGGAAGATTTACGCTATATGCAGATTATCGTTATCTAATCGACCGGTTTGACATTGAAGCAGCTATACAAGAGGAACTATATACCCCCAGTTATAATGTTGCTCCTTCACAATCTGTTATTTCTGTAATTAATGATGGCGTCAAAAACCGACTCGGAAAGATGAGATGGGGACTTATTCCAAGTTTTGCAAATGACCATAAAACAGGATACAAAATGGTTAATGCACGAGCAGAAACATTAACAGAGAAACCAAGTTTTCGTCATGCTTATAAAAAGAGAAGATGTTTAATACTAGCTGATAGCATATATGAATGGAAGCGACTTGACGCAAAGACAAAACAACCGATGCGAATCAAATTGAAATCTGATGATGTATTTGTAATGGCAGGTATTTGGGAAAAGTGGATATCCCCTACAGGTGAAAGCATCTTCTCCTGCTCAATCATAACCACTACCGTGAATGAAACTGTCGCACCTATTCACGATCGCATGCCTGTGATACTTCAACGTGATGATGAAAAAAAATGGTTAAACCCTGCAATCAATGACGTCACATCTCTTAATCAGCTACTTGTCCCCTATCCATCCGAACTAATGGAAGCATATGAAGTAGCTGCATTTGTAAACAAACCAAGCAATAATTCCCCAAATTTGATCGAAAGGCTATGCTAATAACCTCATATTAAGCAAAACTTACTCCTTATAGCTAAAACCATTCGGCGAACATGGAAGTTATTCAAACATGGCATAGCTAATTTGGTTATTTATAAACATTATTGGGCGAAATTGTAATGCTTATAGGCGAATTTCAAGAGTAATTTAAAAAACAAAAAAAGTAGTGATCATCTATTAATGATCGCTACTTTCACATTAACCTAAAGACTTAACTTCACTATCTTTCTTGACCGGTGCAAACCACCCAATCAGTGCAATTGCAACTAAAACTCCATAGAAGACAATTGTCCATCCTGTACTGTGTGGAAAATGATGATCTAATACGCCGATATCTTCATGTGCGAGTGTGATAACCGCAAGCTTCACCCCAACCCAGGCAACAATAGCATATGCAGTTGTTTCTAAAGCTGGACGCTTTGCCAAAAGTTGTACGAACCATGTCGCAGCAAATTTTATTAAGACAAGCCCTGCAATACCACCTAACACTACAACAATGAATTGACCTCCGTCCATTCCACCGAAGTTACCTAATGGTGAATCTGGAAGACCTAAAGCAAGTGCTACAGCCGCTAAAATAGAATCAATTGCAAACGCAAGGTCTGCAAGTGCAATTTTCCCAACAGTTGGCCAAAACCCTTTACCACGTGCTTCTTTTTCATCATCTTTATGGATATCCTCATTTTTCTTACCGAATTTTGCAGAAATGATATGCTTTAAACCTAAATAAAGTAAGTACGCTGCCCCTATAGCCTGTATTTGCCATATATTCGCAATAAATGAGATAGCAAATAGTGCTAAGAAACGAAAAGCAAAGGCCATAATGATTCCGTAGTTTATCGCTCTTTTTTTCTGATCATCGGGTAAATGTTTTGCTATAACTGCTAGTACAAGAGCATTATCTGCTGATAATAGTCCTTCTAGTCCGATTAAGATTAATAATGCCCATGCATACTCTAACCAAATTGATTCCATTGTAATTCTCCCCTATCTAAAACAATTGACTTAAACTTAGATTTTCCTAATACTCTGCATGTATTCC
The DNA here is from genome assembly GCA_008364785.1 of Bacillus sp. BGMRC 2118. GTDB lineage: Bacteria > Bacillota > Bacilli > Bacillales > SA4 > Bacillus_BS. The sequence goes on along the minus strand of VTTJ01000007.1, from coordinate 229,247 downwards.
TGTTGATATTTGGTTTATATACTACTCATCAAAAACACTTTAAAGACGTATACGTATCGTATGTTGAATATGTTTCACTATTCATGTCATTCAGTTATGTATTCTTTTTAACTTTTGGATCTGTTAAACATTGTTGTTGATTTTCGTTCCAGGATATTCGCCGGATTTACATTAACAGAGGTTTGACCAGGATTAGGATTCAATTCATAGCAAATCCAGAAAATAGGAATCGAAAGAAGCAGTAACAAGAGAACGATCGTTATTTTGTTCGTATTGGACATTCCCCCATTTGTTGTTTTTTTACAAATACAAAATTTCTTTCATAATATTACCATCGCTACTTGCATTATAAATAAAATTGTAGAGTATGAAAAGAAAGAAACACTCTCCCATTTCACCTCGCACTACTAAAAAATTTTTTCTAGTAATAATGGTCTAAAAATTACATCTATTAAATAGTTATAAAATATAAAATATTTAATAGAAAAGGTGATCACATGTATAACGTATCTTTCTATGATAAGAGAGAAGTATTACTCGTTCAATATCGAAGCCAAGTACCCGTTGAGGGTGAAGAGTTAAAAGTAAAAGGACGTAAAGGGAAAGTCATCCGTGTTGAAACTGTTGCTGACCACAAATTCAATATCCATGTTGAATTAGAAGCAGATAAGAAAAATACAATTGCGGCAGATGCGGGCAAAAAGAAAAAGCGATAAGAAGAAATAACGCACAGTTAGAATATCTCTAATTGTGCGTTTTTTATAAAAAGGTTTTTTCAAACTAACACGAGTGCACGTTATTTTCAAAATTTTGAAGCACCTTTAATTTCCACCCTAAAATGAGCAACTATAAATGACCTTATTTGTTTAATATCGAGTCTTATAATACTCGATTGGCAAATGGAATCTTTATAATAATCCAACTAATCGCAAAGCACAAAATCGTACCTATTAGACTGACCATCACAAATTTCACTGTCGGATAGATCCCTATTCCTGTTAATAATAATGATAATCCCACAATTACAACTGGATGAATAATATAAACTGTGTAGGCACTATCAGCCAGTGATTGTTTAAACGGATTTGGTGTATGAACTTTTTGTTCAAAGTATTGAAGTAGCATTAATATCATGCCAAAAGCAACAAAAGGCTCCCACATACTGTAAACGAATGATTGTATATTTAATCCTCCTTCAAAATGAAGATTCCCTTCTAATGCTCCATCTAAAATAAGTGCGATTGGTAAAAGAGGGATTGTCATGACCGCTATTCTTCCCCACTTCTTTACTAAGTCTGGTTTAATCTTTTCTAACCAACTTTGACGGTAGGCTACCATTCCAGCAATAAATAAGAAGATATAAGACGGAAAATAACCAAATTGTAAGCCTAATACACCTTCCCCAACTGGATACATCAATCTTACTCCAAACGCTATCAACCCTAGTAAAATCCCACTATATAGCAATAACTTAGAGTTCAGTGCCTTTATTGTGATAGGAAACTTCCTTTTTCTAATTAATCTAAATACAGCATACAATATATTGAAATAAAGCAATGTCTCAACAAACCAAAGTGGCCCTATATGAATGGTTTTTAATGTTAGTACTTGAGATTGATAATACGCACTGAGACTCATTACCTTTCGAAAATGAGCAACATACGTAATAACCGGTCCAAGTAATAATACATACACAAGTAGCGGAATTCCTAACCGCACGAATCGATCTTTTAAAAATGAAACACTCCCCTTCCTATCATAAGACTTTGGTGTGAAATAGCCTGATAGAAAAAAGAAGAACCCCATAAAGAAGGACTGATTAATTGCCGTAAAAATCGTTAGTAAGATCATTGAAATGGTTAATTCTGATTTATCCACATCTTCATAAATCCATGATCCTCCTGCTCCATAAGCAATCGCTGTATGATGTATGATAACAAGCACGGTCAACGCAACTCTTAAGTAATCTAAATAATACAATCGTCTGTTCATTAATTTATTCCCCAATTCTAGTATCCAATTTCCAATCCTCTTATCCATTTGGCGAATTTCTCTTCTTCTTCAAATTGTGGATAATGTGCAGATTCATCAAATTGTACAAATTCTTTATACGGTGCATGTAATGTTTCAAAATAGCGTTTGGCTGCCTTTATACTGGTCATATAATCATACTTCCCCATCACAAAATAGACTGGAATGTCGAGGTTTCGAACATTCTCTGTAATTGGATGCTCCCTTTCCTCCTCTAAAAGTGCATCTTGTGTCTTGTATACTCCTGCTTGAAAACGGACAACATCGAGCAGGTTATATTCTGGATTAAGTAAAAAGCCCAAATAGTAATCCCGATTATCATGAATTAATCTTGCAGCTCCTCCATATTTACGAACTAAACTACGCGGAGTTAACTCGTCACCATTTTCAATTTCAGCCCGTAGATTCTCAAGTTTACGAACATCCTTATTTTCTTTATGTATCTTCGCCTGTGCTAACGTATAATCTAAGCTGTCAATTTCACTTTGCACAGGATCCGCTACCTGACCAATTCCGATATATGCTGTAAAATTCTCGGGGGCCTTTGCCACTGCTTGAATCCCAATATACGTGCCAAATGAATGACCTGCTAAGATCACCTTTTCTTGGTTAAACTTTTCTGTTATATATTCAGTTAACACCAGTAGGTCCTCTACATGAACATCTGTGTTGACAGTAGAATAATCCTCAAAAAAATGATAGGATTTCCCGCTTCCTCTTTGATCATAATGAACAATCGTAAAATCCTTTTCAAGAATATCTTGATACTTTCTTACGTACGGAATTTCAGAACACCCTGGACCTCCGTGAACAAATACGATTACGGGGTTACTCTTATCTTCACCACGTATCATTACTGTTAGCTTTGTTCCGTTAATTTCCACTTCCTTCAGTTCAGAGACACTACCATCTTTTTTAATACCAGGAGTCCATGTAGGGAACCATAATCCAATACATAGAAAAAGGATGAATACCGCTATTCCGAATTGTAAAAATCCTCTTTTTTTCATCAATATTTCTCCCTTTATTCGTCTTCTATATATATACGACACGTTCACCTTTTTTCCTTTAATTCCCAGTAATGTAATATGCTAATATTTTAAAAAAAAATACAAATAGTATGTATAGGAGGTATTTGTATGATTTCATTCTTTCTAACATTAGGTTTACTTACCTTTAGTACTCACAATTCTACCTATAACGATGACCTTATGCTTACATATGAAGGAGAGACGATTGCGACCATTAACCATGATGCATTTACATCGTCTCTAATTGATATACCAATCATGAACGAAAACATGCTAGAACAGCTCATAACCAAGTTAGAACAACAAATAAACGAAGCACCCCTCAATGCGTACATCAATGAAAGAAACGAACTGATCTCTGGTAGACCAGGCTACCAATTAGATCGAGATACATTTACTCAAAAGCTATATACATATTTTTTACATCATCACCCACTTGAGCTAGAGATACCAACGAAAACAGTTCATCCTAGAGTCAGTTCAGAACTATTAGCAGACATACATGTTAAACAAATTGGAAGCTATGTTACCTACTACAACACCAATAAAAGTCAGCGAGCTACTAATATTTTTCTTGCTGCAGAAGCCATTAATAATCATGTCGTGTTTCAAGGAGAAGTATTTTCGTTCAATGAGGTAGTAGGAAAGCGGACGACAGAGAAAGGATATTTGCCTGCTCCTATTATTATTAAAGGAGAATTGTATGACGGTGTTGGAGGGGGAATATGCCAAGTATCCTCTACCTTGTTTAATGCAGTGGATAAAGCCGGTGTTAAGATAGTTCAGCGTTACTCCCACAGTAGACGAGTGCCGTATGTTCCACCCGGTAGAGATGCAACAGTGAGTTGGTATGGACCCGACTTCACCTTTAAAAATGTATATAATCAACCCATTTTAATACGGGCAAGTGCCAAACACGGACGTCTAGTGATTACGATCTATTCTTCAGACGCTATTAATACTAGTTCAACAGCAATTGATACTACTAATTAAAGGAGGTTATTCAGATGACAAAGGTTACACCCCTTACTGTCTCTGAAATCGGGTCTCTCTGGCAAACATACCAAGAGAAAACATTAATTATGAGATTTTTAGAGTATTTTATTGAGCAGACAATCAAGAAGCAAGAAATATAGTAGGTGGATTATGGCAGGGACTGAACTTTTTCGTAAAAGAAATGGAACAAATCTTTTCTGAACAAGGGATGGTAAAACCAGTAGGATTCACCTCTGAAGATGTAAACCTATCAGCACCCAAGCTATATGATAATGGATTTGACATCATGTTTGTCAGAGTATTGAAGGAAGTAAGTATGGGGTTATACATTAAGTATGAATATGACATATGACAAGAGAGTCATGCAGGTATACGAAGGGCTAACAACAGTCACACAAAAAATATATAAATTGTCGACAAGCTATTTACTAGAGAATGGTATATTATCTCCACCTCCTAAAGTCACAATGCCAAAAACGACAGAATTTATTCAAAGTAAAAAGTACATGGAAGGATTTAAGTTAAACGGAGACAAACGAGCATTAAATGACTTAGAGGTCGGCTTTCTCCATCATAATCTTGAGTCTAATAACATTGGGATGCAGCTTATAACCGGTTTTGCGCAATGTGCTCAAACAAAAGAAGCACGGCAATATTTCGAAAAAGGGATTGATTTAGCGAAGAAACAAGTGAAAATGATGGAAGACATTCTCCGTGAGAGTGATGTACAACTATCCGCCACCTCAGGGGGAACTGTAACTAACTCCACTGTTCCACCGTTTTCTGATAAACTCATGATGCATTGTGTTTACATTCTTAATGGCTTTGGACTAGTTGGAAGCGGTTCAGGTGCTTATTTCAGTTTACGAGATGATTTATCCATGAAATCACTGATGTTAGCAAAAGATATTTATTTCTACGCGCAAGAAGGTATAGAAATAAAAATAAAACACGGATGGTTTGAAGAACCACCTCAAATGGAAGATCGTGCTCAAATAATAAAAAGTCAAAATTGACAAATGATCAATACTATCTACATTGACTATTTTTACTTACGAAGGACAGTACCATTTTTACGTGGAACGGTCCTTTCTCTTTGAATGAACTATAGAATTTGATCGCTACAGTTCAATATGCTTAATCACTCTGGCAGGATTTCCTCCCACTACTACATTGTCTGGGATATCCTTCGTAACGACTGCACCTGAAGCTATGACAACGTTGTTCCCAATCGTAACACCGGGGTTAATAATTGCACTACCTCCAATCCAAACATTATCTCCAATATGAATAGGCTTTGCATACTCTTTACCCGAATTCCGTTCCGAAGGATGAATGGGATGCGTAGCAGTGTATAGTTGAACGCCAGGAGCCATCATACAATTATCACCAATTCTAACTTCACAAACATCTAAAATTGTACAATCAAAGTTTGCGTAAAAATTTTCTCCTACATGTGTGTTGTATCCATAATCTACTCGGATAGTAGGCTCCATATATAAGTTTTCGCCAGTGGACCCGAGTAAATCCTTTAACAATTTTGCACGTTCTTCTATCTCAGTCTCTAGCGTTTCATTATAAACTCTAACTTTGCGTCTTGCTTCAATTCGTTCTTTTACTAACACAGGATCTGCAGGGTCATACATTTCGCCAGCTATCATTTTTTCTTTTTCAGTTTTCATTAATATGTTCCTGCCTTTAATTAGATTTTTATCCAATATAATATGTGCTTATTCTATCAAATAATGGGTCCAAACTTAAACTGATTATTGATCACGTAAAATAATTTATCATCATTATTTGCTTTTTTCTTCTTATACTGTTATGATGAATAAGAATTATTTTTGTTCGGTGGATAGTACTAGCATGAATTTAACACTTCGTCTATAAAATCACTTTGGGCAAGGATAGTAATACAATGTGTGATAACGCACTAGGAGGCAACAAACATGGAACAAGGTACAGTAAAATGGTTTAACGCAGAAAAAGGTTTTGGATTTATCGAACGCGAAAACGGAGACGATGTATTCGTACATTTCTCAGCAATCCAAAGTGAAGGTTTCAAATCTTTAGACGAAGGTCAAAAAGTAACTTTTGACGTTGAGCAAGGTGCTCGTGGACCTCAAGCTTCTAACGTTCAAAAAGCTTAATTTTTAAACCTACAAAACAGGTCCTAATTTTAGGACCTGTTTTTTCATTTAATTTATCCTTTGAAAAAGGACGTAGAACCTAAAACGCTTCAACGCCCCTTTAACCTGAATACAGTCTCCTTGACCCATTTAGTTCTTGATTACATCCATCTCTTTCCCCTCTTTACTTTTAATGACAATTTTATATTTATCTTCTTTTACTTTTTCCTGAACTTCACTTGATTGAATAAACTCCTGAATTGTCTGTTTAATGCTCTTCACTACTTTTCGACTATTTTTATCCGATGCGGAAACCGTTGTTTGTATTTCAATATAGAATGGAGAATTTGATTTATTCGATACACCTACTGTATCCACTTTAAATTCATCTGTTTTTGCAGTGAGGCCAGATGAAATCGTTTCATAGATCGGCATTAACCGGTTACCTCTATCTACTAGAACAGGGTCGTAAAGAGATACATTTACTGTAAATTTCCCCATTTGTGCAGAGTGCAATGTTTCAATTATTTTTGTTTTTATTTCTTCAATTCTTGCCTCAGTATACGGAATGTTTACTAATTCAATTTCTCCATCTTTAGAACCTAATCCGACTACTTCTTCTACTTGATAGCCGTAGCTAAGCATAATTTCTCTTAAGGCATTCCATATGTCATCACGTCTCTTCGTCTCTTCTATTACTTCTTTTTCATGTTCTACTAGGAACCGATCAAAATCCTTACCTATCTCCGGATCATTTTTCATCACGATTTTAAAGTCTTCATTCCCTCTTGACTTTAATATATCTTCTATTAATGTATATACCGGTTTCTCTACTTGCTGAAAATATTCTTTGGATCTCGTAACCATAACGGTCACTTCTTTTTTCCCATTATCAACACTAACGATAAATTCTGGATTCAAGTAATGATTTTCATCCATTTTTTCATGAATCTCCTCTAGTAATGTTTGATAGTCGATTAATAAATTTAAATAAGGTATTTTGGATGCTACTTGAGCAACAGTTGGTGAGACAAAGGCAGCAGCAATAAACAGAAATAACGCTGCTACGAATGAGCTCGTGATCTGTATCGACCTTTTAGCACGTAACTTCTTTTCTCTTTTACTATTTTGCTGAAATGCATTCCATTCTTGACTTACTTGTTCTAACTCTTGATCGATTTCTCCGTTTTCATACCGAGCAGGAATCGTTTTAATGAATGAAGTGAGGGCAGCTAGATTCTGACCATCTTCCACTTCTCTTTTAAAATCCATAGGTCTTAACCTCCTTTATCAACTTATTGGATTCTTTTATGATACTAGCCAGTTTTTGTTTTCCTCTTTTCATTCTGGTCTTTATCGTATTGCTGTTTTCACCGAGGACAAGAGCAATTTCCTTTACTGTCAACTCTTCGTAGTAATGTAAATATAATGGCACGCTTTGTTCACGCTTTAACTTCATGATCTGATTCACCATTTCTTCTTTACTTTCACGTTGAATGGTGAGTTCCTGAGCCGATTCAGTTGTCATATACAACTCGGCTTCCCTATGACTTGAGATATCAATATGTACATGACGATTATTTTTTCTATAAATGTCAATTGACCGGGAATAGACAAGACTGTAGAACCAAGCCTTGAAATTGTTCATGTCGTTATCCGTTTTCATAATGCTTATATACGCACCTTCTAACGCATTCTGGATGGCATCCTCCGCATACTCTTTCGATTTTAGGATAAAAAATGCAGTTCTATAAGCGGTTGGTAGAAGCTCCTCTACTAGTAAACCAAACGCCTCCTGGTCCCCTTTTCTTATTTTCTTTATTAGTTGTTTCGTATTCAAACGCTAACCTCCCTCAAAGTTGTTACATATAGTAAACGAAATGAATAATCTGTTTGGTTTCATTTTAATAAACTAATTTTATAAATACATTTATTCAAAACCTATTATGTAAGATATAGTTTCCCCTCTTCATTTTTACTATTTCTTTAAATTGACTTCATTTATTACATAACCCATTACGAAAGAAGACACACTATACATGGAGGTGATTGACTTGAGAAGAAAGCAAAAAAAGAATCTATCAACATTGTTTCTCGTTTTTACATCAATCACTGGATTATGTTTATTACCCTTTGCTATTTATAAACGCTCTTTTAAAGATTGGGTCATTGTCTTTCTTGTAAGCCTAATCGGTAACTCGCTCGCTGACCGCTATCTTGTATCTAGGGGCTACTTACAATACGACATAAGACCATTTCCAAAGAAAGTGAAAATACATTTACCTTTTGATTACATACAATATCCACTCATTCTTTTATACTACAATCAATGGACACTTAATAGTGGCCCACTCGGTATATTCTTGAAATTGTTCCCTTTTGTCATCCCTCAAGTCATCATTGAAACAATTGCAGCGAAGAAAACACATCTCATTACCTGGAATAAAGGGTGGACCTGGCTACATTCATTCATTAGTTTAATGATTAAACTGTTATTATGCAGATTTATTATCGCGATGATCAGAAGATTAAATCATGAAAAAGTATCTACTACTTAACATAATAAAAAAGGCGTTATTTCTAATTCGAAATAATGCCTTTTTTTTGCCTTTGCATCTAATGGATGTCTCTAACAAAAGAAAAATGCTTTTGAAGCTCACTCTCATTAATTGCTAATCGTTTTGTCAAATCTTCGGTTCTGAACACATACTCTTTTACCCCAATGAATTCAGATTCACTAATCAGGTAAAAACGTGTTCCCTTTTTATATCCACTAAACGTCTTTTTCAATTGATACACTTTCATTTCAATCCCTCTAAATCTTTTAATAAGACATATTCAAATGCTGACCAAATGCTCAATATGTAGATTACTCTGTCTCTAACGGACTAGGTGGTGTTTTTTTTGTCACCTTAATCGATTTTAACTTATTATCTTCAACAGTCTGAATGAGAAAATGCAGATGGTGATATTCAAATGTTTCTCCTTCAATTGGAAATCTACCTAACTCTTTTAATATAAAACCAGTTAAAATATCCTCTTGTTCAGGTATTTTTGTTTTAAATGCTTCATTAAATCTTCTGAGTGCTAATTTTCCATTACAAATAATATGAGAGTCTGTCAGTTCATCAATTAGAATCTCTTCATTTAAGTCTGTTTCATCCATGATTTCCTGTCCAATCATTGCTTCAATAATATCCTCATGACTAATAATCCCCTTGGTTCCACCGTATTCATCTAATACGATTGCCAAATGTCTTCTATTTTTCAACATTAACTTAAAGACATTTTCAATGGAATGAAATTCAAAGACAAACAATGGTTCAGTATCTATAAAGTTCTCCAGCTTTTTTTCTGGTTCTAAAGACCATTCAAGAAGAAACTTTGAGTGTAGCACTCCTACAATGTGATCCATATTCTCTTTATATACCGGGTATCGTGTATGACTTCCGTTTAATATAATTTCACGGGTTTCTTCAAATGTAGAATCATATGGAACTCCTTGAATCTCTGTTCGTGGTGTTTTAAGTGCATCCCGAACATCCATATTATAAAAATCAATTACACCTTTTATCCGTTTTGTTTCTTCATTTTGGAGTGTACCTTCTGATGTTGCAATATTCACCATTGTGATGATTTCTTCTCTAGAAACAGATATAGATGGTTCCGCATCTTTCGAAATCAACTTAATAATGAACCTTGTAAACGCTGATAACAAAAACGTAAGCGGCTTAAATACAATTAACAGTATTCTTATAATCGGAAATACCATATAAGCTACCTTGTCTGCAAACGTTGCAGCAATAGACTTTGGCAGTACTTCAGCAAATATAATGAGCACTACTGTTAAAATACCGGTTGCGACCCCTACATTGATTCCATATTCTATCGCAATGATCGTTACAAGTGTAGGCAACATAATATTTGCTATATTATTTCCAATTAATATTGCTGTTATTAATTCATCCGGCTTTGAAACAAGATTCAACAGCTTTTGAGACTTTTTATCATTATTTTCAGCACTAGTTTTTACTTTCATTTTATTGACAGCTGTCAATGCTGTCTCACTTCCAGATAAAAAGAAAGAAACCATTAAGAAAAACAGTATAGCAATAAACAATTTGTAATTCCTCCATAATGTTCAATATTCCTTTATTGTACAGTCTTATTGTCATTTTTACCAATTTTGGATAATGAGATTTACTGTAGTCATGAACTTCTTTAAGGTACTAATTTTCTGAAAATGTTTCTTGCAGGTAACGTTACGTCACCATTTAGACTGCTAGTAAGGAGGTTATGTAAATGTTTAATCGTAATGCTTTTTTATAACAATACAGAACAGTTCCATACCAATGGGGATTGTTTATTCGTCCCAGTTTTTATTGAATATTTAATGCAGGACTATATAAGCCAAGTCTTTCTTGTATGCAGGAACACTATTTCCTCTAATACTACTTGTTCATGGTCGGTAATAGCTCACTATGGTTAAGTTTTGGGAATATGGTCATTTGGGGTGGGATTGCCTTCTTAATTGGTTCATTTTTGTACAGACGAAAATCAATTGTTGAAACGAGATAATAGAAGTAGCAGTGAATTCAAGTATAGAATTCACTGCTTTTTGTATTAACGACTTCCCTCTTCTGCTGCCAATGCCTCAGCTTTTGTTTTGTGTACTGTACCAAACGGGTGTTGAGGTGGTGCATAGATGGAATACAATTTTAATGGCTCTTTGCCTGTATTGATTAGGTTATGCCACTTTCCTGCAGGGATAATAATTGCAAAATCATCATACACATTTTGCTCAAACGTCAAATTGTCCCGGCTATCCCCCATCCTCACAATTCCTTGACCTTGCTCAATACGGAGAAATTGGTCCAGATCTGGATGAATCTCAAGCCCAATATCTTCTCCAACACCAATACTCATTAGTGTTAATTGTAGATGACTACCTGTCCATAACGCGGTTCGAAATGTATCATTTTGCTTTGTTGCTTCCTCGATATCGATAACAAATGGTGCATCACCATAATCCTTAAGTTGAAGAAGTGCTTCGAATCTCATTACATTATCTCTTTCATTGTGAAGTGCCCACATTAGCATAGTTTGAACATGTGAATTTTGGGTTAGTGAACTGCTTCGTTGGTAGAGATCGTATCCTGAGATTTCAGTTTGATATGCCTTTTCCAATCCGTCACGATAATTTTGAAAGTGAATGGTTTCGTGCTGTATTTGCGGTTGTGTTCCCGTCAATTGACCATACAAATGATAAAGCTTGTTATATTGCGATTTGTTTCGCTCTAATGCAACTAAAATATGTTGTTGGTGAGAATCATTTGGTGCAATATGTGCCAAACGCGTATATAGATCGATAGACCCCGCCTCTTTTTTCATCCCTTCTATCACAGCATCAATAAGCGGTTGGTCATATCGATACATTGAATTTGTATAAGTAGGATAGTAAGGGTAAGAATTTGTTAATGAATTATCAAACATTTTACTTTCAATCCCTTCGCTATAATGTCAAAACATCATATGCCTATATATGGGAAATGAAAGTTGTATACAAAAAATATACACTTTAACCCTTTAAAGGAACGGGGGCCTGTCCCCCAATCCTTTAAAGGGTTAAAGTGTACTTCAAAACCTAAAAAAACAGCCTGACTACCATATCAGACTGTTCAATGTACCCACTATATTAATCATTTAACACTTTATCCATCACTGCCTTTGTTTTTGGTCCGAATATCCCATCGTTCACCAGTTCAGGGAAGCGTTCTTGGAATTTTATGACGGCTGCCTTCGTTTGTGGACCATACACCCCATCCACCGCTACATTATAGCTCATATCATTAAGGGCCTTTTGAAGTGTTTTTACGGCTTCTCCACGGCTCCCCACTTTTAATACATTTGTATCTGCGAAGCCAAACGAGTTAACTGCTTTTGAAAGTGCTGCATGAGTTTTCGCTCCATACACTCCATCTTGTGATAATTTGTTCGCTTTCTGAAATGCGACGACTGCTGTTTTGGTGTTTGGACCAAATACCCCATCCTCTGACAACTCTGCCCCCATCGCTTTATTAAGTGCACGCTGCATAATCTTCACATTCTCACCTTTTGCGCCAACTTTTAGGACTCCTGATAAATCAAATATTGAATAATTCGTACTCTCTTGTGCATGAGTTGCTGCCGGTATACCCGCAAATAGAATTGAAGCACTAAGTGCTGTCACTGATAAAATTTTCCATGCTTTCATAAAATCATCCCCCTAAGTTTTCGTTCACTTATGTAACGGAGGATGTATCTCAATTGTTACACCGAATGAAAAATAATTGTTAATCTATTTCCAGTAGTAATGGCAAGTGATCACTCTTATTGAGCAATTTTCCCCTTCAAAAATCAAACTATACTAAAAAATAATTGATTTTGAGTACAGTCTAATTCATCATACTTATAGAAATAGCCTCAATCAACTCCTTCACACCCTTTAGTTCTCAGAAGTACGTCGACAGTTGAACTATCATACGATCCATTATCAATGGATGCAAGGATATCAAGCTCATTAAGTAGTCTTTCTTTTGCCAGTTTTATAATATCTTCTGCATGATCTGGTGGTACTGACACAATTCCGTCCTCATCACCGATGATAATCTCTCCTGGTAATATGACCATACCATCGAGAGTAACGGGTACATTGATTTCTCCGGGTCCATCCTTGTAAGGACCACGATGAGTAATACCTTTTGCATAGACAGGGAAAATCCCCTTTGCAATTGCAGTAGAATCACGGATCGCTCCATTAATGATAAAGCCGTTTACGCCTTGTTTCATCGCAAGACGCATCATAATTTCACCGATCATCGCATGTGTCAACTCACCACCGCCATCGACAACGAGTACATCGCCAGGTTCGGCAAGTTGAATCGCCTTATGTACCATTAAGTTATCACCGGGTCTTGTCTTAACTGTAAGTGCTGAACCTAGCAACTTTCCTTCCTTATGATATGGTCGCAATTGTGCCCCACCTGAGAACATTCGATTCATACAATCACTGATTACGGTCGTTGGAATCTCTCGAAACATCTCTACTACATCTTCATTTGCTTTATGTTCCCTTTGCAAAATTCGAAAACCTATACTCATATTCCTTCCCCCTTACACACAATCACAAGTGTTTCATTATATTTCGCCAACCACTACTTTCAGAACAAAAACAAATAAACAGCCATGTTACCATTCACTTTATTACATTAAAGGGAGGGGGCCTGTCCCTCCACCCCTTTAATGTAGTAGAGCGTATATCAATTTTAAATAAAAGTTTTCAAAATGTTCTAAATTTAAGATTAACTAGATATGTATATGGTAAGACCATACAACTTGGACGGGGATAGTTATATCAAATTGTAAGCCCTTCCATAATGATGGATTAATCGAAGAGGATGGTGATTTGGTTGAAATTACTTTGTTTTCATTCAACTAGTGGTGTTCGTTTAGGGGTAAAAACAGAATTCGGTGTTGTTGATGTTTCCTCCGTTGCAGAGAAGGAAGGATTGAGTGTGCCTGCTACAATGGCTGAAGTGATCGCTTCAGGTCAAGCTGCATTTCATCAGCTTGAGCAAGTTGTGACCAAGGCTGAAACCTTCCTTGATGAAGCTGATCTTACATTTGCTCCAGTCTTTCAAGAACCCCAAAAAATCATTTGTTCTGGAGCTAACTATTTAGCTCATGTCGCAGAAGCGAATTTGAACATTCCGGAGTATCCGATTTACTTCCCTAAGTACCAAAACAGTTTAGCTGCTCATAATGAAGTCATTACTCCACCAACTGCAACAAAGCAGGTGGATTACGAAGTGGAACTGGTTGTAGTAATTGGCAAGCAAGCAAGAAATGTATCTCAAGAAGAAGCACTAGATTATGTATTTGGATACACAACTGGAAATGATTTATCAGCCCGTGATCTTCAATTCCGGGGAATTCAATGGTTAATGGGTAAAGCCATCGACAAGTTTGCACCAGTCGGACCGTACCTTGTAACAGCTGATGACATTCCGAACCCGCAAAACTTAAATTTAACGACTACCGTAAACGGTGAAACTCGCCAAAGCTCTAACACCAGTAAAATGATTTTCCCTATCGCAGAGATGATCAGTGACCTTTCAAAAGTAATGACCTTAGAACCTGGAGATGTTCTCTTCACAGGAACACCCGAAGGAGTCATTGCCGGAATGACAGAAAAAAACTGGCTACAACCAGGTGATGAAATCGTATGTGAAGTTGAAGGGATTGGACGTCTTGTAAATAGAATCGGATAGACGGTGCCAGGCACTTGTCGAAAAATCTGTAAACAGATCATAAGAAAAACGGATCAATCGTTCTCTACAACGACTGATCCTCATCTAAAACCTTATATGAAAGCGATTACAATTTGGCTTTTCCTCATTGTTAGTCATAATGAAACATCATTTCATTTTACTGGGGGCGTTATATTATGGAAGGTACTATATTTTCACTGATTCCACCGATTGTGGTCATTATTCTTATTATCCTCACGAAAAGGATGTTCTTGTCATTAGGTGTTGGGATTGCATTAGGTGCACTTATGTATAATGGGTGGAACATCGTTGACAGCTTTACAAATGTCTTCACCATTATGTCCGAAGTATTACTCGGTGATGGTAAGGTCTTAGTATTTGTCATCTTAATTGGAGTTCTTTCATCCCTCCTTTACCTTTCAGGTGGTATACTTGCCTTTGCTGAATGGGGAGTGAAAGTTGCAAAAACCCGATTCCAGGCTCAGTTAGCAACAATGTTACTCGGTTTCTTTACTTGGTTTGATGATGCATTTAGTTGTTTATTCCGTGGTGCTGTAATGAAATCAGTTACTGACAAATATCAAGTATCTCATTCGAAATTATCCTATCTTATCCACTCTACTTCTGCACCAATCGCCCTACTCGTACCAGTATCTGCACTAGCTGCATTCATTACTTCTATTATTGCAGGAGTTCTATCTTCTACAGAAATCACTGAATACCAAGCTCTTGAAGCATTCCTACTTTCAATTCCTACGAACTACTATACGATTTCTACCATTGTCTTAGTCTTTATTGCAGCCTTCTTTAGCATTAACGTAGGACAAATGAAACGTGACGAAAAACGTGCACAAGAAGAAGGAATTTTATTTGATGAGTCTAGAGGAAAAGTACCAGGCGCAGAAGAATCTAAACTGCCTAGTCGTACTGATGGAAGAATGGCAGACCTATTACTCCCTGTAATCACGTTGATTGTTGTAACAGTGATCAGTGCCATCTGGATGGGTCAATCGGCAGAAGGTCCAACTTCTGCGATGGAAGTTCTTAAAAATACAGACGTTATTTCAGCACTTGTAAACGGTGGATTATGTGCAAACCTCGTGATAATAGCTCGTTTACTCATGAAAAAAACACCTGGAAGTCATTTAACACAATCTATACTTTCAGGTGCAAAAACAACATTACCAAGTGTATGTATTTTATTCCTTGCCTTAGTAACAGCGAACATTATCTCTTCATTAGGTGTTGGTCAATATTTCGCAACATTAATTGAAGGAAACTTGTCACTAGCATGGTTGCCGGTTATCTTTTTCCTTTTTGCTGCATTCATTTCTTACTCAATCGGAAGCACGCTAGGAACAGCAGGATTAATGCTACCAATTGGTGCTGAGATTGTTGCAGCAACTGATATCACATTCTTAATCCCAGTAATCGGTGCTGTATTAGCTGGAACAGTATTCGGAGAGCATAGCTCGCCACTTTCTGATACAACAATTCTTGCTTCAATCGGAAGTGCTGTGCACCCAATCGACCACATGCTAACACAGTTACCATATGCCGTATTATCAAGTATTGCGTCCATCGTTGGATTCATTGTATTAGGTTTCTCTGGAAGCACAGTATTTGGACTAATCGTTTCACTAGCAACCGTTTTATTTGGTGCCTTCTTCCTCAAGAATAGGCAAACGAAAGCGTTACTACCCGCTATAAAGTAAAAGAATAGTAGACTTCTATGACGGAGCCCTTCCTCTCCGGCAGGGCTTCGATACTTTACTAGAATACTTTCATCCCACTAGCGATAAGAATAGAATAAGGATCCTATTTTTTTAGAAAAGGTGAATAGAATGATAGAACCAGTGAAACGATTAAATGTTACGGATAGTATCGTCAATCAAATTAAAGATCTTGTTCTTCAAGGAAAATTAACAATTGGTGATCGACTACCTCCTGAACGAGAGCTCATGAATCAGTTTGGGGTAGGCAGACCCTCACTCCGGGAAGCGTTAAAAGTGCTTGAAGCACAAGGTTTAATCGAAAAAACACAAAAAGGAACGATCATAACGGGAAATCATGATAAATTTTTTACAGACTCTCTCATGTTCCAACTTTACTTTTCCTCATCTACTCTAGATGATATATACGAAACAAGAAGATTCATTGAAAGAGAATTAACATTCATGGCGACAAAGCGTGCTACCGAAGACGATTTGTATGAAATTGAGCAAACGATTTTTGACATGGAAACAGCCATACAGTCTGAAAATCAAGAAGCCTATGTTTCTGCAAACCTTCACTTTCATGATTCGATTGCAAAAGCTTCAAAAAACCAGGTCATGTATCATTTATATCAATCCATTACAAGTTTAGTTGAACACTCACAAGTATTAGCCGTTACAGTTCCTGGAATTAAAAGTGATTCATTATTTTATCACAAAGAGATTTTTTCAGCGATCAAAGCTGGAGATGCTCAATTAGCCAGTGAACGGATGGTTAGTCATATTACGAGTGTTTCTAAGTTTCTATTAAAGAATTAGGAGGGATAGAAATGAGAGTCGCCTGTATTCAAACTCGGTCCTTTGACCTGATACAATACAAAGAAGCCTTACACTACATGTTAGATCAAATAGATGAGGCTGCTAAACTGAACCCTAATCTTATCGTTTTACCCGAATGTACCTACCCCTCTTACTACTTAGGAAGTAATGAGAATACCTTACACGAAGCCATGGAATTAGTAGATGACGTTATTGACTCCGTTCAATACAAAGCAGTGAAATATAATGTGTATGTTGCATTTGGTATCGTCGTTAAAGAGAATGAAAGATTGTTTAATAGAGGAATTTTAATTGATCCAAATGGTGATATTGCCACTCATGTAAACAAGTCTTTTATGTGGCATTTTGATAGTGATTGGTTCTCTACTGATGAATGTGAAGCGATCATCGATACACCTTATGGAAAATGGGGGCTAATCATTTGTGCAGACGGTCGAATGCCTGAACTTGTTCGAAAGTTGGCCATGCAAGGAGTAGACCTAGTAATTGACCTAGCGAACTTAACTTCAACAGGTAAATACAAAGAACAGCTCACAAACGCACAATCCAACTTCATGCTATCCACTCGCGCACTTGAAAACAATGTTTGGCTCGTTATGGCAGATAAGGTTGGAGTAGAAGCAAGAACTGTTACCTATTCAGGTCGAAGCAGCATTATCGCGCCAAATGGCAACATCATTTCAGAAGCATCTGCCCATTTAGAAGAAATTATACATGCTGAAATTGATGTAACGAACCGTCCTAGTAACCTCCCATTACGAAGACCAACTACCTATCATACGATTATCGAACAGACAGAGAATTTGCCATACACACAAATAGAAAAGCAGGAAATTATTCCTTCAAAATTAGTCATTCAAGGCTCATCTGTTCAATTTCATTACGGTAATAAGACAGAATACATAAAGCAAGCTCACTACTTCATTAGAACACTAGAAAAACAGTTATCAGACGTGATTGTATTACCGCATAGCTCATTTACGATTCATCCAAGTGACATACAAGCTACCTTAACGAAGGAAGAAACCCTTGTATTTTTTTCTACAACAGAAAAGAATGCACTTACCCTTTATGCTGTTACAAAACACACCATTTCAAGTTACGGCAAAGTACACCTGACAGAAGAAGAAGAATCACTCAACTACCAATCTGGGCGAAACTACAACGTTATTGAAACTACAAAGGGCAATATCGGATTGATGCTTGGGGAAGACGGGCTCTTCCCAGAAGTAGCACGAATACTCTCTCTACACGGTGCTGATTGTATCGTTTGGATTAATGAAATGGAACCTTCTATTCAAGAAAAGGTTGCCAGAACACGCGCAGCCGAAAACAAAGTGTTTATCCTCACTTCCAGTCAACTAAATACATTTGATACATCTAGTATGATTATCGACCCTAACGGAGGCATCTTAGCTGCCACACTTAAGAACAGTGAACAAGCCTGCTCTACTCAAATACCACTTGTACTCAGCCGATGTAAAGACATCGTTCCTAAAACGAATGCTATTTTAGGTAGAACTCCAGAAAAGTATTATAAGCTTTTGAGCTAAAGAGGATTCTTTCCTCTTTTCTTTTTTTGGATTAAAACATAATACACTCGTATATCTTAGATAAATAGAGTAATATACTTATAATACTAATGGAGGGATATTCTATGCAGCTAATCTACGAGGTAATTACCGTAAACCAGATTGAAATATGCAGAGATTTATGTAATGAATTGATGGCATTTCAAAAATCTGTAGCCTATATCAAGCCTGAGATATTTGATAACATGCGTTTTGAAACACGGCTCGTTCCTTCTGTAAAAAATGCATTACATAATTATATCGTCGTTGTAAAAGACGGTGATACTCCAGTTGCCTATATGTATTCTACAATCTCCTCAAAAGAAACACATTCAAATGAGTTCGCAACATTTTTTGATCTCCAATCTGTTAGAAAAGAAAACGTTGGGAACTTAGCACAGTTTTATATTAAAGATAAGTACAGACAACATGGCATTGGATCTCGCTTATTCACCATGTCCATGGATTGGATGAGTATGTTCGAAGACGTGGAAGATTTCTTTATTTACGTATCAAATGGAAACAAAAACGCGCTCGAATTTTACAAACAGAAAGGATTTACTGTAAGTCATGACATATTAAATGGGTTTATCACGGTATTACGTTGTCATAGAAATGAATTGAGGAACTAACGAAGAACGTTTTTCTACTTCTTCGTTAGTTTCCTATACCATTTCTTATTCTCACTACCTACTTCGTGTCTTCTTTACCAACCCTTTGTAAGTGGTTGAGGGCAACTAACATATCATTGTTGGTTTGCTGTTGTTGAATCATTTGTTTAGACATCGACCTTACTTTGAAAAATAAATAAAATAGTATTCCAAATTGGATGAATGTTAATAGAATAGTAAGAGCTGCCATTAGATCCTCCTTGAATGAAAAATACTGGTAATAGTGTATATTCCACAATTATTGGGCAATACCTTCCAACTTCAGACCTACATTGACAGTTCCTTTTTTCGAATTAGTAATGATTGAAACTCTTGATCTAATTCCAAATATTCGCCACTTGCTGGAGAAATGATTGATAATTTCCCAAGTACATAGTTCATTCTGTTTTGAATGCGTAATAATTCTTCATTTATTTCCGTTAGATGTGCATCACGATTTACGTATTCCTTCAAGCTCAATTCATAACGAGTTAACATGTTTTGTTCAAGTACTAAGATTTTGTTACACATCTTATCCATAAAATACTGATCATGTGACACGATTAATAACGTTCCTTTAAACGATGTGAGCGTTTCCTCGAGCATTTCCCTGCTTTTAATATCTAAATGATTTGTTGGTTCATCCAAAATTAAAAGGTCATAGCTTTCTGTAATCATTTTTACAAGCTCGACACGAATTCTCTCCCCAAAACTTAACGTTTCCATATCGCTATGATGCATGTCCCGTGGCAATCCAATATTAACTAGCATTGTTCGAATACTTGCAAGCTCATCTATACCGTTACATCCGATATGTTCCAACACAGTACCTTTTATACTGCCCCATTCGTGAGTTTGAGAAAGATAGCCAATTTTACTCGAAGAACTTTTCCATAATTCTCCTTCTGCGATTGGCAACGTTCCGGTTAACGCTCTTATGAAGGATGTTTTTCCTGAACCGTTTTTACCGATAAGGCCAATCCGTTCTCCATGATTGATATAAAAACTACTATTCTCTACTAATTTCTCCCCCCCATATCCAAACGCTAAGTTTATTGCCTGAATTATCGCCTTTCCTTGTTTTTTATGATGATTGAACTGGAAATGTACAGTCGTTTCTTCTTTTGGCTTCAGCAATGTTATTTGTTCCTTTTCCTTCGTTAAACGCTTCATCATAGACTTTGTTTGTTGATCTCTTTTTTTCGCTTTTTTCCTCTCGAACTCTCGTAATCCTAGTTGTCTGTTTTCAGACCTTGTTCCACCTTTCCCAGCTTTCTCATGTGCTTCATTTGACCATTGACGTAATGATTGAATCTGTTCTTCTATTTGACGAACAACCTTAACTTGAGATTCATAATGATGAAACTGAATGTTTTCCCTTATTTTTTTCTCTTCCTTGTATACCGAGTAATTACCATGATATTCATGTATTTCACCCGAGTTTATTTCTATAATTTTTGTTACCGTTTGATCTAGAAAATATCGATCATGGGATATAACCATAACAGTTCCTTTGAATTGCTGAATCTCCTTTATTAACCACTCTACACCTTCTCGATCCAAATGATTTGTCGGTTCATCTAGAATGACGAGCTCAGGATTTGTAGACCATACTTTTGCAATTGCGATTTTCATCTTCTCTCCACTACTATATTCAAGTTTACTTGGCACTCCAATTTTACTTAGGTTTTCCCGTTCCTCGTTAGACAGTGTTGTCATATCTATTGTGTCAAATATGGATTGAGGCAAATACGCAATATTTAGTGTATCTGGTAGTGGCCGAATATCTCCACTATCCTGTATAAGTTCTCCCGTAATAATCTTGGCAAGTGTGCTCTTTCCACACCCATTTTCTCCAACTATACCTATTTTTTCTTGTCTATGGATTAACAGTTCTGCACTTTGTAAGATTTTACGTTCATTATATTCTTTCGTAATGTTTGTTAATTGTAATAGCATAGAATCACCCCAGATTAGTAGATAACCAGGAACAAAAAAAACTCCCTAGTTTCATCACTAGAGAGTGGACATCTAAATAAACATTCTATGTAAAGAATGTAACACAAAAAGACATATGACATACAAAAAAGAAGCATGTACAATACGTAAATGTGCAGACTAATCCTATCTCTAGTGAAAATTATTATTTCGCTAGCCCATCATGTAAAACCGTAGTTTTATTGTTGGAAGTTTGGATTAGTTAGTTTCCATCGTATTGTATAAGCCCCATTTCTATAATTGGTAATAATTGCATGAATATCATAATCGAGGTTACACTTCCGTGTCAATACCTTTTATTCATCAATAGGGAGTTGAATGAAAAATTTCGTCCCTTCGCCTATCTTACTTTCAACCTTAATTGAACCCTTCATAGCATGTATGATTTTGTATGCAACAGATAATCCTACCCCTGTTCCTTGATCCTTCGTAGAGTAAAATGGAGTTCCAAGATATTTTTGTTGCATCTCTGACATTCCTTGTCCATTATCTTCAATCTCAACCATTACATGTTTACTTTGTTTATAGGCCGTCACTTTTATCTTTCCTCTTTTTCCAATTGCTTCAATACTGTTTTTTATGATATTGACAAATACCTGTTTAATTTCAGAGCTGTCTCCCTTAATAAACAAGTCATTCTCCACTGAAGCAACAATTGATATTGCTTGAAAGTTTGTGTATGACCTCATTAATTCCAAAATGTTATCTAAATCTTCCTTCAAGTTTATCTTATGTAAGTCTGTTGTAGTAGGCTTGGCTAGAGAGAGAAATTCAGTTAAGATTGATTGAGAATGGTCAAGCTCCTCGATAGATATATTAATATATCTTTGTTGAGCTTCATTTAAATTTTTGCTACCTTTCATTAACTGCAAAAAACCACGAACAGCTGTCATCGGATTACGAACCTCATGGGCAACAGAAGCTGCAAGCTGTCCAACAACATTAATCGTTTCTGCCCTCTGAACCTTATATTCCAGTTCAATTTGTTTATGTAAGTTTTCAAAAATAAACACTACTGATAAAATAGTTAACCATGAAATAAAAGAGTAAATAATAATGGTTAACACCTCTTCAGAATTATCCGTCTGTATGAGCCAAATAGACCTCGTAACAGTAATAATCCCTTCTATTAAGCTAATCGAAATAAGTTTGCCATTCAGAGAGAATTCTTTGAATTTTTTAGCCGTTACCGTTAATAAAGCTGTAGCAATCACAAAATTAATAATAGTTAAAGGTACATCTCCGTTTTGAATCACAATTTTATATACCCCTGATAAGACTATGATTATAATTCCAGATAAATTAGAACCATATAAAAAGGCAATAATAATTGGGATAATTTTTAAATCATACACAAAATGATCTGCATATGGAACGGAAAATATTAAGGTAAGCAGTAGAGAAACAATTAGCACAATTGTAAGCTTGGGTTTAAATTTTTTATTTTTATACCCTTCTTCTCGTAAAAACAAATGATAAAACCAAATTGGAAATAGTACAAGTAATACTTGATTTAAAACATGTCCAATATTATGTAGCATTTCTGTCACTCCTGCCAAACTTTTTTCAGAAATATACTATTCATAATTCTCTAATATTTTAAAATATCCTTTATTTCGACAATAAGCTCTTAAAAACTGTGACTTAAGTCTTAGTTCTACAAAATAAGTGCGCAATCCTTCTTTTGATTGCACACTTTTTCGGTAATTTTTTTTAGATTATGAAAGAATTTCTATACGTAATTTATCATTACTATTCTTGTATACTATTCTACTCGCCTGGTTCTAGCTTTATAGGAAATCCACACAGTGATACTAAGTCCGATGACACCTATAATCAACAGCATCTTTGTTATATCATGAAATAAAATATTATACAGGTGAAATGGAGCACGATGAACAAATTCTGCTCTAACCAACTCATCAGACTTTACTTCAACAGCGATTGCTTTTCCTACAGAAGTACCCTGAATTTTATAGTATTTTGTACCTTTATCATAATAATTTGAAGCATTGCCATAATAACGGCCATTATACTCATTAGCTTTTGTTTTCACTTCACCAATTTCATTTCCTATATCTTCAGATCGTACTGGTTTGTTCTCCAGCACTTCATATACTTTCCCTTCATTCACAACAAACGGATATGCCCAGGACAGAGCATTTGCGGGTATACTGTTCAGCAATGAAAAAACAATAATAAATAATACTATTCGTTTCATCTGGCTTGCACCTCTTTACTTTAACTACCTTGAATACTTCATAACAGTTGAATTTACTATCAAAATTATCTCAATAAACTACTCACACTTGTATTCAAAAGTCAGTAACGTGCCCTTCTGTATACATCCATTACTCGTCATGATTTTTTGCATTGGTATATTCTCTGAACTCGTAGCACCGACATATGTCTTGGCATAAAAATGATGCTTCAAACGTTCTAATCCTAGACAATGTAAGGCTCTACCATATCCTCTTCCTTGATATATCGGAAGGATACCTATCCAAAACAATCGTCCTTCTAAATTCGTATCTGGTTCAATATGGGGAAACACAACACCTAGCGGAATGTCATTTACCCTGAAAACCGTAAACATTTGATCTATTTGTGTTGGAAGTTCACTTTTCATATTTTGTAAATATCGTAAAGCTGTTACCTCTGAAACATTCATTACTTTAGATAAAAAGGATATCGACTTTGGATCAAAAGGTGGCCACACCTCAAAGGACGAAACCCTCTCTACTCCTGTCTGTATTAGGTCCTTTGAAAATAGTATTCTCTCTCCTGTTAGTTTCATTTTCACTTGAATGATAGGTAGTTGTTCATGAATTGCCTTCGAACATTGCAGGAGTATTCTCTTTTCTTTATTCTTTATAAGTAAATCATGTAAGCAACTATCCACTTCATAAAACTTTACATGCTCATAATTATCTATCTCTACTAAAATATCATCATGGTTACAGAGTATGTGTACACCTAACCTTTTAAGTTGTCGAATGATTTCTTCCATTAAACCCCCACTTACTAAAAAGCACTAACCCATTAAGGCTAAAGCAGAATTGTTAGTCATTGCATATTTACTAATAATGATCGAACCAGCTATCTTTAGTAGATTATCTTTCATTCGTCCATTTCCTGTATATTCAATATCGTATTCAACAGAATCAACTCTAAATCTTATCAACTGAACACCATCAACATCATTGTAATAAACCTCTGTTCTTTAAATGTTCTTTCCACTGAGCGACTTTATTCCAACCATTTTCAATCGTCGCCTACACTGTCATATTTGCTTCTGGATTTTCATATACAATCTTTACAGTGTTAACTGCTGTGATTTTGTATTAGCTATCATTAGCTTCGAAAGGAATAAAAGGGACTCTTTAAAAGGAACAACCAATCTACCATCGATACTGGAAGTTTT
Source organism: Bacillus sp. BGMRC 2118 (assembly GCA_008364785.1). Classification (GTDB taxonomy): domain Bacteria; phylum Bacillota; class Bacilli; order Bacillales; family SA4; genus Bacillus_BS. The sequence continues at coordinate 204,553 of VTTJ01000007.1, read as the reverse complement.
GCAAAAAGATGATAGTAGTCATCACTCTTCATTTTGTACACCTTACTATAGAAAGAGACCAGTTTTCCATCCCAGTTTATTTCTAGAAGCATGGCGTGATTCCCTCTTTTGATTCAGCACTATTAATTAAAAAGGACCCTTCACCTATGAAGTGATGTAGTTCCAACGTGTGCTTGAGACCTCTTTGCGATTCCCTAACAAGTTTTTTCCACTCCTACTTAAATGGCATTTATGTAGCATAAAGAAAGCTAATTACACCTTCAAATACAAGCAATATTTTCTGAAGTGACCTAATTAATCTTCTACTATCTCTTTTATCTTCTGTAAGTCCTTCATGTTTGCTTTTTTCATCATCGTAGACATAAATGGAGCAAAAATCTTTGAAAAACCTGTAGGGAATCCGCTGTTCCTTAAAGTCATTCTTGTGAGATTAGACTCTATTTCATAAAACTCATACGTTGTTTCCATTGGAAAGGGTCCTTGTGCTGTTTTCATCACCATTTTTTCTCTTGGAATATACTCAACAATTTCATAGATATAAGCTAATTCCCGATTAAGAAAATTCGCCTTAAAGGCAATTTTTGAACCTAATTTTAAGGGCTTTGGAGTTTGCCACTGGGCAGAGTGAATATTTACATACCAATTAGGTGCGTTATCAGGGTTCATCGCATACTCTGATACTTTATTGATTGAACAGTTAATTAAAATCTCAGTTTGAACATTTACCATAGCTATTTCCTCCAGTTTCATTTATATGAGATATTTCGTTTTTCTACTTAGATCTTAAATAAAAATTTCTAGAAATAAAATCTTTTGTATACTCTTCTTCCATTATTTTTTGAATAGCTTCAGATGTATTATGAAATATTTAAAGAAATGTCCCTCCATATTCACAAGTATTTCCCTTCATTAGGAATAAAAATCAAGTTCATAAAAGGTCCACAGTATGTAACATGACTTTAAATTGATGTTTACCTTTTCTTATTGTTAAGTTTATAAAGGGGTTTTGTTTACTTGAAAACATCTTACTACTGCATAGATAAAGAGTTCTGTAACAGAACTTACGACCTCTAAGAAATAATTTTATTCATTTCCCAGGCAAGCGCAAGAATTGACATTTTTTCACTTTTTAAACATTCTTATTGTCGATTTATACACAAATCAAAAGGTATAACCAATTTTGTGGTTATACCTTTTTCTTTAGTCTATTTTCGCATATTGTTTCTCGAATAATACCAGTATCACGTTATTATTAATATTTCGGGAAACCTTTTCGCCACAGTAATGAATGTTGATTCTGTATTAAGCAATAGTGATAACCTAAAATAATTAATAGCAACAATGTCTACGAAAAGAGACTTCTGTTAAAAACAAGTGAATGATTGAATCTGTCTTAAGTCAATTCCGAAATAGACCCATCTAAAGCCATTCCAGCGCCATCCTGATACAGATCTTCTTCCAACAAATGTTGGATAGATCCAAAATTGTCCACCATTATTTAACCACACATACGTGTATCTAAATAAACAACCTCTAATACTTCCTGGATCCACTGCAAACGCTCCCGCCTGTTGAGTTTGCAATGGAACCGTTGATGGTGGTGGTGCTGATGGTGGTCCACTTTGTGCTCCTTGACCTGGAGTATATGGTGAAGTACCAGGTCCTCCTGGTGGTGGTCCCATAGGTCCCCCTCCAAACGGAGGGAAAAATTGTCCTAATTGTCTTTCTTCCATCGGATAGTAAAAATACTCATAATCTGGATACATGATCTGCTCTCCTTTGTTGTTCAGATATACAGCATCATATGTAATAGACTTTGGCCTATCAACTTGTACCTAGAAAATGTGCGTTTACCCACTTATGGATTCGTTGACCATAAACCTGCCGTCTTTACAAATACCCGACGATTAAGTTTCAAGTTTGATACCATTAACTCTGCTAAATCTTCTGGCTGCATAAAACGATTAGGATCATTTTCACTAATTAGATTTGTATCAAGTGCTAAGTCAGTCGCTACTGTACTAGGAGTTAATGCACTTACACGAATATTATGCTTCCTGACTTCGAGCATTAACGATTCAGTTAATCCAAGAACTGCAAATTTTGAAGAGCTGTATGCACTTGTTACAGGAGCACCCTTTTGACCGGCAGATGACGAAATGTTGATAATGTCTCCTGTTTTTCTCTCAATCATTTCTGGTAATACAGCTCTTGTCACATTATATACTCCCATTACATTTACACGAATAATTTGCTCCCATTCCTCAGGTGACAAATCTAAAAATCCACCAAACTTAGCTGTTCCTGCATTGTTAATTAAAATATCAATGGCTCCTAAATCTGATTTAATGTGCTCAACTGCATGAGTCACGGCTTCTAAATCTGATACATCTGCAGAAGCTGCAGATACTTCAACACCTAAATTTGTTAACTCTGATGCAACTTTCTCAAGATTATCCATAGATAACCCGATTAACCCAATATTTACACCTTCTTTTGCTAAAGCGATTGCTGTAGCTCGACCAATTCCTCTACCAGCACCTGTTACAATGGCAACTTTTCCTTTTAATGATTCCATATGTACACCCCATTTTTCAATTTTACTTATTCATTATTTCCTATTTACTAGAAAAAAGACAAGAAAAAAGACTGCGCTACGGCAGCCTTTTGCTGATTTAAATTAAACTAACGTTGCACCAACAATAATTAATAAAATGAAAAGCACAACGATTAACACAAACGTATTGTCACCGCCACCATATACTGGAGCTGAATAACCACAACCGTACATAAAATCTCCTCCTTTATTTTCTATTTATAAATCGTTTGGTTTACCATCCAACGTATGCAGAACCAACAATCACTAATAAAATAAACAACACTACGATTAACGCAAATCCTGCGCCATAACCTGTTCCATGACTCATCAATCAACACCTCCAGGTTCATTTGTTATAACATATGTCGGGTACCCATATAATGAATGGGCGATTACCCTTGTTATTCATAAATTAGGCATATGTCTAAAAAAAAAAGCCAACTAGATGTTGGCTTAATAGGGTTTTGACTGATATAAATAATTGGGTTTTAGTTTTTCATTGTTATAACGCTTATGAAAAATATGAGTTGTTGCAGGAGAAATAGGGGGAATTAGCCAAGCCCAATTTCCAGTTACATATCGACCTTGTTCTATTTCTTGTTCCTCAAATACTTTAAACTGTTGTGCAGCTGTATGGTGATCAACAATACTAACTCCCGCTTCCTTGAAAGAGAACAGTACAGCAGTATTTAACTCAAGTAACGCTCTGTCCTTCCAAAGAGAACGATTACTTTTTCGCTCAAGCCCCATTAAATCAGCAATTCGAGGTAGCATGTTATATCGATCTTCATCTGCAAGATTTCGTGCACCAATTTCTGTCCCCATGTACCATCCATTAAACGGAGCTGCTGTATATGTAATTCCACCAATTTCTAGAATCATATCTGCTATCATTGGTACTGCATACCATTTAAGTTGCAAATCCTCAAACCACGAGAGAAAAGGATGGCGAATTGGAACTTGTAGTATATACTTGTCCTCTATCTCGAACCATATTGGTTCATTATGATTTTGTTGAATGACTATCGGAAGTACGTCAAATGGTCCAAACTTTGGTTCCCAACCTAATTTAATACAGATGTTCGTAAATGGAACAGAATGTGAATCTCCTATGACTCCTTCTTCCGTCTCATAGCCCGCATATCGGATTAGTTGATGATTCCAAATTCTCAACTGGTTTGATGTTGTTTGTTGCGGGAATATCGTTATAGTAGGTTTAATTTTCCCCCTGTTAGTTGCAAGATCGATATGTTCAAATATAGCTGTGGCGATTTCTTGTTCAGATTTTAAATGCCTTTTATCTCTAACAACTAATTGGTCCCAGAATAACCTACCAATGCAACGATTACTATTTCTCCATGCAACTTTTGCACCATATTCTAATTCAACAAATGTATGTGTATAGTATCCTTTACTTTGTATTTCTATTGTTATTTCTTCTAGCCTTGTTTGGGTTTCTGTATCAGGAATATTTAATTCGCTATAGCATAATTGAATAAATTCTGTAGCTTCTTTCAATAAATGTTGGTTTAACATAATTCCTCCTATACGGTAAACATACTTTTATCATACCATGCTCACGTAAAAAAAATTATTAGCTCAACCCCTAGAAGGTTACAATTTTCGTACAAATTATTACACCTCCCTTTTATTTAACACAACTCCTATAAACTAAAAAATGAGGTAATGACTAGTAACTACAATCACCTTCGTTTCGTCTAATGAGATAAATAGAAAGGATGATCTGTATGTATTTCATTTTTATCCTACTCATAAGCCTTAGCTTGCCATTATTTTTTAGAAAAGCTAAAAACACACTCATTAAATGGCTTCCTTCACTTTTTTGTCTATTTACCACAATCGTTCTAGCTGTAAAGGTTTATATCTTCCCTTCACCTGAAATGGCCATTTTAGCAGATATTTTGTATATGATGACAGCTGGATTAGCTACGCTCGGGGCTATTGTTGGGGCAATAATCGTTCAATTGACCAAATAGGTATAAGCACATTAGTGGACTAAAATCCTACTGTGAAGTTATACTAAATGGCATATTGAATTGGAGGTAATGATCATGGTTTTAATTGAAATGTGGACTGACTTTGCTTGACCATTTTGCTCAATCGGCAAAAAGCGTCTGGAAGACGCTCTCACTAAAACAAATATAAATGTGAAGGTAGAATATCGAAGCTTCCAACTAGATCCAACACAACCGAAGGATATTAACATGAACTTAAGCGAAGCCATCGCGAAAAAATATGGAATTAGCATAGAACAATCCAAAGCTAATAATGAAAATTTAAAGAAAATGGCCAAAGAAGTTGGGCTTGATTTTCAGCTTGATACATTGATTCTAACAAATACGTTTGATGCTCATAGATTGACAATGTTGGCGAAAAAGCATGGACTTATGAATGAAATGACTGACCGTTTATTACATGCTTATTATACAGAATCCAAGCACATTGGTGATCACCAAACACTTGTTGAACTGGCAAAGGAAGTTGGATTAAACGAAGAAGAAGTACGAAAAATGCTTGCTAGTGATGATATGGCAGCAGAAGTTCATGCTGATCAACAAGAAGCATCAGATCTGGGTATACGCAGCATTCCATTTTTCCTCATCAATCGTAAATATGCCATCACTGGTGCACAACCGACCGAAACATTTATTCAAGCAATAGAAGAAATTGCTAACCAAGACGGTCCATTTACTGAAGTAACAGATGAAGGTATTACATGTGATGAAAATGGCTGTGAAATTCCTAACAAAAGATAGTATAGATAAATAAACAAAAAAATGATGACCTTTCAAAAAATTGGTCATCATTTTTTACTCTCTTCCTAAATAGTACCTTAGTTTTCAGTATATTTATATATATACCTCCATGGCATTTCTGTTTTTGCGGAGTAGAGAACATATTTGTCTCCATTACTAGTAAACTCCCACAATGTCCCTTCGATTTCACCTTCTACCTTACCAACTGTCTTCCAAAACGGAATAAATTTTGGGACGATTACTCCTAATTTTTCAGGTTCAGGTGAATCAGTAACTAATTCTAATCTAACATCTGCTGAAACCAATGATTTATTTGGTCCATTTTGAAACTGAGGAATAAAATATACACATTTCACCCACCATAGGACAAATAATACTATCAAGACGATAATTGATACACTGATCTTTCTTTTCATATTTCCCCCTGTACTTAACCTAGCTATAGAATACATATTTAAGGATTCAACACATTCTACAACAATCCTACTAATTCATGAAAAAATAAGGCTCTTTTCTAAAACTTTGTTGCTTTTTGCACAATTATCCTGGGTGTACAACCATTTTTTAAGTAAATTGAGGTTGAATTAGAAAAGAGCAACTCTCTTTATGTTAGTAGTAATTAGATACTAAGGTAAAAATGCGGCTTCCTGAGATTTTTACTAGAAAGCAACAATCTATTCGAAAAAAATATCCCACCTTTTTCTAAAATGAGAAAAAGTATGGGATACACTTTAATAAAATTGAGATTGTCTCACCAAGTTTAAACATATAGTTTCATTAAATTTAATTAGACTTTTTACTATACATTGTCATTTTCCTTTTTTGCTCCAGTTATTCCGTCTTCATCAAAACGCATTGCTTCAATTTCTGCTTCACTATCAATATCTCCCACAATAGGAAAACTTGATACTTGTATATTGGTCCCATCTAGTCCTGCTTTCCCAAACTGATAATTTAAATTTTCTACCTTATCACGATTTTTCATATATCTTCACCTCTTTTTTAACATCTACAGAAAGTAAAATACTATACACATTCACAGCACTTACAATTTTTGGTATCATTAACACATTAAAACTATATACCTATTATAAATAGTTTTGTAGTCTTTTAAACTCGGAAAGGTGTGTTAGAATGATTCCATTTGTTATTGGCTTTACCATGTTAGTCATTGGGTTAATCATCTTTTGGATAAGAAAATCAGCACCAGAAAGTGAAATGATGAGAGATTTTGATGATCAAGAATTTAAAAAGTTTTTTCGTATCTTTACAATAGGCGGTTCTTTACTCATATTTTATGGTGTTTATTCTTATGTAACGGCAACTCCCCCTTTCTTAACCGTAACATACGCTACAGATGAACATTTTATTGATGGAGATATCGAGAAAATTGGCTACTTACAGAATAAGTTATTTACGATAGATGAACCCTTTGAGTTAACTGTTGTGTCATGGGAAGATTTGGATGAGAATGAAGTACGCTTCGAATTTGTTGCACCAGATAAAACTAGTCAAGAATTGAAGGTTACGAAAATTAATGACAAACGAGAAAAAATACTACTTGAAACAATTCAAGCAAATGAAGTGTACAAAATGCCTTCTTTTACTTTTTCACAAAGTGGAGAGTGGAATGTAAATATATATGAAGGTACTGAAAAAATCTCAACATGGAAACTTAAAGTTCGAACTCAAGAGGACATAGACAAAATGTTTGAGGATTACGAAAAAACAGTAGATGATGATCCTCGTTTTGAGAATTTTTATAACTTTATGCAATAATTAAAACTACTTGGTGACTGCAGATAAAATAGCAGTCACCAAGTAGTTTTAACTAAAGCTTTTTAGTTAAAGGAAAGAACACACAATCTTTTATCGTTTCAGAGTCAGTTAATACCATTAACAGCCTTTCAATTCCAAAACCGAATCCAGATATAGGGGGCATTCCATATTCCATTGCCAAGAGATAATCTTCATCCATCTCCATCGCCTCAGTGTCCCCATTATATTTTTGCAGTGATTGAGCTTCTAGCCTTCTTCTTTGTTCAAGTGGGTCAACTAACTCAGAATAGGCATTTATGATTTCCGCTCCATTTACGACTAATTGGTACCGGTCTGTTAGTTCTGGATTTTCATCATTTGCTCTTGCAAGTGGTGACAAATCAATAGGATGATTGATTAAAAATGTTGGTTTTACCAGTTGTGGCCGACACATTTTCTTGTACAATACGTCAATAAAATTCCCTCTCCCCAATGAAGTAAGATTATCATGATCTAAGTTAATCTTTCTTTTTACCGACTCTTCGTATAAATCTTTTACATCAGGAAACAGATCAATATCAATTCCAGTATCTTTCAATATTAAATCCCTAAGAGAAATAATGTTCCATTCTAATTAAAAGTCTACTAATTGTCCATCTATTGTAATCGTAGTTGTTTGAAACGTTTGTTTTAGAACATATAAAATCATCTCACGCATTAGCTTCATCGTATCCTCATAGTTCCAGTAAGCTGCGTATCCTTCAACCATTGTAAATTCTTGCAAATGTTGTGGGCTAATTCCTTCATTTCTAAAACATTTTGCAAATTCAAAAACTCTAGTAAATCCACCGACAATTAACCTCTTTAAATATGTTTCTGGTGCAATCCGTAAGTTTAAGTCTGTATCGAGAGAATGATGATAGGTTTTAAAGGGCTTTGCTAAAGCTCCAGAAGAAGTATGCTGCAAGACAGGTGTTTCAACTTCTAAAAAATCTTCCTCTTCAAAAAAATTCCGAATTGCACGTACCATCCTTGACCTTGTTAGTAAACGTGATTGTGTTTCTTTCGTCATCAACATATCTAAATATCTAAGTCTATATCGAGTATCAACATTAGTTAAACCGTGCCACTTTTCTGGTAACGTTCTTAAAGACTTACCAAGAAAAACGTAGCTCTCAATTCGTAATGTCTTCTCGTTTGTTTGAGTTGTGTAAATATGTCCTTGAACACCTATAAAATCCCCGATGTCAAAAAACACATGAAATTGCTCAAACAGATCTTCACCAACCTCGTCCAATTTCAATAGAAGTTGTAAAGTACCTTGTATATCGGAAATTGTAATAAAACTTAGCTTCCGAAAGTTTCTAATCCCCATTATCCTACCAGCAACATGGACTGCAGAGGTACCGTCTTCTAGCTGTGATGCCTCAACTAGCTCATAATTTGTTGAAAATTTTTCAGGATATGCTGATATACCAAATGATTTCAATTGTTCTATTTTTTCTATTTTCATTTCTGATTGTCCGTTATTCATATGACTTCCTCCTAATTTTTATTAAAAAGGCTTTTTTTGATAGATGGTTGCTTTAGAGTAAAAATTTCAAAATCCGAATTTTCACTTTAGTATTTAGGCAATTCTTTTTCAAATCAACCCGTTTTGCTTCTAACACTGGTTGTACACACAGAATATGTGTACGAAAAGCAACAAAGTTATAGAATTGAGCCATTAAAAAACAAAAAAACTCTCACCCCCAAGATTATTCATCTTGAGGACGAGAGTTTTCAGCTCCGTGGTACCACCCCAGTTTATTGATATGTCACCATATCAATCTCTTCGAGTACGTCAATTTAATTAAACTGATTATACTCTATCTCAATAACGGGAGATCCCGTCGCAGTATCACTAAGAACTCTCTTAGATCCGTGCGAAGCTCCGAGCCTTTTTTCATTAAGATCATTATTACTCCATCCCACCAACCGGAGCTCTCTGAAAATAAATAATCAAAACTACTCTTCTCTTCATAGCCTTCTAAAACCGTATTAATTGAAACTATATTATCTTAGTTTTATAATGAGTGTCAACGAGTTTTTGAATTCTCCGCTTACTATGGGTATAGAAAAATATTTAAACGAGGTGTAAACATGAAAGTACGTTTAACGAATAGCTCACAAGAACAACTGATAAAGAAGCTTGGACCCAACCCAACCATTAGGATAAATGAGCACCAAACAACTGGTTGAAGTGCTACGTATATGTATGAACTTGCTCAGGCTGAGCAGGCAGAACATGATGAAGTATTTATAGTTGGACCAATCACAATTCTAATTGATCCAATAGTCATTCCTCACCTTGATGGGGACATAGTAATTGATCATAATAAAAACTATGGATATATACTCAAAAACAACTTTGAAATTTTGAACTTCGGAATGAAATTAGTGACATCTATTTAACTAAGAAGCCACTGGATTTGAAACATCGAACAGTGGCTTTTGAATCATTTACTAAGACTCGTCAGTATTGTTTGAAGCTGGCCGTTTTACACCTTTACTTTTATATGGTTTCGCACTCTTTGCTTTATTTGCACTGGATTGCCAGCGGTTCCATCCTTTTTTGCCTGTCCCTCTTCCGGTACCACCCTTTCCTTTACCTTTACTCATAGCATCATCTCCAATTTATATAAATCTTGTATAGTTAAACCCAATAATGTCTTTACGAAACATAGCTTCCATTACATAAGTAAAACTCATTCATCCATCAGATGATAGATAAGGTTTCTATTGTATCATACTTTGAAGACATTGAATTGATACTGCTTCACTTCTCCCAGTTATTTACGTCACAATCAACTTATCTTTTACTATCTTCAGACTTAATAAATTATTCTTTACTATCCTAAACAAATGACTATAATAGTAAATACGTACTATGTATATATACCTATCATTGCAAGAGGAGATTGAAATGAAATTTTCATTATTATCTGATGAATTATTAATAGAATCTTACATTAAATCTTTAGACCTTAAATTTGATCAACAGTTTCGTGACTTACTGTTAGAAGCTATTATTGAGAGAAACCTACAAGAGTTACTAAATAACAAAGGGGCTTAATTCTAATGAATTATAGCCCTTTTGTTATTTTATAATATTGATTAGCTAGCTCACTACAGTCATCTGTAAATCCTTACGTATGATACACTACTGCAGATTAATGCTAAAGGTCTACGTACACTTGCAGCATACTAAAAATTTATCATATCCTCCACTTACATAGTAAAAAACTTATTTCTTTCTATCTCATATTCCTCATTACTATTTTTAATCACAATATCAAAATTCTCATGATAAGGATGCATAAACAACTCATATTGGATCCTACGTTCCTCATGAGACTTTCTTAGGTATTCAATGTCTGTTCCCCTCTCTGACACATCACGTATACTACGTCTAATTAATTCAGTGTCTCCATCTGTATGAAAGTAAATCTTTACATCATACAAACTGGGATCTGTGAAAGCAACAGTCATTCCTTCTATCATATAAATTTTCTTACTCGAAGGGATGAATGTGCTCGTCGTATAATTCGTTTCTATTGTATAGATGTCTAACCCGCTTCGTATCATTTTGATATCTCTCTCTAAAGCAAAGCGATGATGAGCAGCAGGATGACACGCAGTCATCTTATCTTGATGAAGTTCATTATTATATTCATATTCAATCGTTGTGTACTTCCTTAAATCTGAACCAATTATATATGTATCTGTGTTTATATAATTCTCATTGTCCAACTTCAACAGCTTTAATAACTTTTGAGCAAACGTCGTTTTGCCAGATGCACCGTGACCTGAAATACCTACTATTATCTGATTATTGTTATAACTTCGAATGAAATTTGCTACTTCAACCAGTAACTGATCCATATTTACCTCCATATTGTTCATATAAAAACGAGCTGTATCCACCCCACAGCTCGTTTAGATAAATTCGATGTTTTTATATAATATCCTTTTTATAAGGCTCTTTTCTAAAGCTTTGTTGCTTTTCGTACACTTATTCTGTGTGTACAACCCGTTTTAGAAGCAAAACGAGGTTGAATTAGAAAAGAGCAACTTTCTTTATGTATAGAAGTACCTAGATACTAAGGTAAAAATCGGACTTTTGGGATTTTTATGAGAAAGCAACATTCTATACGAAAACAGCCTTTTATAAAGATTATTCGACAAGTGACTGGCACCAATACTCATAAATCTCAGGATGCTCTTTCATTTCAGTTTTTCCTTTTTCGGTTAGCTCGTAGATGCCGCGTTTGGAGCGGTTGAACCAGTTGTAGTAGTTCTTTGTTAAGATAGAGGAAGTTTTTTCACCTGTTCCCATTTGTTTTAGGGCTTTTGGTGAAAGTTGTCCATGTTTATCAAGAAAACATGCAATTTGAATACAGTTTTCTTTGTAGGCGGTCATAATTTTTGTTTTGTTGCTACCACCTATATTGTAATCGGCACTTCGTCCGTTGATTTCATTTAGTAGTGCAGCTCTTCTTCTTTTATTATAGCTTCTCCGTCTGTCAAAAGAGGAAGGATCGAAAATGACTTCTACCTTTTTTCGATTTCCTGAAAATGTAACAGTGATTAATCCTAATTCAAGTCTTCGGATAAGATGGCAGAGATCTGTCCAGCGTTTTGACCGAACTTTATATTTAGGTTTTGGTATAGCAATGTATACTTGATCCGTTAATCGTTGCCGTTTAGTTGCTTGCACAAGTAAATCAACAGTTAAGTTCAGCTTTAGCTCAATGACTACTAACTCTTCACCTTTAACTGCTGCGATATCACAGTCATTTACTTCGCCATACACCTCATAGCCTTCTTTTGTGAAATATTTATGAATAGGTTTATATAAATCTACTTCTTGAAGTTTTTTCACTTCTGTCATTTTACACACTCCAAATTCCCTAAAGCTCGACAAGTTGGATTTGAATACGACCTGTTTTTCCTCCAACTTCAATCTTTTCCACTTCACCGTGTACATTGACTTCTAATCTAGTAAAGATTTGTGAAGTCTGATTCATCTCTTCGCCTTGAACAAACACATACTCACCACTACCAATATTTTTATGTTTATGTAAGTAACAAGTAAGTGCTCCATTAGAAGTACCTGTTGCGCTTTCTTCAGGAATGTCATACAAAGGAGCAAAATTACGACAACTTGCCGTAGCTGCCTCATTATCTAGTGTAAACAAATGATAACCAATCACATTGTACTTTTTACTAATAGTAGCAATCTCCTGAAAATTTGGTTGAATGGAATGTAATATTTCCTTTGTTCTTATAGGAATCATGATATCACGAAGCCCTGTTGATACAATTTCTATAGGAAGATCAAGGTTCAATTCTGTATCTCTTATCGAAAGCGATTGCAAGATTTCTTTCAAATCAGTTACTGGATCAAACGTAGGCAATGCCTGGGAAAGATAAATAGACTCTGATTCTATCACCACCTCAAGAATTCCTGCTTTTGTCTCAATCTTATAATTCCCTTCCCTACCGACTATCTCTCTTATAATTTGGAAAGCTGCTATTGTTGCATGTCCACATAGATCTACTTCCTCTACCGGTGTGAAATATCGAACCTTGTAATCTGCTACACTTGAATTCTGGATAAATGCGGTCTCGGAAAACCCAACTTTTCTGGAGATGTTTTGCATTTGTTCATCTGCTAATAGGTCACCTTGCAGCACGACACCTGCAGGGTTACCACCTTTAAAATTCTTCGTAAATGCATTGAGGGTATAGACCTTACATTCCATAAACAATCCTTCTTTCCGATAAAACACTTTAGAATTATGAATTTTATTACCTTTCATTCTATCATGATTATGTATTTTCTAACATCTCAACTAATACTGTATGACGCCGCTTATAAAAGTCAAAAACAGCCTGATCAACTTGACCAGGCTATCATATTAAGAATAGTACTATTTTCCCCATTTATTTCCAATATTTAAATTAAAATCCGGATCAAAATTAAAATACGCTTGAGTGTTAGGGTTTACTTCAAGATTGCTATTTAAACTAGGATTTATTTGAGTTTGTGGATTTACTTCTAAGCTTGGATTTACTTGTGTATATGGGCTCACGTTCAAGTATGGATTCACTTGAGTTGCCGGGTTAATTTCTGAATGGAAGTGGAATCCTGGATATCCCATGTCTTCAGCCATATCTGGACTCATTTCAGTGCCCCAACTAGGACTCATCGTATTTACTACAGGGCTCATGCCGCCTGGATTCATCATACCTGGACTCGTTGCAGGACTCACCATTGTTGGATTCATCATTGCTGGATTCATTGCTGGGGTCATATCTGGACTCACCATTGTTGGATTCATGCCTGGATTCGTTACTGGACTTACCATTGTTGGATTCATACCTGGATTCATAACTGGATTTGCCATAGTTGGATTCATAGCTGGAGTCATATCAGGATTCCACATTGGCTGCATCATTTCTGGACTTACCATAGTCGGAATCACCGGATTCATACCTTCAGTAGTTAACATCGAATTAAAATGATTAAAGCATTGATTATAGTGGTGATACTGTGCAGCCGCCTCTTGCATTTTACACCAACAATTATGTCTTCTTCTCATCAAATCATGCATTGTGTAAAGCCTCCTTTAGTTTCATCCCTGTATCTATATGGAATTACAAAGGAATAGGTAACTAGTCTATTACTGAAATAGGCTAGAGTCTATTAAAAAGGCTCTTTTCTAAAACTTTGTTGCTAAAAGTACTACTATTCTAGGTGAACAACCAGTTTTAGAAGCAAATTGAGGTTGGATTAGAAAAGAGCAACTCTCTCAATCTATACGAAAACAGCCATAAAAAAACACTCTCAAAAGAGTGCTATATCATTATTCCAGCTTTTCCTTAATTCCATCCCAATGTACGTAAATCATGATCGTTACAACGATGCCAATTAAAATAAAAGATGTAATTGAATGACTAATATAAAGTAAAATAATTGGAATAAGTACAAACCCGCTCATTGCAGCTAACGTAACACTTCTAAGTATAAGTAAAAAGATAAAAAATATAATAACAAAAACTAACGTAACAACTGGATGAAATGTTAACAGAGCACCAATGAAGGTGGCAATTCCTAATCCACCCTTAAATCTTAAAGTGACTGGCCATATGTGACCTACTACAACCGCCAACATTGCCAGAAGTTGAACTTCTACAGAGAAATCTAAATACTTCGCACCACCAATAACAAGTACCCCTTTTAACCCGTCACCTACTGCAGTTATTAGAAAGCCCTTTTTCCCTATTAATCTACCTACATTCCGAGCTCCGACATTCCCGCTTCCCATTTTGCGAATATCGTCGCCATTTTTGATTCTCATGACAATGAAGGCAGTCATGATAGTTCCAATTAAATATGAAGCTATTATATATATTACTTCAATCATCATGTCACCTCCTTACTTCACACCTTCAATCCTACTATATGACTATACAAACCAAAAAAGCCATGTATCTATATAATTCATGATACATGGCTTTTTTTATTATTTAAACAACTTTTTACTCACATGCCCAGTTATCTTTATCACGGTCATGTTTTGAAGCGTATGCTGGATGAGTGGAAGGAACACCGTCTGGATATACTTTTCTTAGTTCTGTACAGTTTTGGTAAGTCACCGTTTTCCCGCTTTCTGCTAGTAATGAACTTGGATTTGGTGTACTCTTGTCCATATCCCCTTTTGTTGTCCCATTAGGTCCATAGACCCACAATCCAATGTTTGATTCTCTAGCTTCTCTTGCGAACTTCACGAAGACATTACTATATTTTACATCAGGAGGATAAGTTGAAGGTTCAGCATATCCTTTCAATACTAAGTGAGCATTGAACATTTTCTGTCTAATTTCATTTTCATCTCGATCATCTATCGGAACAGACAACCAAATTATTCGTAAATATCTGCTATAACGATCTGTTTCCGAAACATCTCGTTGAATCCACACTTCTTTTTTGTCCAATATAGTCTTCGTGAAGTTCTTTGCCTCTTCTCCGAACGTTTCAGTCCGAGTGGTTGATTCTGGAGTATTCACACCAATTAATCTGACTTTTCTTCCATCAGAAAGCACTACTGTATCTCCATCAACAATTCTTGATATCATCACTTTTTCTAAGTTAAATTGTGAAGCAAGCTCTTCTTCTGATTGTTGTTTGTTCTGTTCAACCGGCTGTTCTTCCGTAACTTCATCTTGTTGTTCTTCAGCCTCTATTGAATCTTCTGGTTGTTTTTCAGCTTCCTCTGTTCTCTCCTGTTCAACTGTCTGAATCTTCGGCTCTACTTCAGGTACAGAGCAAGCAGACAGAGCGAATAACAGGATAAAAAGAAGACGTCTTTGCTTCGTCAATTACTTCACCTCATAGTAGTCCTCTATAAATAATAATACCTTTTTGCCTTCTTAGAATTTCCCTTTTGCTCAAATTCACATACATTGTACACATACTCTTCAGCATACAAATCCATATCTGTAATTTTATCAATTTCATTCACAGACATATGCTTAATCTTTTGATAGGTATTTGGCTTTAAATAAAAGATGATTCCTTCTGTATTGTGTAAGCCTAAATCCTTTAGCTTCTGTACAAACTCATTTGTTCTCTTCGCTTCCTCTTCCTTTACAATAGGTGATGGACAAGAGAAGTAAATAGGAATATATGTCCTAATCTCTGTTTTTCTTTGCTGCATGAAATAATCATGAAAAGTCATATTCTTATTTATGTAGCGATGGTCAGGAAATTTGTCAATACCATGATAAATGCGTAAATTCATGATCATTTCTTCATGAAACATCTCCTTTATTATTGGAGTAACAGCCTTTTTTACTTTCTCTGCCATTACAACATTCATATAATCATCACCAATTACTTTGTGCCTGTTCGACAGTTTAAATGAAAATAATAAATTGGGATCATTCACAGAGTACGCTTTTCCATAATAATATTGGTGCGTTGAGTAAGAAGAATTATGATAGGAAATTTCATGAATTTCAAATTCCTCAAGATATTTATCTCTTAAAAAATTCATCATTACATCTGCAGACTTATGAACCCCAAACTTCATCCCCAGAATAATCATGTGCTTGTACTCCCCCTCTAATTTGTACTATATACTAGATTGTAGCAGAGATGGTTTATGAATATTGTCAAACCAATTTGATTCTTATAAAGTTAGACCTTTATACCCATAAATAAAAAGCTATCTAACTAGATGTTAGATAGCTATCTTTATAGGGTTTATGTAGTCAATCTCCCTAAAAAGATGACTTGTAAACCCTTATTTTGTTTTAACAGGTGTTACGACTGCGTAAAGATTATCAGTAAGATTTGATACGTTAACCTCTACTACTTTGTATCCTGATACATAGTCAGAAGTGTTTGTTGTCTTGTTGTTTTGTTCATTATTCATGCTATTTTTCCTTCCTTTCATCAATTACTCACACAAGAATAATCATATGCTGAAAGTGAGAAAGTGTTCCTTTTTTATTAAAATTTAGTAAAACGACTAAGAAACAGCCAATATTACTAGTAAAAACGTTGATATCACAGCAAATAAGATGGATGTGAATTTGGCATTCCATTTGGCGATTGTAAAGGTTTCCTTTTTCGTTAGAGACGACATCATAGCTGTTGTACCATTAAATGGGCTAATCATAATTCCGATACTAAGGGCTGTTAACATCCCCACTCCATAAATAACTGGTGAGATGGCTAAGTCAATGGGATTAATCACTAGCGCTACAATGGTAATGGAGACAAATTGATGCACACCAACAATCGATAATACTATTAATGACGCCATTCCAATAATTAGTAGCGGTCCAGATCCAACTTGGTCTTTCACCATTGTGAAGAACTGATACACAGGCTGAATATATGTTTCATGTTGCAGAGATTCCACAAAAAAACCTGCCGTTAATAATATACCTATTTGACTATACATACTAGGAATCACCTGTTTAAAATGCCTCTTCACAGATTGATTGAAAGATTGTAATTCTCGTATAATGAACACCCAAAGGTAAGTGAATGGTATCGTAGCAACCGTTAAAATATACAGCATCCCAAAAGGAAGGATTAAATCCAATAGAATGGTTAGGATCATAAAGAGTAATAAAGGTATGGCTAGTGATTTTATTGGCAGTTTAGAAGTTTCTACTTCTCCCTCTTGGACTAATTCCGCTTTCCTTGATGTAGCTTTATGTAAAATCCGGTCAAGCAATAACCCAAATAATGCAGCCATCAATGTAAAAGGAATTAGTGTAATAACTGACGATTTAGTCAATTCTGCCACAATTGCTACTCCTGCCCCAATCGGACTCCAAATCATTGCTAATGCAAAGCCTCGTGAGATTGAGGTAGAAAGCGTTTGAGTTACTTCCTCGCCTTTCTTTAACTCATAACTTGTATTTAAATATGACCATGTTAATGGTAGTGCTCCCATATTCATAATACTGGCTAAGCTAAATGACATTGTTGATCCTTTTGAATATAACTTACGACCTGTAAGCTGTGGAAGTGTTTCTACCGACCTACGGTTTTCTCGAGTACGTATTAACGTAATAGGAACAGCCAATAGTGGGATGATTCCAATGAAAGCGGCAATGCTTGATAAATCTGAAAAAGACAATATAAATTGAGTGAAGTCTGAATGGACCCATACTTGCATGACTACACCACAAACAATAAATAAAACCGATAAATAAAGTGACAGACCTTTCATAAACGGAACGGTTATTGTAATCGTAGCAATTGTAAAGAAGGCAACAACGAGTGATAATATCTCATAATCCAGCGGAATAGACAAACTATAAAATAAAAAATTGAGTCCAAAAACGAACGCTTGAACTTTTGTTATTTTTTCAGATAATGTTCTCATGTTGATCGTCCCTTACCATTTAATATACTCATTATATACTACACAAACTGAGAACATATATGATGAGACCTTAACGTATACTATCGATCTATTTTTTTAACATTATCTTTCTATTTTTTAGTTCATTCTAAATCTGAATTCACTTGAAGGATCATTCATGTATAGCTTTTCTGCTTTCTAAAGTAAATAGAATAATAGTATGACAAATATGCAATACAATCCCGCACACTAGTACTTTTGATATATCCTCTACAAATCGCCTACCAACTATTCTCACATTCTTCCGAAAGGTGTACTATACTTCATGCTTCTATCGATATATTTGAAGTGGGATAATTTCTACCCCCTATTACAAGATAAGGAGTGAAACGATGCTAAAAAGAGTGTTGATTGTTTTTGTAACCGCTTTCTTATTATTTCCTACATTTTCTCACGCTGGATCATTTGGGAAGGATAATGACCCGTCCGGAATCCCTGGACAATGGTATGTTGGAACAACTCCTTCCTCTGTTGCTACGTCCAAGCACCCTGTTTTGTTCGTGCATGGGTTAAACAGTTCCTCAAATACGTGGTGGAATGAAAATAACATGTATGACACTGCCTACCAAAATGGCTATGAAACTGCCTTTATTGATTTATATCCAACCAAAAATATGTGGGACAATGGTTACTTACTCTCACAAAAAATTCGTGATATGTACAATTACTTTGGAGAAAAAGTCGTAATCGTTGCACATAGTAAAGGTGGAATTGATACACAATCTGCCCTTGTCCATTACGGAGCTTACCCCTATGTTGCACGTGTCATTACCTTATCTACCCCTCACTACGGCTCACAGCTTGCAGATTTAGCATATAGCAGCTCTGCCGGATGGTTAGCTGATATTATGGGAAGTAAAAGTGATGCAACGTACTCTTTACAAACAGGTTATATGCAAAATTTTCGAAGTCAAACAGACAATCATGCCAATGTTAACAAAACGAATTTCTATACTTTAGGTGGAACGAAATGGGGAAGCTTTGGTTCTTCTCTATATTGGGGTGGCCTTTACCTACGAAGCTATGGTTCGAATGATGGGGCTGTTACCGTCTCTAGCTCTCGATTGCCTTACGGTACCGAATTACGTGTAGGTGACTGGAACCATACTACAATCAAAACAGGTAGCGCAACATTTAACTTGTTTAAAAATTACCTGAATGAGGCTAGTGCCTATTCTGCAACTACTTTACTAGCGCAGAATACAGACAATGATGACCAGGGTGTCTCTACGTTTGTTCGTGGTGGAGCTGCAAAAGGGACAAAGAAAGAATCCATCTATGTTGAAAGCGGGGCTAATTCAGTTACCATTGATTGGATAAGTGATACAAAAGAACCGTCCCTTCTGATAAAGGATCCAACCAATAACAGTCATACAACGTTGTTTACTACAGAGTTAGACACAGAATTTTTTAAAGGAGCTTATCACCACTCCGTTACAATTGATCATCCTGCAGCAGGTGAATGGTCAATTGAGTCAACTACCGAAAATACAGAACATTATCTACTTCACGCTACATTTGATAGTGAATTAAATCATGACCTGCAATTTGATATTAGTGGCGAAGATGTATTTGTAAAAGATAAGAAAAACAAATCAAAAGTAAAAACAGATATGACCATCGAGTACTATAAAAACGGGAAACTAAAGCAAACAAAAGTCAAAGTGAAAAAAAATGGAGAAGGCTACAAAATACCTAAGCTTGGAGAAGGTATTTATAACATGACACTTGAAATTGATGGTAAGGATAAGAATGAGACCTTTAAGCGTACCGTAATTAAATCTGTTTATGTCGATCAATCAGGTACTATACATTTTAACTAACGAAAAGGAGCCAATTCAGGCTCCTTTACTATTTCAGTGACTAACAAGTTAGTTACCTTCGAGCGAAACTTTATTGTGAAAAATTCCCCCCTTCACACTTACCTCTTACATATCAACAAACAAATTGGAAATTAACTGTAAGAGAATGCAAGTATTTCTTACTAATAGGAAAAGCTATGGTAAAACAAATATAAGGAGGATGTACTTTGTGGAGACGAAACATCACATAAACTTAACATCGGCAGAAATTGCCCATTTACATACAACTTTTTTAAGTGACAGCATGGCCATTTGTGTGCTTAGCTATTTTTTAGAAACCACTCAGGACGAAGAGATTATTCCATTCCTTAATCAATCTTTATCGATCTCTCAAAAGCATATTAAACAGATTACGAGTATATTTACAGATGAAAATTATGTAGTACCACAGGGTTTTGGTGAAGAGGATGTTCACACTCCCACACCAGCAATCTTTTATGACACGTTCTATATACACTATGTTAAGCAAATGAGTCGTGTTGGATTAAACGCCTACAGCTTAGGAATATCAATTGCAGCCCGAAAAGATATAAGAAATTTCTATCAAGAGGCATTAAAAGATGCTGCAGCACTCGATGAAGCTGTTACAGATGTTGCAATTAAAAAGGGGTTATATATACGGGCTCCTTATATCATCGGACCAAAGGAAATAGAATTTGTTAATTCCTATAACTTTCTTGGAGAAATCATTGGTAAGCCACGTCCCCTTATTGGGATGGAGATTACTCATTTATACGGAAATCTTCAAACAATTTCGTTAGGTAAGGCACTGTGCATCGGATTTAGTCAGGCAGCAAAATCTAAGGAAGTCACGAAATTTCTACTCAAGTTAAGAGACTCTGCCGATAAGCATATGAATATGATTTCTGATAAATTAAACGGAAGTCATTTAAAACCACCATTAACATGGAATGATACAATTACTGAATCGACTGTCGCTCCCTTTTCTGATAAGCTCATGATGTTTCATATAAATGCTGTAATGGCAACAGTTGTTGGAGATTTTGGTGTCTCTCTTGGTGCCAGTTTAAGAAAGGATGTCAATGCTATGTACGCAAAACTCATTACTGACCTTGAATTACATTTATATGAAGGAGCAAAAATCATGATAAAAAATGGATGGATGGAAAAACCACCACAAGCGATGAATCGTGATGAGCTTGCAAATCTTTCTGATAAAAAGGATTAGAGACAACTGTTGAAATACAAAAGTCTTACCTAGTATGATCATAACAGCAACTATAATTTGAGGTATAACTTATGGGGAAATCAGAAATAAAGATTTTTTGGAATAATATTGGAAGAGAGCACGGTGGAGTTTCCTATGTTAAAGACATACGAAAAAACTCAGATGCTATCAAATCAAAGTCCATACGTGAAAACATACAATACGTAAATACAGTAGTAAACGGAAATCGCTTCTTTAAGCATGATGAAAATACGTTGATTGAAATACAACCAGAAGGCTCACCGTATTCATTTATCATCGTGTATTGTATTCGAGAAGGAATTCAATATTCTCTATATCATAAGAAGAGATATAACTGGTGGTTAATTGATATTATTGATGTGGAAGAATTAGAGGATGAAATATATTGTGTTCACGATTTATTTATCGATATTTCTGTAGAAAAAGACGGATTGTATCGAGTATTAGACATGGATGAGTTTTATTTTGCATTTCAAAATGAAATAATTTCACCAGAGCATTTTGAAAAGGCAATGAAATCTTATATTTATATTTTAGAAAATCTTAATCAACAATCATTACCGTTCTCCTGGTTAGAAAATCTATATGAGCATTACACTAAAAAAGAAGGGTAAGACTATACTTCTTTTTTACTGCATAAATTACTTACAACACTGCATTCTATTGGAGACAAATACTTTAGGAGGTATTGTATGAAGAACAAAGATAATAAAAAGAATTTAATTCCTACTGAGGAGGTCCCGCCCGTTCCACACCTTAATCTTAAAAATGAGGAAGAAGGAATAAAAACCATGTACAAAAAAGGTGAAAATAAATAAGTAGTAATAGCATTGTAAAACATGAAATGAAACAGTTGATTGAAGAAGGTATAAATGGTTAATGCTATGCCAATACTCTTCTCTCGTTCCACTCAGGTGAAAACACGTATGATTCAGAGAATAAACAGTAATAACCAGTAGAAAATTTCACACTGGTTATTACTTAGTTTACATAATGATATTATCGGAACCTATATGATCTGATAGACAATTTCACCTTTAATGACATCTTTACTCTGTTGATTTTGAGCTGCAACATTAAAGATATAAGAATAACCATCTATTTCTCTAAGTTTTGCTTTTAATGTGATAACATCGTCTAAAAATACCATTCCTTTAAACCGAATTGTATAGTCTTTGAGAAATCCTTGGTGATAAAACGGTGTAAAAAGTTTAGCCAAATTGCCCATCGTCCACATGCCATGTGCAATGACACCGGGAAGTCCTAAACTTTTCGCTTTTTCATCAATCGTGTGGATCGGATTATAATCACCTGATGCCCCTGCGTATTTAATGAGGTCGATACGCGATACAGGATCGAGCTCTACTCTTTGGAGCTCATCTCCAATATTCAAATCCTTTATATTCTTTATCATGCCTCGATCATCCTCCTAACCTCTTCTGTTATGATGATCAATCCCTTTGATGTGAAGATGGTGTTTTCTTCTTCATCTTCACCATTACTTGCAAGTAACAGAAATCCTAGACGTCCCCCACTTCCTGTTTTTTCGTAATAATCGATTATTTTTGTATAACAGAAGATTTCTTCTCCAATGAATAATGGACGCTCATAGCTATAGGATTGCTCACCATGAATCAGGCCCTCAATTGTTAGCGTAAAACCATCAATTGTTCCATAATCGAATACTTGGGGGAAGGTGGGAGGAGCTATATTTCGTCCAAAACGTGAATTTGAACCAAATTGTTCATCTATAAAAATAGGATGATTATCACCTATTGCTTCTGCAAACTTTTTAACCGCCCCTCGTTCAACTGTATTCTTAACTCGTTTTGATTTTATTCCAATTAAGTTTGTGTACATTGTAACACCCTCACTTAGTTAGTTTGGCTTTAAAGATTCATGTGAGATTTTTAAAATCATGACTATTTATTCAACTAATTTTTCGGCCCACCTGCTACATATAAAACTTGGCCACTAACAAACCCTGACCTTTCATCCGCAAAAAATGCGACACTATTTGCAATATCCTCAGGCTTTCCAATTCTTGCAACTGGTATTTGACTCACACTTGCTTCAATAAGCTGGTCAAACGTTATTCCAATCCTTCTTGCCGTTTCCTTCGTCATATCCGTCTCAATAAAACCTGGTGCAACCGAGTTTACAGTAATTCCATATTTACCCAGCTCAATAGATAAGGTTTTTGTAAAGCCTTGTAGACCCGCCTTTGCAGCTGCATAGTTAGCTTGTCCTCGATTCCCTAAAGCAGATGTAGACGAGAGATTAATGATTCGGCCATACTTTTGTTGTACCATATATTTTTGGGAAGCTCGTGCCATATTAAATGAACTTTTTAAGTGAACATCCATCACGAGATCCCAATCTTCATCTGTCATCTTAAACAGCAAATTATCACGAATGACACCTGCATTATTGACAACAATATCGAGTGAACCTAGAGTTGTAACGACCTCTTCTACAGCAAGTTCTACTAGATCACTTTTTGTTACATCAACAATCTTCCCAAACACCTCAAACCCTTTTTCTTTAAATTCATTGATTGTCTCAGTCAAAGCTGCATCGTCTACATCAAATATGGCAATTTTTGAACCTTCTTTAGCCAAACGTTCACAAATTGCCTTTCCTATTCCTCGACTTCCTCCCGTTACTAGTGCGACTCTTCCTTCGAATGATTTATTCAACTTCCTAGCCCCCTTTCACTACTCTATCACTGTACTATCTTAAAGCTAGCAAATCCTCACTGCTTTTTTAATTCATCATTCATGCACTTGCTTGTCTCATAAAATATCAAGTTTTCCTATAAAAGGATAACTGATTACAAAGCTAGTGTATGAGCTGTTTTGTTGCCTGAACTTATACTACCAATCATATGCTTTGACTCTTCATTTCATCATTACTACTTAAAATTTGGCAGAGAGAAAAGGCGCAGAAATCCTTTTTTTGACTTCTGCACCTTTTTTATGACTCTCTATTGTATTTCTCTACAAAATAACGAAAAGCATTGCTGTCAATGGTTGTTGTTTGTTGTATTTCTCTAATATAACTTGATCTCAGTAAGTTCAGATCTTCATACACCTTGTATATATTAAACTCAAATTGAAAGAAATATAGGTCTGATTCCACGCCCTCCCTAGGGTAGTATAATTCTTCGTTACTTTGGATTCTAACCCACTGATCGATCTTCATTAATTCACTACTTCTATGCGTATAAGACTTTCTTAAGTAAGATAAACTCTCATTCAATTCAGGATGGTAGTTAGTTAATGTATCAGGTAGTTGTATAGCTTCAATTTCCTTTGCTACTTCTAACGAATTCTTTGCCGCTTTTACTTTTAGTTGATGAATCTCATCGATCGTATACTCCATACTATTTATTTTTTCAATCAGTTCTTTTTCAACGATAACTTGAGATTTCAATGTGGAAACAATTTCAGTATGGAGCTTTAAAAGGTCCACTTGCTTTGCTTCTTTACTATGGCCTGACGTATTTTCACCCAGCAAGGATGAGCCAATAATGAAAAATAGAAATAATGCTGCAATACTGGCGAATACCGTTTTCACATTCCATCCTTTTCGTAAGAAATATACCCGCTTATTCGAATTCTCCTCAGATATACCTTTCATTATTTTCCCTTTTAGCTTTTTGTTCATCTGTATATCTTTAAGTACAGTATCGTCCATACTTTCCTTTAAATGATGCAACTGTTTTTCCATTCAATCAGGCCTTTCTTTTGAATAGTGAAGTTTTAGCTTTTCTCTGGCTCTTCTTAACCTTGTTCGAATTGTATCTTCATTGAGTTGCAATATATCTTTCATTTCGTGTACTGTGTAATCTTCATAATAATGAAGAATGATTACTTCACGATATTTCACCGGCAGCTGTAACACTGCATGAGCCAAATTCTTTTTTTCCAACGTGTCTAGCACGTAATCTAGTACACTATTTTGAGATGTGTGTTCCTTATCAACCTTTTCAAACGTAAAGAGTTTTCGATATGACCAACTTCGCAAGTAGTCCTTACATAAATTAACTGTGATTGTATAAATCCAAGTCTTAATCGAAGCCTCTCCTCTGAATTGGTCAATATGCTTGTAACAGCGAAGAAACACTTCCTGTGTAATATCCTCCGCAATCTTCTCGTCCTTTACATAAGTAAAGGCAAGTCTCATAATCTTAGTTCCCATAACATCAATCAGTTCTGAAAAAATTTCTTCTCTCTTTAGTTCAGTTATATCTACTGGAACCATATTCTGTTTTTCTATTTGTTTCGAATTCATTTTCTTCCCCCTAGAAGAAATTATCGAGAATGTAAAAATGTAAACGGGTTTGTGCCAACTCGTTGCTGCATTACTTGTTCAGTCTTTAGTTCTTCAGATACACTGCTATCCTTTCTCATCCACTGTCGATTGTACGTATCTGTAATGTAACGCTGAATAGAATTCGTCATTGTATTAAATGAAAGCACCGTAATTGAGTAAAATATCAATGGGATGTAGATCATCCAGGGCGTAATAAACATATCTCTAAAATGCTTCCCAATATCGCCTGCCCATTCATTCGTTGTTGAATAGTCCTTTGTCACTCCATCAAATATTTCAACGCTGACACTACCTCCTAAAAACACTGACAAAAATCCTAAGTGTATAATTAGCATGAGTACTTCAACCGTTCGTTGAGAATATTGTAAAATTAGCCTTGGAAACATAAACGGAATAACATGTTTTCTATATAAGCTATATCGGCTAGCACCGAGCGTCTTAGATGCTAGTATATACTCTTCTTGCATAACTTTTTGTATATCCTTCACCAAAAGTAACACGAGTGGTGGTACCCCTATGAAGATTAATACAACTAATTGTATACGAATGAGTTTTAACACCGACTCTAAACTACTACTATCAGAAGCCAACAATCCAAGTGACATAAAGGCAACAATCGTTGCTGGTACATATAATTGTGACTCAACAATTCCCTCAAAGAATTCTTTGATGAATTTAGGAAAACTAAAATAAAATAACGAAATAAAAAATGCAATCATTACTTGTATCAAACCGATTACTAACCCTGTTAGAATAGTGTACTTTGCACCTTGAATGATCTTCGCTAGTATCGGTGTTCCTGCACGATCTGTTCCAAAAGGTGGATATTGACTAGGGGTAAATGGTGTAGAAGCAATAACCTGCCCATTTTCATCATAAATGGATTCCATCTCCCATTTAACATTACCATAAATTGGTTCATACAACATACTTACTGATAAAATCCCCACAATGAAAAGAAAGGAAAGTAAAAACTTCCAGTCTCTAAATACATATCGAATCATGTTATACACTCTTCCTTTCACCGATAAACGTTAAGAGAAGTTTTTCAGTTACAGTAAAATAGATATAAAATGGGATAAAGATGATTGTCGTCGTAATGATAAATTCTGCTCCCCTTGCAATAAGTAGAAATTGTAGAGCTCCATACATATTAAACAAATACTCAATAATTAATAGGTTTGAAAGCATAAACGAAAAGATAAGCTTTGAACGGTAAAACAAACTATAAAGTACGTTTCTAAAGATGTGTACAAACATAATTCGAAACTCACTTAACCCTATTGTTCTCGCTAACTCTACATATCGCTTTGTCTCCTCTTCCTTAATAAAGAAAAGTGCACTTTTGATTAATAGAATAATAGGAATCATACTTAAACATAAAACAGGCAACAAATATATATCATTTCGGTATACCGCAATTTCAGCCAATAAGATATTAGTCTTTTTGAAAAATAAAATGATTCCTAATTGAAGGCTAACAATAATGAACACATCTGGCAGCGACTCAAGGAGATAAATGATAGAATACATGATTTTCCTGACCTTCGCCGGTAACAATTGTACGAAAACTAAAAAGATGTACGTAATGACAATACCTATGATGAGAGAAATCGCAAATACCTTCATGGAATAAAAGTAGCGTTCCCAAAGAATTGGGAATAGAGGATATGTCTTAAAATCCATACCAACTCCCATTGAAAATTCCCAGTTATATGGTGTTAGCAGCTCCTTTACATACTCCACAACCTGCTTGGAGAATTGTATCCCATGCAGAATTCCTTCTCCTCCAAGAAATAAGCTCGGAGTGGCACTAATAAATACAAACCCAATAATAATATAGATGAAATTTTTTATGATTTTCATTTACAATCCTGCCTTGAGCATCCATTGTAAAGAACTTCTTGAACGCCACCCTTTTGATCCCAAATTTCTTCTGCCACTTTACTTAGGAGGGAATATGCTTCTATTGTTTTATAGGTATTTCCATTTTCTTCATACTCAACTAGTGTTCCTTGTAAATTCTCACCACGTTCACCATATTTCTCCTGTAACTCTTTAGTTTGTTTTCGTGGGTCTAATCTAATTATTAATTGCCCTTCAATGCTGTTGTCTCTAATAAACATTGTTTTAAAATAACCTCGTGGTGCCACCTTTATATCTCGTTCAAACTCTTCTCCTTCCACAAAGAGTGTAAGGATCGTTCCTGCCTCTAAGTTACTTTTCCCTGCAACATGTACCCTTTTTAGATTGGGATTATATTGAGTATCACCTGTTATTTGAACGTCCACCTTTTCTTTACTCACACTCGTACACCCTGCTAACAAACTACTAATCACAACCAATATAAATATGTAATGTAATCGTTTCATCTGTACTCCCCCTATTTGGCCATTTACCTTTTGACGAAGGAGGTCTATAAAATTGTTCAACTTTTTAATAAAAAATGGTAAAAACAAAAAAACTTTTACTTTCAGTTTAGTAACTGCTAGTAAAAGTCTTTAAAAGGTACTTTCTGTATATGTAGAAAATAATAAATGCCTTATACTTACATATCCTTTAATTCCCTATAAAGCTGTGAACGTTTTAGTTTCTTTTGTTTTAATAAATAGTCAATGTCAGAACGATTGTCGTAAGAAAGCTGGATATAATAGTAGTTAATATGTTCAGCAATGGCAAATAGATAGAAAAATAAACTGACAGCTAATCCAGAAGTTGGTATGTCTGACCAAAACAAAATCCCATCAAGTATAAATAACAAGGGAATGAACAGTATACAAATCATATTAGTTGTCTTACACAATTGTAATCCTCTCAAAACACTATAAGGTACTTTCATGGAATGAAAATTGCGAAGTTGTTTCTGTTTGCTATACCAGTAAACACTTCCCTGTACTAAAATAAACAAAAACACCGAAAAAGAACCCCAAAAAGAGTAAAGTGAATACAATTGATATGTTGGAAATGTTTGATTCCACATATAGCTGAGTCCAATGAACATGAAAATTGCTACAGTCTCGCCCGTATATAAATAGGTCAATCTCTTATCCACATGATACTTCATAGATTAACTCCTTTCACATCCGATCCAGTACTTCCAGCCGCTTTGCAAGTTGCTTAAATAATTTAATCAATCCTTCCTTATCCTTTACATTTTCTAAATTAAAATCTTGATGTTCAATTAGCGTATATAATTCCTCTGATGCGGAATGAAAAGCCTCCATTGCCAACTTCTTTTCTTCTTCTGTATACTCCATACCGCTTAATTGCTTAAGTACACTTTCAATTTCAATACTATACTCTTCGATAGTTGTTCGTATGTATGGATCTTCAGTATTGGAATGTACCGAGTGCCAGTGGTAATGAAAATGGTGGTAATCTTTTTTCAAACTATCTTGGAAATAATTTTTTACTTCTTGATTGATTGGAAACTCATATTGCTTCAATGTTGTGTCTATTTGAAAAAAGATTGTAGCTATTTCTTTAAGACTGGCTTCAGTTTGCCATTCGTTTCGTAGCTCTGTTTCTTTTACCTCGGTTCTCATTTTATTCCATTGAAAAATACAAAATATAATCACACAACTAATTAAGAATCTTAGTAAAACATCCATTTTCTTGTTGGTCACTTCCAGTTTCATACGATCCCCACCCCAAAAAGTTTCTTCTTACTATTTAATTCTCTTTCATACAAAAAACCCCTTTAAACCAGAACAAATATTGGGCATTTCTGGTTTAAAGGAGTTTACTTTTAGTTAATCATACTAAAACATCAAACCATAATGACAAAACGGTTCAACAATAGTCTGAAAAAGTCTACACATATATGTAATTTTAGTAAGCTAAAGCTGTAGCCCTACTTTGTTAAGACTTTTATAAATTCTCTCATATAGTCAGGTAAATCCGGTGGACGTCGACTTGAAATGATATGTCCATCGACAACTACAGCCTCATCGTGCCAAATAGCACCTGCATTCATCATGTCATCTTTTATTCCAGGTGTACTTGTTACATGTACTCCATTTAAGATTTTTGCTGAAATCAATACCCATCCTGCATGACAAATTTGACCAATCGGTTTTTTATGTTCATTCATGTATTGCACCAATTGAAGCACTTTTTCAAACCGTCTTAATAAATCAGGTGACCATCCCCCTGGTACCAAAATAGCATCATAGTCTCCAGGTTCAATATCCGAAAATGCAAAGTCAGTAGTGATTGGCACACCGTATTTTCCAATATATTTTTCACCAGCCTTTTCTCCGACTATATGTACGATCGCACCTTCCTCACGTAAACGTAATACAGGATACCATAGCTCTAAATCTTCAAAATCGTTACTGACCAGCTGAATAATTCGTTTATTCTCTAAGTTCATTAAAATCCCTCCAACACTTTTGTTAATTATTATTTCATGATACTCTAACATAAGTGTTTAATCAAAGTTACCCTTTATAATAGGAGGCATATATATATGAATACAGTTGTTGTCTACTCAATGGATGATTGTGTTGAATGTACATTTGTGAAAAAAATGTTAACAGAAGAAGGAATTCCGTTTGAAGTGAGAGATATTAAAAAAAACGAGGCATATAAAAGTGAAGTCGAGAAATACGGTTTTCTTGGAGTTCCTGTTACAGTTTGTGGTGGTCGTGCTGTTAAGGGATTCACCCCAGAGCTAATGGAAATAGTTGAGTTAAGTAAATCATAAGTGAAGGCGAGCTTTAGAATGATTCCAAAGCTCGCACTATCTATTCCTTCTTGTATTTACTCCCGTTTAAACCTTTCGTATCAAACTCCTCTGCAAATTCGGTTGCCAGTGATGCAAGCGGTCTTGTGAATATTGGCTTGTGATCACGCTCACCTGCTTGGCTTCCAACCATTAAGTGAAGAATGACTTCAGCAGCAGTTATGATAATAGCTGATATAATACTACCCCAAGCGATTTGCAAATAACTTTCTAAGAGTACGCTTCCAAAGATCCAAACTGTTAGATACGCTAATAAGAAATCAGCAACATTGGCTGCCTTCTTTCCTAATAAAGGTAAGATAACTCGCTCTCCCACTACATAAGATGCTAGCGTTAGAAATACACTAAAGGAAAGAATATGAGAAAAGGTTGCGTCAAAGAACAAATCTAACCCAATGGCAAAAGCGATGACACAAGTCACGAATTTAATAGCTAATACTTTCATCATTTTCATTGCCTAAACCTCCCTTTTTCTTAGTAGTTTCCTTCAAAATCGTATGTGTATACATCTAACCACAATTTGTTAGTTACGATATAATGATTGGATAACGGATAAAGGAGATTTCGAACATGCAATCAAAAGAACTCGAACAGAAGATTATTGAAAACTACAAAAACGAAGAGAAAATGATGATACTCGTATTTGCACAATGGTGTGTGAATCACGATTTAAATCCGGAGGAAATTTACACAAAGGCATACCCAACACAAAAAGAGAATCCAGCCCTAAAAGAAGCTCTCGAGCTAACACTTCCAAAAGATGAGGCTGGGGAAGTTTCAGACGAGACGCTTCTTGGAGTGTTATCTCTATTTGGAAATGAAGATCTAGCATTTGTTGTAACCGAGGAAATGGCAAAGCAACATAAGAAATTGTAGGAACATATTCAATTAGCCCAAGTTCTGTGTCGGACATTCACCTACCTGACTACTCTGTGAATAGTATGTAAGAGTCTTCAGGAGGTGCAAGACAATGAGATTATATACAGCAGCAGAACATCTTGACCACTCCATCGCAAGTTGGGAGAAAAAATCACTACAAACTTTCCAGCAAAAAATGTCTGACAAGAATCATTTGTTTCCGTGTATTCCTGCGACACAAGGACATTCTCTTGATCAGTTTCGATATGGGTTTGTAGGAGACCCGCGCAGTGAATCTACAATTGAAGAATTTGCACAATTACTCAAGGAATATACTGAAAATTCAAGACATTTCGGAAAATATACATCATTAATTGTTTTCTTTGAAACCCCACTTGAGTTAATAGAACAATATGACGTAGAACAGTTTGAACAGTTATTTTGGGAAGTACTTTCAGGAATAAGCTCTATTGATGAAAAAGAATGGCCTGAAAACATACCAGTAGATCCTCATAATCCGGTATGGGAATATTGCTTTCACCAAGAAAAATATTTTATGTATTGTGCCACTCCTGCACATGAAAATAGAAAGAGCCGAAATTTCCCATACTTTATGATGGCCATCACACCTAGATGGGTGTTAGAACAATTTAATGAAAACAAATCTCTTGCCGCAAAAATTAAAGAAAATATTCGAAAACGTATCGTTGATTATGATTCGGTACCCATTCACCCAGATTTAAACACTTACGGCAAAGAAGACAACTACGAGTGGAAACAATATTTCCTTCACGATGATGAATCCAGTTTATCGAAATGTCCTTATCACAGGTTTCTTAAGTTAATTGGAAGAGAAAAGAAATAAAATTAGCCTAGAGTTCATGTAACTCTAGGCGAACTCCTACATATTTGCTAATCCCAAAAATTATATATCACCTCTCCAATTGTTGCAGGCTTCCAATAGTTTATTTGACTTATTTCTGCATCACTTAGATTGATGGTGTCAAACTCAGACTACTGCAAATCCTCTGGACCCAATACCATATAATAATCACGAAACTTCATACCTAATATAGCTTTCTCTACAAAACTCATACCACCAAAGCTAACATGACTTGCAAATGTTAAATATGGGAAATGAGCATTCAATAGAATGTGAAACAATTCGTCTTGCACCTTCACAAACGCATCATAAAAATTAGTACCTTGTCTCGGTACTAATACTTCTATAATATGACCACCTTCATTTTGAATAAAGGCATAACAAAGATCCTTGAATACCTTTTCATCGCTGTTTGGAGTCTCTTGAATTCCTTCACAAAATCCTGTTATCCCCTTTGGAAGTATCATACTTTCACCCTAATATCCCTCTCACCAATCAATTAAGTCTTACAGTAGCAATGGAATACCCAATGCTACCATTAGTCAAATCGTTCCGTCTCTAGACCATCTAACAGATCTTCCAATTCCATGATAAAGTTCAATTGGACAGGATCAGGAATTTGCTGCATCCACTGATTGATTTCAGGTAATTTCTCCAACTCTTCCATACTTTTTGGTTTGGGTTCTATTGTTCCCCACCATTTCTTTAGCTCATCAATAAATTCATAAAAGTAACGTTCAAAGCGCTCGGCCCATTCTGCTCCTTCATCATCTGATGTTTTTTGCATCATTGACCACGATTCCATTGCTGTTTTGAAATATTCATCGATTTTCCTCATCATAATTCCTTTCCTTTTGAATTGTATCAATACCTTTACAACCAACTACCTGGTAAGTACTCATTCTCTTCAGTGCTGTTAAGATAGGTTTAGCACGGTTGTTTTTTAGGATTTAGTGGATTCTAGAAGGTAGGGGGTCTTGTAGTACCATATTAACTTTACCCTCCGCCGCCTGGTGGAGAGTGGTGACTATGTTGATCTTGATACGTTCTGTGTTCATGTTCAAGTTGATTTTGAGTTTTTTCGAGTGGTTTTGTTTTAAATTTTTTTTCGAGAATAAATCCTGCCCCAATTATAACGATAATTACTCCCCAAAAGATGTATCCTAATAGTGACATAATATCTCTCCTCCTTATTATTCGGTTGTAGATAAAATACGTAAATATGCCTTCCATGGTCCTACATCTTCACGATAATGCTTCGACATTACTCTCATAATCTGACTTACATGACTTAGGTCATGAACAACCCATGTAGATAAAAGTTCTCTTAGTTTCACTGTACCAAATTCAGGATGAATCCCTGTTTTTTCATAGTCTTCGGGTTGAATCAGTTTACGAAGTTTCTCTATATTCTCTGATCTAATTTCTCTAAATTCTATTAATTTTATATCAATTGAGACATTCCTCTCTTTTTTTAAGTGAGCGAATCGATCAAAAGGAGGAAAGGACTCTTGCTCTCCAACCTGTAAGATTGTCACTAAGCGGGGAATCCAGTTTGCATGCTCTGCCTCTATAAGATGATCGACCACCTCTTCTGCATTCCATGTACCTTCTCCTTCGTGACAATTTAACCATGAATGAGACATTCCCGTTAAAAAACTAGTTAATAATAGTGGGGTTCTCTCTAACACTTCAATTGCTTCATCCAAGTTAAAGTTCATTTCACCACTTCCTTTCAGAGACACTCATTTTTTAATGCAACCATACAGTTTTCTATTGATAACTTTCGGTTCAATTTATGAAAGACTTCTTCCCATCGTTTCTCCATATCCTCTGTGTAAAGAAAAGGTTTAAAGCCAAGATTTAAATAAGTTTTGATTGCAGCAGTTCGAAAGTCATTCACAACAATTCTTATACTTTTACTATCTGTAGAGATAAGCCTACTTGTTGCCAATGCAGTAACATAACTTCCTAACCCCTTCCTGCGGTGCTCTCGTTTCGTTATAACAAATCCTATTTCTCCACCTTGAAGAAAGGAAAAATGTGTGGATGTTGGATTTCGTAATGCTACTGCAGTTGCTGCAATTTCATTTGTTTCTTTATCAATTGCGAAGAATAGTCCGTTAGAAACTACCTTGTTAAAAAAGTCATGGAATTGATGATCGTTGAGTATCCATCCTTCATGACGTAACATCGTTTTGTAGGTAGTAAAATCTTGATTCTCATATGTTCTAACATAATATCCTGGTGGCTCTACTATTTTTGGTGCAGCAACTTCTGGATAAAGCAATATAAGGGAATTTTGTTTGGACATAACCTATCTCCAATACCATTTTGTCAATTTATTAATCAAATTCTATCATTTCGCCTATTTTATATACTTCTTCAGACTTCTCTCCACCCTTTTTATACGAAGAGATAGTATAGCTAATATCTTTATAGGCATCCGTAATTTGTTGCCTTGTTAACCCTCTAGTATAGATAACAAACTCATATGAATAGTCTGTTATGTCTTCATCATGTGATTCTGATGAACTGCCAAACCAATACCTATCCTGACCATCCACGTTGTTTATTGCTTTCATCCATTTTGAATCGAGTCCTTCAACTTCTAGTCGTGAGTCAAACGAGTGATTGATATGCAGTAGAAATTGAACTTTCATAAAGTCCTCTTTTGTAAGGTTCTCTAATCCGAAGGTTCCTATCGAACGAAACTCTTCTTCT
Source organism: Bacillus sp. BGMRC 2118 (assembly GCA_008364785.1). Lineage (GTDB taxonomy): Bacteria > Bacillota > Bacilli > Bacillales > SA4 > Bacillus_BS. The sequence continues at coordinate 169,803 of VTTJ01000007.1, read as the reverse complement.
GTTAGCTTTGACACTTTTGCATCTAATGTCATTTCTGGTTCTTGGCTATTGGTGCAACCGGTTAAATTCAAGAGAATGGTTAACTTTATGAAAAAAATCATCATATATTTCATGTGTTTTCTACACTCGTATCTAGTAAACTATCTAGTACTACATAACCAAATAGTAAACCTGTAATGCTCGTTAGACCTGAACTAGAATCTTGAGATAACTGAGCTGCAAATGGTAGGTACTCACCAATTGACGTGTAATAAAATACTGGCGAAAATGTGAGATAAAATGCAGGTAAACCAAAAGTTAGCATCTTCTTCCAATGAAATTGAATTCGTAATCTGCATTTATTCATTAATTCTTTAACTACATTAGGGAGTCGTAATAACATCCCCATAAAAATAGGGAACAGCATTGAAAATATCATATAAGGGATGAATTCAAATGTCTCTTTATATCCATTTTCTAAATGCAGGTGAATTTTTATGCCAATCGCAAGAAAGCCCCAAATGACAACTGCCCAGATTACATATGGTAAAATTCCTTTCATACATCACCTCATAATAAAATGTAGATGTCTTCAATTCTGGTACTAGCAAACTTTTCCGAATCATATACTTACCTCGTATATCATACCTCCATTATACCATCCATCCCTTTCCAATTCAGAATTATTTTACAATTTATCATCTTTGCTGTCACTTTGTTTCCTAATAGTATCTGTTAACTTTAAAGTGTTAAGATTTGTCCATAAATTAACTTTTAGGTTATGATTATAGATATAAACAAGCAGAGGAGATACTTTATGGTAGATACAGAAGTTCAAAAAAGACAACACCGTGGACTTTCAAAAATAAAAATTATACAGCGTACAATCACCATCACAATCGGTGCCTTATTAATGGCAGTCGGACTTGAAATCTTCTTGGTTCCAAATCAAGTAGTTGATGGTGGAGTTACCGGTATTTCAATCATGCTTTCCCACATTACTGGCATCAAGCTCGGTATCTTTCTATTATTATTAAACCTTCCATTTGTTTATTTAGGTTATAAACAGTTTGGGAAGACATTCGCAATTTCTACAATATATGGAATTATTATGTTAGCGTTGTTTACAATGTTTTTTCATCCGATCCCTCCTTTCACAGATGACATCCTACTTGCTACTATTTTCGGTGGAATCTTTTTAGGAATGGGTGTTGGATTAGTTATTCGAAACGGAGGAGCACTGGATGGAACTGAAGTATTATCTATTGTAATTAGTAAAAAAGTTCCCTTTTCCGTGGGTGAAATTGTCATGTTCATTAATTTGTTTATCCTAAGTTCAGCTGGATTTGTTTATTCATGGGATCGTGCAATGTATTCCATTTTAGCTTATGTTGTCGCAGCAAAAGCAATAGACATTGTCATCACAGGTATGGAAGAGTCAAAATCGGTATGGATTATTAGCGATGTGGCTACAGAACTAGGAGATGCAATTAACCACCGTCTCGGCCGAGGAGTTACTTACTTAAATGGAGAAGGTGCCTACTCAGGTGAAGATAAAAAAGTTATTTTTTGTATTATCACCCGTTTAGAAGAATCAAAATTAAATACAATTGTAGATGAAATTGATCCTAATGCCTTCCTTGCAATAGCAGATATTGCAGAGGTACGCGGAGGACGATTTAAGAAAAGAGCTATCCACTAAAAAACCACTTCTCTAGTATGAGAAGTGGTTTTATTATGATGTCACCATTTATGATGAGGTTTTTTTCACTTCGTTATCTCCTTTGTGATTCCTGTCTTTTCTTGACTAGATGTCCTGACTGGTTCACAAAGCTAACAATCATTATTCCGAAAAACCATACTTGAAAGTACTCCATCTCAATGGTTTGTCCCCATTTATACAACGGTACTAATATTATTGCGGATACGATAATCAACAACAATTTCTGAAACGTCTTTTCCCTGTCAAGGATTGTTGTAATGCCAATGGATAATAGCATCGAGAATATATATACAAGCACTAAATTCCCTATCATTTCTAACACAGTAAAACCCCCAATAATCATATACTGCTTATAGTATAGCATGATAAGAAAGTTTCTAGGATATTTAATGGCCCTGAACTTACCTAGGAGAGTTGAAACTTTCCAAATAATGACTGTTTCACCGATAATTTATTTATCTCTACGATCTGTTTCCTCTTTAATAAATTCTATTACATTTCCTTTTGAATCAATTCTTACTCCGGTTAAATACCCCTCATATGCTGCAGCTGTATCAATATTCCATGAGTTACTTTTATCAGTATACGTAGGCTTTTCACATGGAGTATGTCCGATAATTTGCAATTTACCTAGATTCTTTAAGGGACTACGATTCCAAATGACACTATATTCATCATCCTCGTTAAATGGATCATTCGTTGCTTTGGCTATGCCAGCATGACTGACGAACAGATACTCAGTTTCCCAGAATAACGGCAAATCCTTCATCCAGTTTACATCACTTTCACATTTATTATTTGACACTTCATACTGTTTTAACGTTACTTCCCCACATTGACGTAACCAATTTTTGTTTGGACCCTTTGTAAAATGTTCAATCATCTCAAATTCGTGATTTCCTTTAAGAAAAGACACCTTCTCTAAGAAATTATCCTGTAATTCCCTTGCATACTCGACCATTTGAGGAGAGTTTTTTCCCCGATCAATGATATCACCAAGTTGGATTAGTGTCTCATCACCTTGCCTCCAATGTTTATCCAGCATATTCTTAAATGTATAATAACAACCATGTACATCTCCTATAATTAAGTAGCTCATGTATACTCTCCTATTGTTCTATTAATCTATATTGTTTCATCACATATACTCGTGCAAGAAGACCAAATCAATGATTTGGTCTATCCTACTTCTTTCATCTCAACTGAAACAAATTTTGTCTTTTGAATATGAGTTAATCTCCACGATAATCCCACTCCTGCTGCGAGCAGTCCTACCGTAAGACCAATCCAGTAACCTGAGGCACCTAGATTTGTATGTGCCAGACCATATCCTACCGGTAAGCATATTCCCCAATATGCAATCAACGTCATGACAAATGCAATGTTCACGTCTTTATAGCCACGTAATGCTGCTTGAGCAGTAGCTTGTATGGCATCTGACACTTGGAAGAAAAGAGCATAAATTAAGAAGTGTGCTGTTAACTTGATGACTGCATCATCATTTGAATACAGACTTGCCACTGTCTCACGGAATATGATAACGAGTATCCCTGTTACAAGTGCAATGATGATTGATAGATTAATACCAAGCCAGCTATATGTTTTCGCATCCTTATTGCGTCCTGCCCCCACCTCAAACCCAACTAACACAGTAAGTGCCATTGAGATACTGATGGGAATCATATATAGAAATGACACAATATTCAATGCAGATTGATAGGCAGCAATTGTCGTAATACTAAATTTACTAATTAATATGGTCACAACAGCAAAAATACTTGTTTCGAAAAACACAGATAACCCCATTGGAACTCCAATCTTTAAAATTTCCATACTTTTTGAAAGTGAAAATTGTTTGAAATCCTTCAAATGAAAATGAGAAGAAAATGGCTCCTTTGTTTTGATAATAAAGAATGTAATGATCGAAATAATCCAGTATGTGATTGATGTTGCATAGCCTGCTCCAACACCTCCAAGTTCTGGTAAACCAAAAGCACCAAAAATCAAACCATAGTTTAAGAGGAAGTTTACCGGTAAAGATGATAGCAAAATTACCATGACAACCCTTGTCTTCCCAAGTGCATAAATAAAGGAACGAAGAACATTGAATATAAACAAAGGAATTATTCCATAACTTAGACCAGTTAAGTATTGGTATGCAGTTTGATGTACATACGGATCTAAGTTAAGCCTCGTTAAGATAAAATCTAGAAAAAACACACCAAGTACAATGATAATCAGTGCGATAATTAGTGCCAAATAAACACCATGTGTGACAATAGATGACACTTCTTTATTTTTCTTTTCTCCAAAGCGTTGTGCAGCTATTGGAGAAACAGCTAGTAATATACCGCTTAATCCTATAAATATTGGATTCCAGATGGATGTTCCAATTGCTACTGCAGCCAAGTCAGACGCATTGTATCTCCCTGACATAATCGTATTAAAGAAGACCATTGAAAACATACCAAGTTGAGTAATTAAAATTGGAATTAACAAAACAACTATTTGTTTTATTTTTTCTCTTTTTGTAAACGTCTGATTCATAGAAGTATCTCCTTAAAAAGAGTGAGCGAGGTAACCCCCGCTCTCGTTATGTAAACTATTTTGCTTCTAACATTCTCTTCATCGCTTTCATCTGACCTAAATGATCCGCTTCATGATACATCATAAATGCGAATAAATCTTGATAAGTCTTTAAATTAAAGTACGGAAAATCAAATGGAAGTTCTTGGTGAAAGAAGTTTCCTTCCATTTCATGGATCCGCTCGGTTTGTGCCTCTAATCGTTCAATAAGTACAGTCAGAGTCGGAACTTCTTCTTCCTTCCAATCTGTAGGACTCGTTCCCATATCAAAAAGCATCTCATAATTGTCTGGTACATTTGCTTGTTGTTTCGGAAAGCGAAATAAAAATTTTTCACCCGTTACTAATACATGCCCAATATGCCAACGAATGGTGTTATTAAACCCTTCTGGCTTTGTATCTATGATACTCTCATCTACATTTTTCACAAAATACAGTAAAAAGTCCCGTGTTAATTGAAATTGTTTTGACATAACGAAAACATCTCCCCCATCAATACCATCCACTTCCACTATAATATAAATTAACTTTTTTTGTAAATTAAAATTAACATGTAAACTATAAGTTTAGAAAAATAAAAAAGTGACTTCATAAGAAAGTCACTTTCAACTCATATTATGGCTTAGCTGTTTTTACAGCCTTCACTTCATATAATCCACCTTCAGAACTGATGATATATTCAGGCTTGGGTTGTCCTATTTTCGCCTTATGACCAGCTATGTGAGCATCGCTCTTCTCCCATTGCTTCCAATGCTGCTCGGATTCCCAGCGAATTTGAATAACTACCTCTTCTTCACCACGTCTCACCTTTTTCAAAAGTACTGTCATGTCTATAAATCCTTCTTGCTCTTCTACAATACCCGGCTTACTAAAACGTTCGACCACTTGATCTGAAGATCCCTCTTGAACAACCAGTTTTCTTATTTGTAAAAACATTTGCCCATCCCCAATCCAATCTTTTTCTTCATTATAATTGATAATGATTATCATTGTCTACTGAAAGGCATAAAAAATAAGGAAGCGACATAAAGTGATTCACACTTTTAAACTTCCTTAATTTTCATCATTTCTTTTCATTTGCATGTATGTTAATCTCTATCTCCTTAACAATTGAGTTTGGACATGTACAGACTTTATCATCTAGAAATCGTAAACAATGAGAACAATACCTTCTCTTATTCAAGAAAATCAACCCTTTCATATAAGATATATGCAAAGCTCCCATGAATTGTGATAAATCAAGCACATTCAAAATGCATTTATATCATAAACTCGTTACGGTAGTTGTTAATGGTACACGAATTTTTATTTAAAACCCAAAATGGAAATTCTATTAGTTACTTAGCAAATCTAGTAATCTCATGTTCTATGCTTTTTACATTATTCCAAGAAGGAAAGTATCTCCTCATTTATCACATTAAGGTGTGACTGAGAAGGAAAATGCCCCATATTATATGGTATAAATGTTGCTTGAGGGAGGATTTCATGTATACCTTTTTCTATTTTTCTAGCTGGAAAAAACAAATCTTTATCTCCAGCAATTACTAAAGTAGGTGCATGATAATGAACTAATTCTTTTTTTTCCGTTAACTTTGGCATATCTTGTTCAAGCGTTGTGCTGTTAAAAATCTCACCTATTATTGATCGATCTAACTCTTTCATTGTCTTAAGAGACATCTCATCTGTTAATCTAGTTAAATGTTTTCTTTTGCCTGTTACTTTATATGCTATTAGAGGGATCAAGACCTTTTGAATCATCGTTAATTTTGAACCCATCCGAACACCAGCTGGTGAGACTAGGACAGCCTTTGTTATTTTATCCGGCCTAAAGGCTGCCAATCTAAGAACAATCCCTGCACCATAGGAAGGACCAACAAACCTACACTTTTCGACTTGAAAGTATGACATCAATTCATGAATCCAGTCAGCAAAACTTTCATCACTTGCAGATATTCTCGTTTCATCACTATATCCAGGATGTCCAATTGTATCTGGTGCATAGACCCGGTATTTACTTAATAAAGGGGTAAACCACGATAATGTCATGGGATTAATACAATTGCCTCCTTGAAATAAAAATAGTGGTTCACCTTCTTTTGGACCAGTTATGAGTACATGAGTCATACCAAAACGGGTTGACACATATTCATGTTCCACCTCTACATTAAGATTGGTTACATACTCATTATAATAATCTAGAATCTTCTTCTTTCCATTCTCACTTTTATAAATTGATTTCATAGTAAGATATCCCCCAAGGATTTTTATCTTTATACTACCATATTTTTCTAATTTTACCGATTAATTTTACTAGTTTCATTATTTCATTTAGAACATACAAAGCATGTAGCATACTAGTCCCTATAGTAAAATAATAATATTCTAAAAATTATTTATACTATCTTAAAAAAATTGGTATAATTACTTCATATTATATGTAAGGGAAGAAACAATTTGATAAACCAAGTCATTGAACAGCTACGTCATCATTTATACAACGAATCTGTAACACAGCAGTTAACTTCGGACCATATCCTAAAACTAAGTAAAGAGTTAAATCGTTACATAAATTTTTACACAAGAGTCACCAAAAATTATCTTAATAAAGATTATTCTCGTACTTACGTTCATTCCAATTGCATCATAAACATTCTGGAGGTTTCAAAAAACGAAAAATTTAATTTAGATAGTATTATAGAGCAGTACCCTGTGGAAGTGAAAAAGTGGAATCAAATCGGTAGTATTCAACGATTATTACATTATATTGAGACCCACTATGGATGGGATGCTGTTGAATATATGGGAGAGCAAGTGCCGAATATATGTATTTTTCCAGAGTCTGTCGATACATTTTATAAATCTATTCAAAACTTAAACTGTATATTTTATCAAAATCATAAATCTATTGTATATATCGGAGAATACTTACCATACATATCAAATAAAGATGTTCAGCTATTTTGTCATACACCTCATTATTCAACAGCATTCAATCACGGATTGCTAAAAGGACTTTCCAAAAAGTTTAGCCACCCTCTCCGTTTGAACGTACAAGATAAAGAGTATGGTGGACAGTTTACAATGAATATATAAAGGACAAGAATATGTGAATTCTTGTCCTTTATTCAAACTTTGCTTTCAATATATATACAACATCGTGTTCAGAGATTTCATCAATGTGACCCTCAACATCCTTGAAAAAATCAGATGACAGAGAAGACATAGTAGATTGCTTGGAATAAATAATACTAGCAAGCGCTTCGTCACCTTCTAATGAAATATTTTCATTTTCATTCACACCTGTGATAACTGAAGGCATTTCAATCATTTTCTCAGGTCCCCATCCAGAAGCAGATCCGTCATCACTACTTACAGTTAATGTAAAAATTGATTCCAATGTAGCTTCATTCTGTTTAGATACGGAAAAGATTATTTGGCCACTTTTGTTCACTTTTGTTCCGATATCATTCACTTTACCAACTAATTTACCAAACTCGTACTTTTCAACCCAAACAGATGTCTTCTTGTATGATTTCTCCACGTTAAAATCAAACATAAAGGCTTGATCAGACGTATTCGAAAGAATTACCTCTTCTCTTTCTGTAAGTTTTGCTGGTGAAATTGTGTTTGAATGAAGGTTCATACCTTTGTTACAAGAAGCTAGCAAACACATCATCATAAAAAACACGATGGTTTTTTTCACTACATCCCTCCTAGGATTTATTTAATTCCTTTTCGATAATCATATGATTCGTCATGTAGATTTAATTCAACACCATTAATCACAACCATATTTTCGTCTTTCCATATGATTTTCACCTCTTCAGCTCGATACTGCCAATATATTTTTTTGACTTTTTATTTTCTTCATTAAAAGTCAAAACGCATTATACAGAGTAAGATGTTGAAGCACCACCATCTGACAGGTATGCACGAATGGTATTCATGCTACTTAGGGAAGTCATTCTGCAATCAACTCCTGTTTTAACTGTCCCAATCAAAAAAATACCAAGAGACCCCATAACCAATAAAATTGTTGCTTTCTCGTAAAAATCTCAGGAAGCCAGATTTTCACCTTAGTATTTAGGTACTTTACATATAGAGAGTTGCTCTTTTCTAATCCACCTTTTTTTTGCTTCTAAAACTGGTTGTATACACAGAGAAAGTGTACGAAAAGCTACAAAGTTTTAGAAAAGGGCCTTTTTCATACCACATATTGTCTAATCACCTTTAAACAAAAATGATTCAAAATTACTTTTATTGTCAACCTTCGTGTAGGTAGAGCGTCCGATATAAAGTGGAATGGACAGTTTTTCAAAGTTCGGCAAACCATTCTCCAAAAATTTTTCTTCATCACGATAAAATTGAACAATACTTCCGACAAACCAGTCATGGTCGCCATATGAATTTCGGTCCATTACCGTACATTCATAGGCAATATAGGAATCCTTTAGGATAGGGGAACCCGTCGATATCCCATCTTCATAACTCATTTCTCCGAGCTCAAATTTATTGACATGTTCACCAGTAACCACACCTGCTTGTTGAATAAAGCTTGCCTTTTCATAAGGAAGAAAATTTATTGCAAAGGCTCCAGCTTTCTTGATTAGATGGTACGAGTACCTCTCTCTACCGATGGCAACTCCATAAATCGGTGGTTCATAGGATATATACGTATGCCATCCTGCTGCCATAATATTCTGTTTCCCCTCATAAGAAACCGTTACAAGTGCAACCATTCCAGGGTAACTGTGCATGGCTTGATTCTTTATCGGTAAGATCATAGAAATGTTTCCCTCCGTCATTCGTTCGTTTATTACAGCTTGATACACGTGATAATTCCTATTGCAATCCTTCCCACTTTTACCATTTGACTATTACTTACTCTCGAACATTAGCTTTTTTTACTTACTGTGTTTACTCTGGTGGCACAAGTACACGGATTATACCTAATACTATTTATTTTTACTTCTATCCACTTCTTTTTTTAGCTCAATACTCACTACTTCATCAAGGTACTTAGTTGTGTTATATCCTAGAATTTCAAGACGCTTCGGGATGATTTCTTCATCAGAGAATTCTTTATTTAATTCGATTTCATAATTTGTTTCGTAATATCGAGGTGGTTCGTTTGTAGCATCAAAGTAATTATACTCGGCTGGATCGTATACCTTTCCTTCTCGGTCAATTAGCACAGCACCGTGACCAATGTACCCCATCATTATTTGATAATTCTCTTGATCACTTGTAAATCCAAATTGCAAAGATTCGTATCCACGATTTTGTGGCGGAGTATCTGTAACGACAATTTTAGTTGGCTTCCCGATTGTTACTTTTTCAACGGTGATAGGATTCCCATTATATTGAAATGTTTGGGGGAATTTTCTATCTAAATCTAGTGCAAATGATTCAAAATCTTCTATATAGTAATGAATTGAACTAAACGTAATCTTTACTTTCTTTGATTCTTCAAAATATAGTGGGGAAAAGATTTTGATGTACGAATTATTTTCATAGTGTGATCCATAGTAATTTTGATTTCGGGATACCTGTTTACCTCTTTCAATACTATTGATATAAATATCTTGTATTTGTTTTTTCGTTTGCATTGAATTCACTTGATAATGAAGCAGCGTAGTTGTTGGAGCAAATGTAACTTTCTCAATCGTAATTGGAAGCCCGTCGATTGCAACTTCTTTTCCAATTTCATATTCCACTGAATCTTGTTTTGTAACGGGAATATCAAAGGACCATTCTCCGTCAATCGTCCGACTATCCCGAAAGGTAGCTAGCATCGTACTTTCTTTACCAGTTTCCTCTATTACCTCTAACAACTTTGTGAGCTTCAAGTTAATCGTTCCACTATCTTTAGCTAATGGAGATAAGCTAATGGTTCCACTAAATACATTATCACCTTTATCTATTGGCAGTGCTTCCGTTGGTGTGTGTGACACATAATTAGCATTGTGATTAAGTACCTCAAATTCATTCTCAACCATTAATCCGTCAAATTTGCTTATTGCATATTTTTTATTTTCTTCCGAAGAAGTTTCTATATCATAATAAATAAGCGTTTGATAATCATCTGCAATGGCTGTTTTTATGGTGATTTTAATTCCATTATATTCTGATTCAAGATTTAGCTCTTTACCAGTTCCGTTCTTTAAATAGGTGAGCATTACTTCATCTTCTAACTCTCTCCACTCTAACCATGAATAATAAAAGTTCGAAAAACTGTTAGTCAAAAACCCAACCAATAAAGTCATCATCACTACTGACACCGAAACGATGCTTATGATTGTGCGTTTCTTTTCCAATCGCTTTTTTTCCTCGAGGTTTTCTCTCTCAGTCACTTGTATTCTATCCGTAACACGATTCATAAGGTCAGGATGAGGTTCTAGTATTTGTAGTTCATTTTCCAGGTCAATAAAAATCTCTTGAAGTGAGTACAACAAGTTGTTACAAGTTGTACATGTATAGATATGCTTTTCAAGCTCAATCTTTTTATCTCTATGTAACGACATGTTTATATAATCAATAAATGTATTTTTGTACTGCTTACAACTCGATTGTTCAACTTCCACTTCTCGTTCTGAAAGTAGACGTGTTGCTGCATCATATAATGAAGTATTAACAGTTTCAACAGGTACTTTTAATAATTGTGAGACTTCTTCATTCGTCAATTTCAATATATTTTTAAGTACAATGAAGTTTCTATCATTCAAATCTAGTTCCATTAGTTTAGTTAAAATCTTACCATGTGTGATGTGTTCTCTATCGTTTAGATGAATGGAGGATCGTTCCCAGCATTCATTTAGAAGTATAAAATTGATATCTAAATGAATGTCTTTATTAAAGCGTTGACTTACCTCGTATACTTTTATCAATACGTTATAAAAAATATCTTCTATTTCCTTAGAATTTTGACTATAGATATATGCAGTTTGGTAGAATAATTGTTTCTTCGTATCAAACCAATTCAAGATTGATTTGAAATCATTCGCTTTAAAAGGAAATTTATTTTCTACTTTCACTTCTACTGTCTCTCCTTATCATTAACTCTATTAAACATTCACAATGCTCTTTTAATCTATAGTTCGACAAATAGTTAGTAATCCCCTCCTACCAGAAGGTATACTCTTACTTATTATGAAGTGATATATGTGATCAATTCTGGAATTCTCGTTTTAAAGGTTTCATAATTGTGCCTACCACCTCTAATTATCACACGCTTTACATCCGTAATCTTTTCATTCACAATGTCATAGACTGCTTGATTAGATTGGACAAATTCATGACTAATTTCAGTATTTTCTCCGGCTTCAGCTGTACCGTAATCAAGATAGAACCTTTCAATTTTTGATAAGTCACAGTCTATTAAGAATTCTTCTATCTTTTCCTGATTGCGATAGAATCCTGATGATATAGCAGCCACTCGCTTGAAAATGTCCGGATAACGACATGCAGCATATGTGGTGATCAATCCACCTAATGATATGCCCGCCATGTATGATTGGGTAATGTCAGTTCGATACGTTGAATCGATAAAAGGCTTTAACTCGTGAACGATAAAGTCTATGTATTTCTTTCCTTTTCCACCTGATAGACTCTTGTATCCAAGTATCTTTTCACTAAGTTCACCTTGTTCCCACGGACAGTACTCATTAATTCGTTCTTCACCTAATGTGTTTAGATCAATTGCTACTACGATCATCTCCACGTTGGATCTCTCTAAAAAGGTGTGCAACTCTAATGCAACTCCTCCAATTGCCTCTTTATCATCGAAGACATTCTGGCCATCATGTATATATAAAACAGGATACTTCTTATGATCTTCAGTGTAATTTTCTGGAGTAAATAAGCGAATCTTTCTCTTCTGTCCAAATAGTGGAACATCAAAATATTCAATCATACAAATCTACCTTTCTTTTTACATCACTTGGCATCGTACCTTCTTCCGTGACTTCTACTTTCCATGAAATGATAGTTGTACTATCTCTCACACTCTTTTCTTTAATTTCTGTTAATAGATTCAATGTCCCTTCACTTACGGAGCAGTCTTTATATGTGCTAAATATTTCTATGGGATTGTCAAAGGTAGTATGAGGACATTCCGTTAAGCCATCTGTTGTCAGGAAGATATGGTTCTTACCTTTTCTAAGTTCCTTACGTCCCTCGCTGTAACATGGAACTTCTAATTCAAATGTGTTGACATAACCAATCCATTCAAAGAAGCTGCGTTGATTTTGTCCGTACTCATTTAATTTCGCCAACTCTGGATGGTGTATATGAAGGATACAGTCACCGATTGATAGCCACCAAAGATATTTATCTTTTCTAGCTACAATTAAACATGCTGTTTCTCCTTGTACTGTATTACATTTTTCTTTAAATTCTGTACTTTGAAAGGTGGAAAGTAAAACACTTGAAAGTTGGGTGAAGCACTCCTTAGGAGGTAAAGTAAAAGAGCTCTTTAGGGGTACTTCTAACCCTTCAATCGTTTTCAATACTAATAACGCACTTTCAGCTGTTAGATGTGCATCCAATAATACAGTAAATTCACCATTATTCTCATCATCTATCCAAACCAAACAACCATCTTCATTCTTATATTGACCTGCTGATGAATTACCACCAAAACGACCAATCGTGATGTGACCTATGTTCATTACATCAATTGTATCGACGTAATGCTGTTCACTACCAATCCATTGAAACGTCTTACTCATATGAATTCATCTCGATATGAGCTTTCATTCGATGGCAAAGCTCTATTACCTCTTGATTTGTTCCCATAGGGGCGTTTGGGGCATCATATACGTCAAAAGGTCCCCAAAATTGTTCAGGTGTATGAGGATAACGAGCGATGATATGCATATGCATATGCATATGAGGTACTGAATTACCAGAAACAACAGCGTAAATATGTTCCGCACCTTCTGACTCCTTTAAAGCCTTACTCACTCTGGCCATGATGACGCCAAAAGCTTTCGCTTCCTCTGGATTCATTTCAGCCATTGTTGGTACATGTCTCTTTAAATCAATCATAATATGTCCTAAGTAATTCGGTTTACCACTTCGATCAATGTGCCCCACATACACATACTCATCTTCATAAATCATAACTCCAGAAGTATCAATTATTCCTTGATGCTTGTCACAGATAAAACAACTCAAGTATTTTCTCCCCTTTCAATATAAAAAGCCTATCATCTCGATAAGAGACGATAGGCTTTACCTAACGTGGTACCACTCTTTTTGGCTTGTATATATAACACAAACCCACTTTAGACTCGATTACGGAAGTAACCCGTTTAAACGATTTCTCGCTTACCCACTCATAGACAAGTTCAGGAGGTTCATTGACTGTTTTCCACCAACCAACAGCTCTCTTTTTCAATAAATCATCCCTACTACTTCTACTTCATCGCGTTTATTATTGAAATGTTTTACTTATCTTATACTTGATGAAACATTCAGTCAATACTCTTTTTCAAAGTTTTCCAGTAATTCCATGCCTTCAAATAATCTTGTAAATCCTCTGGATGCACTCTTGAACAGATGTCAATCCGACAAAACAATTGAAAAATTACTTCATTGATTAATTGAGATTCACTAAGAAGTGATGAGTGCAACAACGTAAATACAGTACGTAATGTTTCCAAATCCAAGTCATCAGGAGACGAGCAAAATGCATATGTAAAGTCATAGATTACAGGTCCAACCATAGTGGAAGGATCAATAACACCTTTTAATTGATTCTCCTCAAACACGAAATTATGAACACCATTGTCACCATGGATTAAGTATTTATCATCGTAGTTTGGTAGTTGTTTGAGAATCTCCTCAATAAATTGGAAATCATCAATTGTTAAGATTCCTGATAAGTGCTTCCCTGCATACTCATACCTTTCTAAATTGTACTCAGCCCAACTCTCCTTCTTATATTCTCCACTTCCCCATGGCAACGACTGATCTACCTTAACATAATGATTTAGTAACTCAGTTACAACCTTTGACATCCAGTCTACTTTTTTACCACGATTAACATGAGTTGTACCCGAAAGAAAAGAATAGATGATAAATTTTCTTTCTGGATGAGTATATATCACGTCTGGCAGTAGCTTTACATGATGATAAGATGTTAGGAATCTCTCAGTCTTCTTAATCTCTTCTTCTGAATCAAACTTGAGGACATGTTTCGCCTCAGAACCCTCCTTTAAAATATAGACAACTCCTTCAGTCGTACCTTTCATCATTTTACTGGTAATCACTTTGTTTGTTTCTAATATACCTCTATGCTGTAGGTCTAGAATAATGTCCTCAATTGAATCTTGAACCATGCATCTCTATCTCCTATCCTGCTTGAATCATCAGTTCTTCGAGCAATCGTCCGTAAACTTGCTCAATTGTGATATTTTGATAATCAGCTAATTTCGTTTCATCCACCCATTTATATGCGATTCTGACTGCATTCGGATAATCGACAGCAAAATCATCGTGAACGGGAAATGCCTTCGTGTAATCAATCATTTTATCAAAGTAAATATTTAAAATAACAGATAGTTCTTCTAAATAGGGGATTGGGCCGTTTATTTTGATTGGCTTTCGACTTAAATAAGGCGTGGTACCTCTTAAATTTGTACTTCCCCCATAACGATCTTTCGCCGCATATTCCAGGTTTCGAATACCACTCATATAAAATGCGCTAAAACAAAGTGGACAAGGCTCTAACGTTGAATATAATACATACTCATTCACTTTTTGGTGAACTCGATTGTCCAGCTTTAACAGTGCATTTACTTCAGCATGGGCAAGTTCATTATGATAAACAACTGAATCTGTTGTTTGTTTAAATGTCGAACTTTTACCTGTTGAGACAATTTCCTGTTTTTCATTTAAGACAATCGCTCCAACAGGACGGGACCCTTGCTGAAAAGAGACCCAAGCTTCTTTAAAACACTCCTGCCATATTACTGGTATTTTTGACCACTTCATTGAGATTCCTCCATTATGAATGACTGACTAGATAAGATATAACTGGATGTGAAATGAGATTTCGATCTTGATAAATGAATTCGACACTGCTTGGTCGTTCTCCAACGATTCCGTTTTGAAGGATAACGGATTTGAAACCTCTTTCATTTGCTCCGTTGTATGTAAATAGAACACAATGCTCCGCTGCAAAACCAGCGACTATTACTAGACCAACGTTATGTTCATTTAATATTTCTTCTAGGTTTGTTTTCCAAAATGAATTGGAGAATTCCTTAGTTACAATTTTGTCAGATGGATCTACATACACTTCTGAGATGAAATCTAGTAGTTGCTCATTATCCTCATTTGCTGATTCAACATCTTTTACATGAACGACTAGATGATTATGAGAACGAAGTAAGTTTCCAACATAATTTATATATTCACAAGCTCTTTCTACTTTTAGCTCCTTCATTTGTTCTTCTAAGAAAATCTTTTGCATGTCAATGACAAGTAATGCAATTTTCAATTGGTATCCCACCTTATTTAACGTATCTATGTAAATTTCTACTAATTCTCGAATTTCACCTTCTTCTTCCCACAAAAAAAAACAACCTTATCCTCAAGATTTTGTTGAGGCTTACGGTTGTTAGGAATCATCATAAAGTTGGTAACTTCAATGTTGTATCAATATTTTGTAGATTCATTTTAATTTGCTCATTCACATCAGATGGATAATACCAGCCCTTTTTTATCATATAATTTGAAATTTGTTCATGCATATCAATGGCTTCCTCTAAATGTCGGGTGAGAATCTCCTTAATTTCAGGAGTACCAGATTCAGTAGCTGCCATAGCATAATTACGCACTCCACTTTTTGCTGAGTTTAACAAATCCATAGCAATGACTTGATCTGTCAGTGCAGTCATACCGGTTAAATTTTCTATAATTGAATTCATACTTTTTCAACTCCTTATTCTTGCTTTGCATTGGAAAGAATCGAAGCAAATTCCTGTAACTGTCTTGTAGAAATATCCACATCATTCTGCATAATTGCTTTTAGCTGAGGGTCAGAAACAAGAGCTCTCATCGTCTTAGATTTTGTTAAACAAATTGTCTTAAATGCTGTCATTTCCTGAACCTCAAGCACTTCATGTAAAGCATAATCCATTTTTAAAACTCCTTTGTTATGGTTTTAAGACGACTTTTATACAATTATCTGTTTTCGTATCGAAAATCTCGTACCCACGCTTTGCTTCACTTAGTGGTAAAACATGACTTACCACATCTCCCGGATCGATTTTACCAGTCGCCACTAACTCATACATATAAGGCATATAATGAATCATTGGAGCTTGTCCAGAGCGGATATTAACATTTCTTTGCATAATATCTCCTAATGGGAAACCATTATATCTGCCTCCATAAACACCTGTAATCTGGATGGTTCCTCCTTTACGTACGGCTTGAGCTGCAATAACAACAGCACTCATGGCACCACCTTGAAGTTTTAAGCCAGTAGCAAGAAACTCTAGATCCGTCATTTTACCGTCCATACCAACGGCATCAATCACGACATCTGCTCCACCATGGGTTATTTCTTTTAAATGGGCCCCAACATTTTCGTATTTCTCAAAATTTATGATTTCTACCTTGTTCGTCCGTTTAGCGTGTTGCAGGCGATAGTCTACATAATCAACTGCTATTACACGCTTTGCTCCTTTTAACCATGAGAACTTTTGAGCGAATAATCCAACTGGTCCACAACCAAGAACAATAACCGTATCTCCTTCTTTTACTCCAGCGTTATCTACGCTCCAATAACCAGTTGACATAGCATCTGCAATCACACTTAGCTTTTCATCAGGCTCTTCACAGCTCTCTGGAATCTTAAAATGGGTAAAATTCGCAAATGGAACACGTAAGTATTCAGCTTGGCCTCCAGGATATCCACCAGTTGTTCCTGAGTATCCAAAATAAGCGCCCATATCTCCATTTTCATTTGAATTATCACACTGACTCTCGAGATTATCTTTACAATATCTGCATTCACCACAGGCAATATTAAATGGGATGATGACACGATCTCCCTTTTTAAGGTTCTTTACATCAGGGCCCACTTCTTCAACAATTCCCATTGGTTCATGACCAATAATATAATCTTCCTGCAAGTTTGGAATCATTCCGTGAATTAAATGTAAGTCTGATCCACAAATCGCTGTACTCGTAACTCTTATTATCATGTCATCGGGTTTTTCAATTTTCGGATCTGGAACTTCCTTTACTTCAACATTTTTTATACCTTGATAGGTTACTGCCTTCATGCTGTAATACCTCCATTGTTAATGTTCATCGGGTGTCCGATCAAACATCCCTTTTCGATTGGTTTCACCAGGAAATAGATTCATTTTACTTATCATTATTGTATTATTGGCAGAAAGCTGATCTAATTGATATTGTTCGCTCAAGTCATGTGGATGAAACCATTTTTTCCGAACCATAAGATCAGTAATTTCTTGATGCATCTCAATTCCTTGACGAAGTTGTTTTCGTAAGGCTGCTCTAAGATCCGGTGATGATGTTTCTGTTAAAGCAATGGCCGTATTTCTTACAGCTTCCTTAGCTCGAATTAAGAAATCCATTGCAAAAGTCATATCTGCTAGCTCTGGTACATGTAACGAATTTATTGGATCTAAATAATCATTGTTCAAATCTATCACCTTCCTTTCAATTTACAATAGGTGTTGGTCGACTTTGAGGAACAGGTGCTTCAAACGGTGCTCGTTTATAGATTTCCTGTAATTCCGCAAGGTCTTGTGTTGATTGTTCAACATCCTTTTGCATCAAAGCTTTAAGATCTTGATCGAATACTAACCCTTGCATCAACTTTGATTTTGTTACACATAATGTTTTTAAGTTGATTGCTTCATGCAAATCTAACGATTCATGAGGAGCCAATTTTTGAATATCGATATCCATACGCAAGTTACCCCCTTTCTACAAATCTAAAAATTAGGAATCCCTGTAGGTGTTTTAATAATCTGAGAATATTTGTATAAAGAAAGGTTTCAGAATAAGTAAATTGGTGTAAAGTATAAATGAAATCGACACAGTGTCAGACACTGTGCCGATTCAATTATTACCCTTTTTGCCTTAAATATCTCTTATCATTCATAAACAAACTCCAAAAGTAAATGAAACCTGGAAATAGAATTGCAAATCCAATAATATATGTGATAAAAACAGCCCTAAATGAGTTAGGATCCGTAAACGCCGATTCAATCGTTACATCAGGATAGATAATATAAGGTAAATGAGCTTTTCCATACACATAGCTGGCAATTAAATATTGCCCTGTCACTGCAATTACCGATAGCCTCGGCATCCCTCTTACACCCTTTTGAAAAGGATTAGGTGCATATAAACCGATTCCGATAACTAAGAAAAAGCCCACTGATAGAAGTAATAGCGGTAAATCTTCCATCATTCTGTCATAAATCCAACTAGCTTCATTTTTTAATGTATACATAATTAGAAATGCCATAACTAACGTGATTGGACCTAAGATCATTCCATCTCGTAAATAGACCTTATAAGCATCCATTTCGTTCGATGCTTTTGAATAATCAGCTAACAGTAAGGACGATAAAAACAATGTACTTGTTATTGCAAATGCAATAAACGCATATTCATTCGGACTTGTAAGTAGTCTAGATAAGTTCAAGTTAGGATTACCATCAATATAGTCAACAAAATGACCATGTGTAATCGGCAGGACACTTATTAAGAGACCTGGAATTAGTATTCCTGCAATTCCTGAAATATACGTCAAGGGTTTTTTATACTCCGTGGCGATATTTGAAAATACTAAAAAGGCACTTCGTAGTGCTAGTAACAGTAAAATTAAACTTCCTGGAATGAGTAGAATGGTACCTAATATATTGGCAGCACTGGGAAACAAACTGTAAACAGCAACAACAAGGGCAACAATAAATGTATTTGTTACCTCCCAGGTAGGAGACAAATAACGATTGGCTATGTTGGTGGCTTTCGTCTTTTCACGGTTTATATAAACCATCGACCAAAACCCAGCTCCAAAGTCCATCGTTGCCATAACAGCATAAATAAAAACAAATCCCCATAAAACAGTAATTGCAATAAGAGCATCAGCCATTTGTCTTCAACCTCCTAGGAGTTTGAACTGAATAAAGGAGTTCCCTTTTTTTCAGCACGTTCAATATCGTCCATTTCTGTATTCTTTCTGAAGAAATATAACAACACAAATACAACTGCTATACCTAAAATAATGTAGACAATGATAAAGGACACAAATAATGTGCTTAAGTTTGTTGCCGTAGTAGCTGACTCAGCAGTTGATAAGATATGATAGATAACCCATGGTTGACGTCCTGTACATGCGAATATCCAACCAAATTCAATAGCAAGCACAGCAAGCGGCCCCGTTGTAACAAGACCCCAAAGCAACCATTTAGGATAGTGCGACTTCTTGAAAAACTTTATCCATGCTAACACTAAGATAGGAACTAAAATTAATAGAGATCCAATACCAACCATTGCATTAAATAAAGTATGTACAAATAATGGTGGCCAAAGCTCTTCTGGATAATCATTTAACCCTTTTACCACTGTATCAAAGCTGTTACCTGCCAGAAAGCTTAGTGCCCATGGGATTTCTATTGCCCACTTTACTTCTCGTGTCTCTCGATCAGTAAAGCCGCCAATTGCAAGAGGTGCATGTGATTGAGTTTCAAATAACCCCTCTGCTGCAGCTAACTTTTCTGGTTGATATTCATGTAGATATTGTGCGGCCGAATGGCCATTAATGGCAGTTAAGAAGGCAAAAATCCCCCCTATGATTAAGCTTAGCTTTAATGCTTTATGATGAAATTTATAAATTCTAGAACCTACTTCATGTCTTCTTAATTTAAATGCAGCTACTGATGCTACGACAAAAGCTCCTACAACATATGCAGATAAAGCAACATGACCTGCCGTGACAAAGAAACTTGGATTAAAAAATGCCTCCCATGGATTGATGTCGACAATTTCTCCATTTACATATTTGAATCCTGCTGGTGTACCTTGAAAAGCATGAACGTTCGTAATTAATACAGCTGATGCTACTGCACCAAGTGCTACTAGCACAAGACTAACAATTCTCATCCAAGGAGCAATTCGTTCTGCTGCGTATACGTATATCGACATAAACAATGCCTCGATGAAAAATGCATAAATTTCAATTTGAAATGGAAGTGGCATAACCCGGCCAATTACTTCCATAAATCCTGGCCATAGTAAGGATAATTGAACACCCGCAATTGTACCTGTTGGTATGCCTACTCCAAGTAAAACGGCAAATGCCTTTGTCCAACGCTTTGCCATCACTACATAATCTTGATCCTTTGTTTTTTGATAAAGAAGCTCTGCTGCTAAAATCATTAGAGGTAAGCCCACCCCTATCGTAGCGAAGATAATATGAAATGCCATTGTTGTTCCAAATAAGGAACGGGCGAGTATTAAATCATCCATGAATGTTTCTCCCTCTCATTAATTGTCTTGATAATTATTTCCAACTTCACCAGGAATATGTAGACAAAAGAGATTCGCGGTTTTTTTTTAGCTTATGTTACGGTATACTGAGCACAAACAATATAATCAAGGTGGGAATGTTTTGAGAATTAATAAATATATTAGTGAAACAGGTATATGTTCTAGACGCGATGCTGATAAATGGGTGGCTGCTGGACGAGTAACCATTAATGGGATCCTCGCAGTTCCTGGCAGTCAAGCAGAGCCTGGAGATGATGTTCGTGTTGATGATAAACCGATTCGATCTAAACCAACGCTTGTATATATTGCGCTCAATAAACCTGTAGGCATTACATCAACAACAGAGCGTCATATTAAGGGAAACATTGTTGACTTTGTCAATCATCCTCTTCGGATTTTTCCAATTGGACGTTTGGATAAAGATTCAGATGGTTTAATCTTAATGACAAACGATGGAGATATCGTGAACAAAATATTACGTTCAGAAGGTAAGCATGAAAAGGAGTATATCGTTACAGTTGACAAGCCGATTACCGAGGCATTTCTACAACAGATGTCTGAAGGTGTGGAAATATTAGATACGAAGACACTACCTTGTAAGATTTATAAAGAGTCTAAATACGTATTCCGTATTATTTTAACGCAAGGATTAAACCGACAAATACGCCGGATGTGTTCTGCACTTGGCTACAATGTACGAAAGCTGCAACGTATTCGAATTATGAATATTGATTTAGGTGATCTTCCAATCGGCCAATGGCGCAACTTAACGGAAAAAGAATTAAAACAGTTATTCCGTGATACTCATCACAATCCGAACGAAACGTAAAAAGGCTTAGCAACGACGCTAAGCCTTTTTATTGTACAGAAACCATAAATGATAAATAACAAGTAAATACACATAACACACTAAAAATTACAGTCACCCAAGGTGAAATTTTCTTTATAAATGAAATGATGATGAGTGACAAAAATAATATGCCAACTAGCAATAAAAATACGCCGTAAAAACCGAACTGTAACGTACCATTATATTGACTAAGTTCACCACTATAAAAAAGCATAAACAGACGGGATGGACCTTCTGTCACTAATGATTCATTAATGCTATGCGGTGGGGATTGCTGTCCTAATACGGCAGTTGCTGAAAAAACAAGTAATAAAACCACACTCTCAACTCTAGACCAAGGTGATGGATTAAATCCCTCATTCAGTTTCAACTTTTTTCTTACCAAGATACTATTGATACATGCATAAGCCAGTAATGGAATAATTAATAGGTGCTTAATGAGTAATGATTGACCATAAGATAATGCCCATGAATCAGAATATTCACTAGGTAGAACGACAAGCTTCATTAGGGAAAACCCACTAACGAGCACGATTACTAAACAAATGAGAGCCAATGGAGAAAACCACTGTAGAAAGACAAGCCAATTGTCTTTTCCCTTCCCAAACCAACTAACAACTAGCAAGGTACCTACCCATACTGAAACAGCAAGAAAGTGAAGAGTATGTATAGCAAAACCAAATGTGGATAACGTACTTGCATGACTCGCAAAGCCTTGTGCAACAATTAACAATACCGAAAATATCACCCCAACTACTGTGTATGCATACTCCTTTTTCACATCAACTAACACATAGTATAAAAGAAAGACAAGAGAGATGAATAGCGTTAATAGCCATCCCTTCCCTACTTCAAAGCTAAACAAGACAGACTGAATCGTTACGAGTAATTCATAGTCTTCAGCTAACAACAAAATTAAACGGAGTACTGGGTGAAACGAAAATACGGCAACTCCAATGATGGAACCTATTACGACAGCTTTAGGTATGTTGACAACAGGCTTTTGTTCTTCTGATAGAACTTCCAAAAGAAAAGCTCCCATAATCATTGAAATACATAAGTATAAGAAAACTTCACTCAGTACGCCAACCAAAAGCATTTATTTCCTCCTTACGATCCATACAAGAAAGCCAATACCGATTGCCGATACAAGCACAACAATAACCGGTATGACAAATGAAGACGATTCCTTTTCTGTCACTTCCTCTTTTACAGGATCTTCTTTTTCAACTGTCGGAGCTTGTTCTGTAGTCTGTTCGTCTGTTGGTTGTTCACTTTGCGGAACTCCTTCTTGGGCTACCACTGCGAACACATACTCTCCTTCAATTGGGTGTCCATCAGCTCCAATGATTTTCCACTCGACCTTGTATTCACCACTAGCTAACGGTTCTTTTGAGGTTCCTGTCATCGTATTTTCTTGAACTTGTAAATTATTCATTTCAACAGTAGAGCCATCAATTTTTAACACTTCAAATGAACTTGTTTGTTCAATTTTCGTTGCAAATGTTAATGAGATTGTATTGAGTTCACCAATCACGATTTCATTATTACTTGGTGAAGAAGATTCCAGCTTGGTATGTGCTTGAACCTGAGTCGAAAATAGTGTAAGTAACATTACTGCCGCTAATAGAAATGACCTTTTAAACATTATGTATTCTCCTATCCAATATTATTAACACCATTATTTATCATATCAAACAGAGAATCAAATAAAAGGGGAGAATATTACTTTTTTGTTAACGTTTTTCTCCAAATTTAACCACTTATATACAATTCTTGTTATACTTACGATATAAATCCATTTTGGGAGAACCCTATGAAAAAATTCATAAAAGTCATTCTTTCTGTAATCATCGTAATGATTACAATATATACGGTAACCGTTCATACGTTGATCGCCAATACAGCAAAGGAAGTGCCTCCTGATGATGCCGACTATGTCATTGTCCTAGGTGCTAGGTTACATGGTGAAGAGATGTCGCTTTCATTATTGTACCGAGTAGAAGCTGCACTCGACTATTTACAAGCTAATCCTTCTTCAAAAGTGATTGTATCTGGTGGTAAAGGACCAGGTGAAGATATTTCCGAGGCTGAAGCTATGTTACGTTACTTTCGTGAAAAGGGTATACAAGCAGAACGCATAATAGTAGAGGATCAATCCACTACTACCTATGAAAACCTCTATTTATCAAAGAAGCTCATCGAAAAATCGACATGCACCATCATTGTCAGCAATGATTTTCACTTATTTCGATCAACAATGATTGCCGATCGTGTAGGACTGCAAAATGTATATACACTCCCTGCGAAAACACCAACCGTTGTCATAATTAAACTATGGGTAAGAGAATACGCAGCTGTTCTGAAAACGTGGTTAGTCGACCGATAAGGAGGTAATGATGAAAAAGCGTGTATGGATGTTTGTAATTTTTTCCTTTCTATTACTATTTGCTATGTCTTATATTCCACATAAATTATTTAATCTTTCACCTACAAAGGTTTCAAAAATAACTGTGTTCAATGGTACAAACGGAGAGGAAATTGAAATTGACAATCCGATTCAAATTGAGTCAATTATCACTAACCTAAACGATGTTACTTTTCAAAAAGGAAAACCCTCAATAGGATATTTAGGCTATACATTTCAAGTGACCATTTACGACCAAAAGGAAAATGTGAAGGAAAAATTCATCATTAATTCAAGCCAAATGTTGAGATACAAAGGGTTTTTCTATCATACATCTGATCGTCCAATAGACTATGAATATATTAATAAATTATTTAAAAAAGACGTGGAATAGTTGTCCACGCCTTTTATTGATCTTTATTTACTCTGCTCTTTACTTCATCCATTTTATGATAAAATGCTGTTTCTACATCTATCTCTAGGTAATTCGCAAACTTTATTAGATAAGCCATGCAATCTACAATCTCTTTCCCTATATTTTCTTTATACGCTAGCTTTGCCTGTTCAAAAGCTTTCTGTTCACCTATCTTGTTACATGTCCTGTAGGTCTGATTGAACATCGCCCGGAATTCTTCCGCAATTTCACTAACCTCTGTTGTCAAGAGCATGTAATTATTCAATAAATCTGTGCGCGACTCTTGAAAACTATCATCACTGATTCCCCAATTCATATCACGTTGAAACTTTTTCAAAAACTCTTGTTCTTTCTTCATCTTTCTTCTCTCCCGTTGGACAATTATATAAAGGATGCTACTTTTTTGAGCATAGCATCCTACATTTCAAGTAATGGTTCTAATGATATTCCTTTTGAGAATTCATAGTTATTTATTTGTAGAAACCTGCCAGTTTACTCCAAATTGATCAGTCACACTTCCGTATAACGGACTCCAGAATGTTTGCTGAAGAGGCATCCCGATTCTCCCGCTCTCAGCTAGTATGTCAAAGATTTCTCTCGTTTCTGCCTCATTATCTACAATCAGTGCTAATGTGATATGTGACCCAGTTTGGTAAGGCTGACCAGGAAATGTATCCGAGATCATTAAGTCTACTTCCCCCACCTTTAAATGAGCATTTAAGACACGATCTTTCGCCTCTTCTGGTGTTGGACGCTCTGGATTCGGCGGCATATCACCGAAAGTTTGCACATTTAGGACAGTTGCTTTTAATGCCTTTTCATAAAATTTCACAGCCTCTTGTCCATTTCCATTCATTACTAAGTACGGATACATTGATTTAATCATACAGCACCTCTATTTATTTTTTTCATTATTCATTGTAACCAAAAAACGCATGCCTGAATTAGATTTAATGGCTAGCATGAAAATATTTCAGCGAATCACCACTCTTATTAGCGAACAAAA
Source organism: Bacillus sp. BGMRC 2118 (assembly GCA_008364785.1). GTDB lineage: Bacteria > Bacillota > Bacilli > Bacillales > SA4 > Bacillus_BS. The sequence goes on along the minus strand of VTTJ01000007.1, from coordinate 144,290 downwards.
ACTACCATTAGCTAAAGTAAACAATTTATTAGCGATTTTTTCTATTCTATTAGCGATATTGTTTCGTTTACTGGCGATTTTCAAGCGTGTAGTGGCGAACGACAGTCAATATTAGCTAGACTAACTTCTGCTCACGTATCCTATACTCAAACATTAAATGTTCTACAATCTCTTCAATTATTAACTCCGTAAAAATCCACCCTCTGAATGAATCACCTGACCTGTAATCCATTCTGACTCATTGCTTGCAAGAAATCCTATCAGATTTGCGGCATCTTCTGGCTGCCCGATTCTTCCCATTGGAAACTTAGGCAACAGGTGTGCACGAATTTCATCGTTCATCCACGTTGAATCTGTTGCACCTGGGTTTACTGCATTTACCGTAATACCTAAATGTGCAACCTCTGCTGATAATGATTTTGTAAATGCTGTCATTGCACCCTTAGTGGCAACATATGCGAGTTCTTCCAACATAGGTCCAAGGTCTTGGCCAGATATCATATTGATGATTCTACCATTTTGCAATGAGGCATTTTCAAAATGACGGACAAATTCAACACATAGCAACATACCAGTCCTCATATTGACTGCATAGTGTGCATCTATTGTCTCTATATCTAAACTGGCGTATCCATCTCTTGTTGAGTAGGCAGCATTGTTTACAAGAATGGTTGGTACTCCAAGTTTCTCAGCACATCCTTCTAGCACTGTAGTAGCAGCATAAGGAAGGGATAAATCGATTTCCAAACCATCACATGAAACACCAAAGCCTTGCAATTCTTCTCTGAAGGAGTTTGGCCATTCGGATGTTGATTGAAAGTATGTAAAAAAGATATGTATTCCTTGCGAAGCCAATTTTCTACAAATTGCCGTACCTATTCCCCTCTCACAACTGACTCCTGTTATGATTGCAACTTTCTTATCCAAACTATTCCCCTGCCTTTTCGTTAACGTCATATATAGTGTAGCTATTATAATCTACTCTACTCTTGGTAATTCACCCTATAGACACTACCTATTAATTCTATCCTTTCACCTTGAATAAAGATACCATCTCCATCCTGTAAACCATAGACTATGTTTCTTCGACGATCTTGCAATTTTTGAAGTTGGTCATTCCAATGTGGAACTGTTTCAAAATCAACGATTCCAAGTGATGTTAAGTCTTCTAAATTGACAATATTATCATCTAGCAATGATGCCATCTCAATCGTTTTTGACATGATGATTGCTCCTGCACTTACCCCAAGCAAAATTTTACCTTCTGCTACAAATCCTTTTAATACAGTTAGCATATTCCGTTCCTGAAGATTTTTCAAAAAATAAAATGTGTTTCCCCCAGATAGATAGATGCCGTCACAGCTTGTAAGTTCTTCTAATCGTGATCCATCAAATTCTTTGTCCACATCAAAATACACAAATTCATTGACACCTACATATGTAAAAAACTCTTGTGCCTTATGAAAATATTTTCTGGATTCATCAGTTTGTGACGGTATATAACCAAGTTTGAAGCTCCTTCCTTCAAACAAATTTTTAAGCTTGTTATCTATTGGTTTACTGCGTGTTAATTCACTTAATAATACGAGCGTTTTCACTATGCACTCTCCTACCCTTACTGTTTCTTCACTAATTATTACATAAAATTTGACTTTTACAGTAATAAGTTCAAAATATTGGTAAGAACCAGTGAGGAGCATCTACTATGTCATTAAAATTTGATCATCTCGTTCATTTCTCTACATCCCTTTCAACAGTAGCAGAAAAATTCTCTTCCTTAGGATTCCATGCAGTCAAAGGAGGTAGTCATCCTAGTTGGGGAACGTACAATTCGTTATGTTATTTTTCTGGATTGCGCTATATTGAGTGGATTGGCATTCAAAACTTATCTATTGCATCAACATCGGATAACCTGCTTATTCAACAACTAGTTGAAGATTCATTTAAAGGTGAAGGCTTTTCACAAATTGCATTCCGAACTGATAATATAGACAATTTGGCTATCAGGTTATCTGCACAAGGCTTTAACACCATAGGACCCGTTCAAGGAAGCCGAATGAAAGAAGACGGTACACTCCTTAAATGGTCTATGCTATTTATAAACGACCAGCAGTATAGATTTCCATTCTTTATTCAATGGGGTCAACCCGACATGGAACGGAATCTTCAGCTGGGCCCTATGACAATTCATGAAAACGGTACTCCCACTCTATCCTATATTGGGTATGCAGTAAAAGATGCACCAAGCTTTGCAAGTAATTTTTGTAGAATTATTGAGTCAAAGAGGCTTCACATCTATCAAACCTATTCGGAAATTCATATTGAAGACTTTGCCATTCGATTTTATGAAAAAGAAGGTACTCACCGTCCTATACTCGTCGGTATTACTGGTGTTTTGGAAGATAATATAGTGGATGTTGCCGGTGGTTCGTATCATCTGACTCGTGTATGATTTACTCGGTTTGTGGTTACATTTTAAATGTTGGCTATGTTCGTATATTGTTGTTTATCGAATAGACGGGATACCACATAAACTCATAGTTTCATGTATGTTTTCTAAAAAGTAATGAATTTACTTGTTTTGGCCTAAATAGAAGGGCACTATTTTGTGAATAGCACAATGTGTATGAAAAGAGCTTATATGATAGAGAATGCGAAAGGGTGGGAACATGCAAAAAGATAAACATGTGAAAAATTCAGTAATCATTGTATCTAACGAAGAACGCTTCAAAAATCAGGATAAAAGTGACCGTAATGCATTCAATGAAGATCAAGTAATGGACACACAATTACGAGCTGATTTGAATAAGCTTTAAATTGGAAAAAGCCGTCTAGCTATATGCTAGCGGCTTTCAGATTTGAAACTGTGATCCAAATTGCTCTTAAAACTTTTGGAAAATGTAAGTAGTTTGTCTTCCATATGAAAGCAAAAAGGAGCCAAATGGCCCCTTTCTACTTTAAATATTCTGCTAATAGTTCATTCACTTCATTATCAAGCTTTTCAATCAACTTTGGATCATATGTTTTTTCATAAACAGGCTCTTGAACGATTTTACCACCATAAAATATAGCATCTTCAACTTCTTTTACATCCACTGTAATCACACGGTACTTCATTGACTTCTCTTCAATTTCAGATACTGTTGCGATACCTTTGATGGAATAATAACTTCCGTTTGCGATGACCCCTAGTGTAATCTTTGGGTTACTTTGTAGGTTAGTAATACTTGAACCTTTATAACCAGTTGCAATAGCAACCTTTGTTCCATCTTCGCTTGCCTGTATCCATGATACAGCACTAACTTGTGGTTCACTATCTGCAGTAACCGTTATCATTGAAACAATCACTTCTTTTTTTAATGCTTCGACAAGATAATCTGGTAATGTTTCTAAACTTTTTGGCATAACTATACGCTCCTTATGATGTAAATATTTCCTCTTAGTACTTATCTATGCATAGTATACCCTACACGTTTCTACAATGAAACCATTAAGACTCCATCTTAATGTGCTCACTTTAGTTTTTGTAAAAATATTCTTTCCCATATTATCCAAGGAAAGCTATTTTTCAGAATGATGGCAGCCTTCACCCCTTTACCTACTGGATATCTTAATTTCGGTGAAGCAAAACCTGCTACCCTTACAATTAATTTTGCTACTTCTTCAGGATTTCCATAGTTTGCTTCATTTTTCTGTAAATGATTTTCAATTTTCCTCATTGTTTCAAAATATGGTGATGTTTTTTGCAATGACCGCTCCGCAACCTTTTTACCTTTTGACCATATATTTGTTTGAAAAGAACCTGGCTCTATAAGTGATACATGGACTCCAAAAGGTTTCATCTCAAGACGTAACGACTCACTCCAGCCTTCAAGAGCATGTTTTGATGCTATATATGGTGATAATCCTGGAAAACCAATTTTCCCACTAATACTACTCACATTTATAATGTTTCCATATTGTTGTAGTCTCATTTTCGGCAGCACAGCCTGCGAGATTTGTATCACACCGAATACATTGGTCTCAAACTGCTTGCGATACTCCTCTATTGTAATTTCTTCGACAAACCCTGCCCCTGCAAATCCAGCATTATTAACTAGTACGTCAATATTCTCAAAACGTTGTATGTATTGTTTAAAGTTCATAATGGATTCATCACTTGTAACATCAAGTTGATGAATGTGTATTAGACCACCTACACCAAGTACTGATGCCTTTTCCAGCAATTCCGTTGATTTTTCCAAGTCACGCATTGTTGCCAATACGTCATATCCCTCTTTTGCAAATTCCAGGCACGTTAACAGACCAAATCCACTTGAAGATCCTGTTACGATGGCAAGTTTCTTTTTCAATTGACTTCCCCCTTTCTATCAATCATCTTAGTTTGGTGTAGACAATTTTTTTTGCCTATCAATCCAATATCTTTAAAACAGAAAAGCATTACCTCTTACAAGAAGTAATGCCCTATTTCATTTCAATATTGAGGAGACTTGTATCCAGTTACTCTTTCTCTCTAGCCCTTTGTGTATCTCTAATATTCTTTTGAACGGTAATGGCTGCGAATACACTTAATACAAATGCCATTGCATAAAATCCTTTTTCACTGAGTATTATACTTCCAGCATTATATAAACCAATCGCAATCAGTGCAATAGACACAATAAACGCAAACCAGCTTATACCGTAATAGATACTCGTAACAGGAATACCTTCTTCTTTGTCTCTTACTGCTTTTTGCAGCGATACAGCTGAATATAAACCGAAGATTAACACTGCAAAATAATACCCTTTCTCGTTCAATTCCATCGTTGCATTAAACAAACCGATCAGATAAGCAGCAACACCTACTAAAAGTGCTGCCCATGAGGCACCCTTAAAGGCAGCAGTTGGCTCTCCCTCTTTCCTTTCTATTTTAGATTTCACATCACTGGGCTTCCCTTTTTCTATACTTACCTCATTTTCCGTTGACATTGATGTTGCCTCCGTTCCTAATTCTACTATTCTATTAAACACTGTTTAAACACTTTTCTCCCACATATATACATTATATTGAAACTTATTACAATTTAAAGTCCTATTTTCTTACTAAAAACAAATCCTAAAAGCGATACTCATTTCCCATTCATTTTTATACAATTAGTATGAAATTTATTCTTATTTGTTATGTTGATTTCGAAAAATCATACACGTTGAAATCACCATTATTTGAAGAGAATTTTAAGATATTCTTGTCTTCAGGTATTCCATGGAAGTATGCACCGATGCATCCTGTTGTACATCTGTGACCGGCTATTAGTATGTTAAGCTCTTTGCTACTATACTTGCTTTCGAGTTCTCTCATAAAGCTAAAAATTCTATGTACATAGGTTGAAACATCCTCTATTCCTTTATACAAATTAGAGTCTGGAAGAGGACCATCCATCTTCACTTCTTCTTTTCTTAATCGGTCGGCTTCACCTAAATCGAACACATCGAGACGAGCATCTACTATTACCTTTTTCCTTGTAATCAATTCTGCCGTTTGGACAGCTCTCTTTTGTGGTGAAGAAAAGACGTGTTGAAATGAAATATGACCAAGTGTTTCTTTTAACGTATTCGCTTGTTCAATTCCGACAACATTTAGCGGGTCCCCCAAACGTCCTTATACTCTACCTTGTTTATTCAAATCTGTTTGTCCATGCCTTACTACATAAAGTGAAACTTTCAATCATTGGGAAATTTTCTTTTTCCCCAATGATTGTTAGTTGAACCAATCGGGTTCTTACTGGCGTTTATGCCCCACTTATCCTTCCCGAATCACTTAATTTTTGAAGTTGGGGCATTAGTGCCAGTTGGAACGGGATATATCATAGGTACCTCCTTTTTCAATTTAATTCTGTGTAAAGATTTTGTGGACGGTACTTTGAAATACGCCATTCCTACCTCTCGTATCCACTTTTTCACTTCATTTAAAATCCCTCATCATGGTAGGCATACGTTATTTTAGTAGGACGGAATGTACGGTTGGAGAATTTGCATGATCGATAATCTTAATTAAAGCAATTTCTTTAATACTTCCATGAATCGAGACACTTCTCTTCAAGCAGTATACATATGCTTCTACTAGTTTTTCAGTAGTTAGTCTATTAGCAATCGTACAGTGGGGAATCCATTTACCTGGTAGATAAAGAGAGTCTGGATTGTCATTGAATGGTTGAAAATATGTATGATGTCCAAGATGTAATTCCATCAGCTCATTCGTTACTGTTGGCGAATAATACAATGTTCCCGAGTTCAAGAAAGAACCAATTGAACTTATTGTAATATTGGTTGCCCGTTTGTCTTTGTAATATTGGTCCATCAAGTCAATAAACTCATTTTCATTTAGTTTTTCGTAGCTAGCTAATGTAATATGTGGCCTTCTATTTATCACTTCATAGGCATATGAGGAGATTGATTCCTCTTTTAGTTCTTTCCAAACTTGCTGAATATTTTGTTCTGTTGCTTGGTCAAATAGAGCAATGATCGCATACATGACTATCCCCCACTTTTCATAAATAACCATTTCTAATCTCATTGATTTGTAACACAATCACTTTGATTTAACAGTTTCATATCACTTCTTCCAATTTCTAATTACATTATTAGTACTTCTTGGAATAAGGATAGAATCAATACTTGAAATGGTTCGAACCGAATTTCTCTATGTATTCTTCTACCATTTTACGATGACTGCCTATCATATGTTTAGGTAAATCTTCTGGATGGAAAAAGTCAACCTTGATAGATTCCTTCTTATCCACGATTATTTCACCATAATATTCCGTTGTATAGTAGGCAGTTGTTACGACATAAAATTCGTCACCATTTTCCGCTCTTATAAATTGATCCTGACCTGAGTAAACATTGAGTAACTGTAGATTTTCAATTTGTAATCCAGTCTCTTCAAATACTTCCCGTTTCGCTACCTCTTCGGTCGATTCTCCTAATTCCATTAGTCCGCCTGGAAGCCCCCAAACACCATTAGGGAATCTTCTTTGTTGAAACAATATCTTTCCTTGCTCATCCAAAATGATCGCGGTAGCACCAACAAATATTAGTGGTCTGTTGCCAACTAGTTTTCTTAATTCTTCTATATAACCCAAATTGCTTCCACCTACATTCCTTGTTTTGTTTCAAATGCATGATTTACAGCCTCAATCGCATGAATTTCAGCTGTATCAAATAATGGGATATCAACATGTTGATGCTTAACTAATAGTCCGATCTCTGTACATCCTAAAATGATACCTTCTGCACCCTCATCAACAAGGGAACGGATGACTTCAATAAAATACTCTCTAGATGAATCTTTTATTTGTCCTAAACATAACTCTTCAAAAATTATTTGGTTTATACGATCTCGTTCCTTTAATTTAGGAACTACCGTTTCAATACCATTCAATTGTAATCGAGATGTATAAAAATCCTGTTCCATTGTATATTTTGTACCAAGTAACCCCACTTTGTTCAAACGTGAATACTTAATCTGTTTTGCCGTAGCGTCGGCAATATGCAGTAATGGAATGTTAACTTTATCTTCAATTACATCACATACCTTATGCATCGTATTTGTACAAATAACGATAAGATCAGCCCCTGCCGCTTGCAGAGAGTAAGCAGCATTTGCTAATACTTCACCCGCAAGATTCCATTCTCCTCTTACCTGATATCCTTGTATTTCTGCAAAATCAACACTATATACTATAACTTTCGCTGAGTGCAGTCCCCCGAGCCTTCTTTTCACTTCTTGGTTCACAATACGATAATATTCAGTTGAGGATTCCCAGCTCATTCCACCAATTAAACCAATTGTTTTCATCATTAGCCCTCTTTCTTCGAGAAGATGTTTTTTAACACTATTCAACATTCCTTATAAGATTCCTCCTAGTATTCAAATAAAGGAAAATTTAGCATCAATGTAGAATGATAAAAAATGATACCATAGGAGGAATGAACTTGAACAAACAACAATTACTCGATATCTATACAAAAGAACAGCGTATAGAAGTTGAACATCCAGGATGGGAACGATTGGTGACAAAACATACGATACGAAATGTTTCACAATTTGGAGAAAAGGGATTTGTTATCTATTCTAATTTGACTAATGAGAATGCACATGAAATTATTAATCAGGAAATTGAATACTTTTCTAGTATTTCTCAAGGTTTTGAATGGAAGTATTATGACTATGACCAGCCTGCCAACTTAAAAGATCTCTTAATTGAAAAAGGTTTCACTATTGAAGACCCCGAAGCCTTACTAGTCTTAGATATTGAATCTAAAACAGACTTGTTAGCCATGAGCATCTCACCTGAAATTGTCAGAATCACTAAGGATAAGGACATTGATGGTATCGTTTCACTTGAGGACGCAATTTGGAATGAATCACACGCTGAACTTGGTGAAAGGCTGAAGCGAGATTTGAAAGACGATCCTGAAAATCTCTTAATTTATGCTGCAATCATTGACGGAAAAGTTGTAAGTGCTGCCTGGATGTATTTGCATGAAGGAACTTCGTTCGGCAGTCTTTGGGGTGGTTCCACTCTTCCGGAATATCGCGGGAGAGGGATCTATACATCTCTAATTGCTATTCGTGCTCAGGAAGCATTGAAAAGAGGCTACACATTATTAACAGTCGATGCAAGCCCGATGAGTGCCCCGATTCTTCAAAAACGCGGCTTTGAATTACTTGCTTATTCATACCCGTGTAACTCTCCTGAATAAACGGAAAGTCGTGAATAGTTCATCCTATTCACGACTTTTTTTTCGTTCATTTTCCTGACTCTTAAAAAGATGACGAATTCCTTTTCCAGAGAGTGGCTCATCTTCAAATCTTGGAATGACATGGAAATGGGCATGAAATACATGCTGACCACCAACTTCTCCGCAATTCCAGCCCAGGTTATAGCCTTGAGGTTTGTATTGCTCATCGATAAAGGCTTTTACTTTATGGAGTAGTGAATAAGTCGCATCCCACTCCTCACGTGTTAAATCAAATACTGTTTCTCGATGCTGCAATGGAATAATTAAACCAGAACCTTCTACTAAACTCCCTTTCTCTTGAACTGATTGAAGCTGAATAAACATACAATGTTCGTTCCTAAAAAGTACATTTTGTTCAGGAACCAACTTTAAATGACAAAAAATACAATCTTTGAACATAAGTCTTCTCCTTTTAGTGTTAGAAATATTATTCTACATAGATCTCTATAATCCTCCTTTTAACTAGTTACTCCAAAGAGTAACTAAATGTATATTAAAGAGTAAAAAATAGATTGCTTTGTAACGTAATTTAAATTACTATTTAAAGTAACCACAAAGGAAATGAGGGGTTATACAATGGGTAATTTACACGATTATTTGGAATTTGATATGAATGCGTATGAGTATGAGTTTACACAATTACTTCAAGGGTTTGAGTCATCCATGTCCTACAAAGAGCAACTAAAATATTTTGAAAAACTAAATCGAAATCGCATTAAGTTTGAAGCCACTCTAAATTTTGCTACATTGCAGCATTACCGTGACCTAGGAAATGAACAATGTAAAGATATTTACCTTTCCTTTACTAAATTAGAACCACGGTATTTACTGCTTGTTACGAACTATTACAACGCACTTCTCAATGCTACATATCGGAAGGAAATAGAACAACTCTATGGAAAGCAATTATTTCGACTAGCTGAAATTAAACAATCCTCTTACTCAAGTGAAGTCGAAGCTGATTTACATATTGAGAAGCAATTACTACTTCAATACCACCAGTTACGTGCTAGTGCGAACTTTTACTTTAATGGGACTACTCACAATTTATCATCTATTACACCTTACTTAACGAATAAAGACCGTGATCTTCGTAAACAAGCATATGAGGCGAAAAGTAAGTTTTACAAAGAAAATGAAGAGGTCTTTGATCAAATTTTGGATGACCTTGTTAAAACGAGACATACAATTGCTATAAAGCTTGGTTACTCGTCCTTTGTAGAGCTCGGTTATCATCGCATGAATCGAACAAGTCATCATTCAGATGATTTACGTAATTATAGAAACCAGGTAAAAACTGTCGGAATCCCCTTTATTTCAAGGTTAAGAAAAATGCAACTCCAACGATTAAGGGTAAAAGAACTAAAGTATTATGATGAAAACGTTTTATTCCCTAACGGTTTACCAAAGCCTAAAGGAACAAATGAAGAAATGATGTCCAGCTTACTCAGGATGTTTACAGAGTTATCTCCTGATACGAAGGAATTCTTTGAATATATGATAAGAAGAAACTTAATAGATACTGAATCTAGAAAAAACAAAGCAAGTGGAAACTTTGCAACCTTTATTGGAAAGGAGACATCACCGTTTATTTTCACAAATTTTCATGGTACATCGAATGATATTCGTGTTTTCACCCACGAGGCAGGTCATGCTTTTCAATTTTATATGTCAAGGCACTGGAGTGTACCTGAATTTATACTACCGTATGATTCATGTGAAGTTTTTTCATTTACGATGGAAAGGTTCACTTGGCCATGGATGGAGCTTTTCTTTGGTGAGGAAACAAAACTCTATCAGTTCTCACACTTAACAAATGCCTTTATGTTTATGCCGCTAGCCAGTGTAATTGATGAGTTTGAACATTTCTTATATGAAAGCCCAGCTGCCTCCATTTCTGACCGTAAAAAGGTATGGAGACAATTAGAAGAGGAATACCTTCCAGACCGTGATTATCATGATAATGAGTTTTTAAAACGAGGAACAGCCTTTTATGAAATCGCTCATTTATTTACTTCTCCCTTCTATTTTATGGATTATGACTTGGCACACTTTGTCTCTGTTCAGCTTTGGGAAAGAGCACAGTCAAATCCTAGCGAAGCATTGGACTGTTATTTAGATATGTGCAAACGTGGTGGTTCTCATTCCTTTCACGAGCATATTTCGGCCGCGAACTTATTCTCACCTTTTGAGGAAGGTAGTTTAAAAAGAGTAATAAGCTCGGTTGAAACATGGATAAAGAACAACTCGGACCATTAGAATATAAAAAAGAGTAGACTTTTAGTGTCTACTCTTCTTCGGTTCTAATTATATCTGTTAAACCGCTATCATCTAAATCTCGGATCATTATGATTTTACCTTCTTCAGTCATATCTGCTCTTCCTTTGACAGTGACTGTATTTGCTTTCCCGTCTTTACGATAATGTACTTTCACTTCAAAACGATAAGCATCATTTTGAATGTTATCAATTTTTTTAATATCAATATCCACCGGTTTTAATTGATACCCATTATCCGAGGCATATCTTAACCAAATCAAGGTAAAATTAGTATTAATAAATCGATTTAAATCCACAACTAATGGACCATAGCTTTCTTCAAAATAGTCAAACAACTCTGGTGGGTACAGCTCTTCCTGTCCTAAAATTGCTCCTAGTTCCTCACTTGGACCTGTCAGCTCTTTTTCCAGATATGTTTGTATCGTACGCACCTGATCTTTTTGATTGTGTGCTTGAGTTTCTTCCTTTTCGACAACAGCTTGATTTGAGTTATTACGGTCAATTAACTCATTACCCATGATACTGGTTACAAAGAGTACCAATATAGCAACGGCAACAAAACCTAAACTTTTCGGAACCCATGAACGTTCTCGACTCAAACCTCTTGATTTTTTTACTGATGCTTTAATCTTTTGTTTATGTTCATCTGTAAAATGATCTCCATTCAGAACGGTCCTGTCCATTGCACTGCGTAAATCCTTTAATTTCTCATCCATTTGCTTCCCACCCTTCCAACTGCTCCTTTAACACAACTCTTGCTCTACTTAATCTCGTTTTAATAGTATTTGTATTTAATGATAGAAGCTCAGCAATCTCTAAAATTGATAATTCTTCATAGTAAAATAAAATGATGACCTCTCTATATTTAATCGGTAATGCTAGTACGCATCTAGCTAACAACTCTTCCTCATTATTTTTCACAACCCTTTTCTCAGGTGTTAACTCCCTTGATTGGGTATGAGAGAACAACTTATAATTAACGATCACTTTCTTAAAAAACGAACTTTTCAAAACGTCTTTACAACGATTGATTGTTATTTTATAAACCCAAGACTTATAAGAAATAATTCGCTCCACTTCATCAAAGCGGTCATAGCAGGTAATGAAGACTTCCTGTACAATATCCTCAGCCTTTCCCCAATCTTTTACATAGTTATAAGCTAACCTCGTTAACCTTTCCCCATATTCATTCATGATGGTTTCTAACCAATCATTTCTAAGCTGATCAGCATTTTGGGCTTCTTTTTCCAATTCCTCACCTCTTTTACATACGTCTACTACTATGACGACTAACTTTCATTTAAGTTTCAAAATATATGAAGTTTATTTAAGTAAACTACTCTATTTCTTACGTAAAGATTGATGCTTTTAATATAGAATAATAAACTGCAGCGGAATGATGAGTAAGACACTTGACTTCTTCGAGAGGTATTAGGAGTGTTCGAGATCGAAATCTCGCAGGCAAATACAAGGCGGCTCGCCCCCAACCCGCAGTATCCGGCAAGTGCCTGGAGCACAATGGAACGGACATGTTTAACGTTCTATCCCCAAAAAAAATGCGAGAACAGACAAAAAATTTAAAATCCAAGTGAACTTTTCACCCTTTTCGTTTGTATAGTCAGTAAATAAGAAATTGAATGGAGTGTTTAAAATGGACACAGGGTGGATTGTTTCTTTAATTGTTGCAGGTATATTGATGATCTTTATTTTGGCTATTACTATACCAATGGACCGGAAACATGTGGTCAGAGAAAATGGTAAAATTAACTATAAGAAAACAAAAATATATTTAAGATGGAATGTATTTGATACACTTACGGTGGGTTTAGCCATATATTCAATTTTGTGTGTGCAATTCCTTAACTATTTAGTGGCTGGCGGGGAGACAGTTGAAAATCCCTTTGTACAATTCTTTACAAATCAGTCACAGGTATGGACACTCGTTTCAATTATTTATTTAATTAGCAGGGTATCCATGACATTAAAATCAATTAAAGAACGCTGGGGCGATGAGGTTGAGTGAACGTGAAGATGAATGGATGGTCGTTTATCAAAATGGGGATGAAGAAGCACTCGGGAGAATTTATACACTATTAAAACCCTCATTGTATTCCTTTATTTATCGATACACAAGAGATGAGCAATTAAGTATTGATATTGTACAAGATACATTTGTGAACCTTCAGCGATATAAACATGACTATGACCCGAAACAAGGAAAACTGAAATCGTATGTGTTTCAAATCGCTTATAGGCTATTAATCACAAAAATAAATCGGCGAAACAAATTTCGGAGTCTTCTTCCATTCCTTGTGCCAAACGAGGTTCATGATATATCCCAGTTAGAACGAATGACAATTCGAGAGGCTATATCCAGACTTCCTGAAATCCAACGTGCGGTGATTCTACTATTCTATTATCATGATATGCAGCAGGATGAAATTGCATCAATTCTCGAAATCCCCTTAGGAACTGTAAAATCACGATTGCATAAAGCGATCAAAAAGTTAAAGAAAGAATTGGAGGAAGACGAATATGAATCGGGACTCCTTTAATAAGGATCAATATATACAATACAAGCTAGATGAGTATCATGTAGAGATTCCTGACTTTCCTATGAAGTCTAATAAGTGGATTCGACTCATAAACTTCCTCGCTTCGCCAGCAAGGAATCCGTTTGATCCACTTATCTCAACGTCTGGAGGTATTCTACTTCTAAAAGTGGCTCCATTATTAGGATCAATTGTCATGGCATTACTACAAGTGTACTTATTCTTATAATTGACTATTTGTACAGAGAGTATCAAGGTTACGTGGCAGCCTTTCATTAAGGATAATTGAATCAACGTTGTCTGCAAAATAAGGCTAATTAATAGAAGCTGTAAGGTTTTGCACTAACTTCATACAAAACCTTACAGCTTCATTTTATTCTTTCTAGGTACACAAATACGTCTTCTTCATCAAGACTTGAAGATGCCAAAAAGACTTTCCATCCCTTAAGACGACTTCCACATTGAAAAATGTACTCCTCTTCATCTGAATTCACTTGAAAATTATGGACTTTACTTTTACACCAATCGATTTGAAGATAAAAGGTCTTTTCTCCAGGTTCAAGTGAATAAGTGAATGTTTCACCGTCTTTTATTTTTCCTATCTCTTCTCCATTGATCCATATCGAATAACGTCTCGTCTTATTAGCAAACTGTGAATCTCTCGTAATTGTTAATTTAGCCAATTTTATCCCCTGCCTTGTCGTTTATCGATAAACTCTATGTAATGAATCACTACAATATACATTGGTATTATTAATAAAGGCTGTTTTCATATAGATTGTTGCTTTTGAGTAAAAATCTCAAAAGCCGGATCTTTACTTTAGTATTTAGATACTTCTATACATAAAGAGAGTTTCTCATTTCTAATCCTACCTCGATTTGCTTCAAAAACTAGTTATACACGAAGAATGATTATACTAAAAGCAACAAAGTTTTAGAAAAGAGCCTTAATAAAAGATATTCACTACTGTTCCAATCACTAGTTTAGCAAACACATCGCTATGGAATTTTATTAATCATCATTCTCTTGTTTATCGTCACGAAACAATTCAAATAGGAATCTTTCTCTCCCTGTTAAAAAGCTAAGCGTTAGTTGATAATGTTCTGTTTCTTCATAGTTTATTTTTTGAATAGGACGCTGATTAAAATCGTATATATCCGCATCAGGATAACCTAATAGAATAGGTGAATGTGTAGCAATAATAAATTGCGCATCACCTTCATTCACAAGTTCATGAATAACCCTTAGGAACGCTAACTGTCGTGCAGGTGACAGGGCAGCTTCAGGCTCGTCTAATAAGTAAATACTCTTCTCTCCAAATCGATTCGTAAAAAGAGAAAGAAATGCTTCACCGTGTGATTGTTCATGTAACGACTTTCCACCATAGGATTGATAATTAAATGTAGGGTCCTCTTCTGCTAAATTGTCTAAGTAGGTTGCAAAATGATAAAAGCTTTCTGCCCTTAAAAAGAACCCGCTATTAATTTTTGGAAGCCAAGACAGACGAATATAGTTTCCTAAATCTGAAGTAGAGGATTCTACATTATATACATCGTTTCTGCCACCACCCGCATTATTAAAGCCACATTGATAGGAAATTGCTTCTAACAAAGTTGATTTTCCAGAACCATTTTCTCCAACAAAAAATGTCACAGGTTTTGTAAACTGTAAGGATTCAAGTCCCCGAATACTAGGGATACTAAAAGGGTATACATGATAATTTTGTATTTTTTCTTTCAGTAATGTTACGTTTCTTAAATACAAGTTGCTCCCTCCTCATTAGAAAATGTTCCTCAATCTATATATTCCCCATCGCCTGAATGTTCACTTTTCTACATTTAGTAGTAGCATATAGTTAAAGTTTTGCTATTCTTCTCCATCTTGAACTCAATATGTATTCTTCATACTCTTCGATACTAGTTATAGAAATCCTTTCATCACAGATAAAAAAGAACAATCATTCTAGTAGAATAATTGTCCTTTTCGAGTCTTTATACTTTAAATTTATTCACAAGCATTTGCAACTCTTCAGCCATGTTGGATAAAGAAGCAGATGACTTCGTAATTTCCTCCATAGAAGCTGATTGTTCTTGAGATGCTGCTGCAACATTCTGTGTATTTCTAGTAGATACTTTAGCAATGATTGATGTCTCTTCAATTGATGCATTTACTTGCTCAATCCCCGCTGACATTTGCTCAGATACTGCGGATACTTCCTGAATTTGTGCAGCTACTTGTTCAATTGATGTTAAGATTCGTTGGAAGCCTTTACCCGTTTCCGTTACAACTTCCATTCCTTCATTTACGTCTTTCGTTCCTATTGCCATTGAGCTTACAGCACGAGATGTATCTTCTTGAATTAATTTAATAAGTGAAGAAATCTGGTCTGCAGATTGCTTAGATTGCTCTGCAAGTTTTTTAACCTCATCAGCTACTACAGCGAATCCTCTTCCATGTTCACCTGCACGTGCTGCTTCAATTGCTGCATTCAGCGCTAATAAATTGGTTTGGCTTGAAATGGCAGTGATTACTTCTATAATTTTATTAATCTCGTTTGACCTTTCACCTAATTGAGTAATGACTGCTGATGATTGGTCTACAGAAGTATTAATTGCATTCATTTGTTGAATCACTTTTTGTAATAATTCGTTACCTATATTCGCTTCCTTCGTCGTTTCAACTGCTGCTTCCGAAACTGCTGAAGCGGTGCTGGCCACTCGCTGCATTCCAATGGTCATTTCGTTCATTGCTTTTGAGCTTTCTTCCGCGCCTGTTTCCTGGGCTTCAGCACCAGAAGCAACTTCTTGAATAGATGACGATATCTGACTCGTCGCTTGCATCATCTGTTCAGAACTTGCTGTTAACTCTTCAGAAGATGCCGCAACCTGCTCAGAAGTCACACTTATTTGTTGGATCATTTTACGTAGACTGTCAATCATTTTATTAAATGAATTCGCCAACTCTCCTACTTCATCCTTCGTGTTAACCTTAATTTCCTTTGTAAGATCTCCTTCACCTTCAGCTATTTCTTTTAGTTGATCATTCATAATAGATATAGGACGAACAATCGCTCTAGTAAATATCACACTAATAATAACAGCTAATATTCCTGAACCAGCTAGTACGGCAATAATAACGAGTACTAAAGAAATGACAGATTCAGCAATGACTTCAATTGGAGGACCTACTAGCCACATCCCAATAATTTCGCCTTTTTTATCTTTAATTGGCTTGTACAATGTTAAATACTTCTTCCCAACAATATCAGCTTCTCCAAGAAACTCTTCTCCGCGATTTAGTACTTTGTCACTGATCGAAGAATTTGCTTTAGTACCAACTGCTCTTTCTCCATTTTCTGTAATATTCGTTGCAACCCTCGTGTCTCCCAGGAAAATCGTGACAGCACCATTTGTAATTTCCCCCATTTCATCTACAAACTCGTTATTATCTGAGATCTTTGCAGCTCCTTTGAATAAATCTCCATTTTTCACTTCCCAATCGCCTGGGTATTGTTGATTTAACCAGTTGTAACCCAATGCTGATACTACCTTTACTCTAGTGGTAAAATGTTCATCCATAGCCTTCTTTACTTGGGTAAATGCTACTAAACTAATAACTACTGATAAAAATACGATAATTGCAATAACTAATACATTAAATTTTGTACCGATTTTTAGCTTATTCATGTTGTCCCACCCTTTAATTTTCTGCTAGTTTTAAATTCCATTTAACTAATTTTCTTTTGCTCTAGTGCCTGTTGATAGAGAAGTGACACGAAATGTGCACGATCCATACAACCAAATTTTCGATAGATTTTCGTAATATGATTTTTCAATGTATGTTGACTGATAAAAAGAAGTCTAGCTATATCAAGGTTACTATGATCTTCCAATAATAATATTGCCACCTCTTTTTCACGCTTTGTTAGGACATCACTATTGTTAATGTATTGTCTAGGACAAAAGGTGTATACTTCACTAAATTGAAGTTGGAAGTGTTCTGTTTGTTTCGATAGAGTATAGACTGGATGATGTGAAGAACCTTTTTCAGTAATAATGTTTGCTGAAACTAACTCTTCCAAAACAATTTCCAGGTCCTTCTCCTTACGCCCAATCTTCATTGATAACCCTTCAACCGTCTCATAGGAATATGGATTTTCCGTCAAATATTCAACAACTTCCTTCATAATTACTTTACACACTAACTCTCCCTCCTAACTAAATGTTTGTATGTGTTTTAGGAATGAGTACAGTATACTTACTTATTAATTATGGAAGTGTGACATATATCACAAAAAGAGACGAGTCTATTTCTACTAGCCACTGAAGACCAATTATGACGGGGACACACTACGTATGTGTAATATATGGTAATGACACAAAAATAAAAATCCAGGCATCTCATAAGGAAACACCTGGATTATATACCTAGCAATAATTCTTCTTCATCTATATTGCACTGAGATTTTATAATGTTTTATAAATTTGCAAATTAGTTAACTTTAAGAGTTCTTACAACTTCTGCGCGTCTCTTCCATTATCAAGTTTCCTTACATTTTCATCTGAATTCACTAGTAATGAAACAAGTTAAATGATAAACTCAAAATCGGTTTCCTTCTGAAAGGGACCCTTCATTTCTGTGAAGACTAATTGATATGCTGATTCATCATCCGGAAGTGCTGGAGTGACGATATAACGATAGGACATATGGCCACTTGAACCTCCACCGCCCTCATTGTGACAATGAAATTTAGCACTGCCACGTATTGACAATTTAAAAAAGGAGTGGTTTCGGTGTATGTCTTCTTCATTCACGATTGCCTGGTCAATAGATAAATGAACAACACTCGCATTCTTAAACTGACTGACAAACGGAACGGAATAAAATACATCCCCTTTTTCAAATGATTTTAAGACAGCGACATTTTTCTTAAATTCCTTTGGTTCAACAACAGGCGTGTATATCTCTTCATTTATAAGGTGTGAAAAAACTCCATTTAAGAAATCCTCATAAAAATGATACGTTGATGACCACGCAGAGATTAAATGCTTATGAGGGAAACCAGGATTACTATTTGACAACTCTTTTCGCTTTTGGATTAATTGGCAAATATGTTCATCAATATGTTCAATTCTCGAATCGTAGTAATCAGTAGGTGGTTCAAAAGGTAGTCGTTTCATGCTTCGGCCCCCAAAGATTTACAACTAGCTTATCACAAAGTGGAAATATAATGGAAATAACATAAACAAAAGAGTGATTATCCATGTTTGCGCACATAATAAAGCGACCTTCAACCTTGAGGGCCGCACTAATTAATACGAAGTTACTAAACTTTATATGTGGGCTGACCTAAGAAGAGTAGGAGATTCTTCTCAAAGAACATTCAGCTGCCGGTCCCTGTAAGGTAGGAGCATAATAGCTTAATTTTTTTATAAAGTAACATGTCTCTGGAAAATGATGTTCTAGAAAACGTAATGTAGTCTTATTCAACAGCTTATCTTCCCGGTATTTAAGTACCATGGAGTAGATAAATTGACTCATCTCTAAAGTGGTTTTCCCAACATCTAAGGCAAACTCATTTTGCCTTGGAAATCCTGGTTTCTTAAATCGCAAATAGCCTTTTAAATGATGATTTTGAACGATAAATGTTTGATATTTACCAATATATTGATCAGTTTGCCTTGAAGCTGATGCCTCAATAGGATCAAGCATGTTCTTAAATAATACAGCATGCCCAAGTTGGTCTTCTAACCATAAATCCATTAAGTCGACTAACGACAGTGGCACTGGCTGCTCGCCTCTAGTTAAATATGATAAAATTCTTAAATATTCTTGGTTTTCTGCTAATGTACCGTTCATATATGTTGGAGACAAGTTTAAATTAATTTTGTTATCAATGCGCAATGCTTGTAGTGTACCTTCAAATTCAAAGTATCCATGTGCAATTGTCCAAGCTCGTTTTGAGAATTCAATCATAGTAGGATCTCTATAATCAGTCGCTGGTGGAATGTTGTTTAATTTTTGTAACAACTCGTTAAATAGCAGGATATATTGCTGTGCAACTTGTATATATTCGTCCTCACTTACAGATAAATGATCCCTGATAAAATAAGCATGATCCTGCAGTATTTCCAGCCAAAATAAATGTTCTTCCCATATTGTTACCAACTTTACCATTCCCCCTTCCATTCTCTTTAATGTTTATTGTTGAAATAAAGAGAAATGAACAAGAAATTCAATAAAATGACTAAGTAATTCTACCGCAATGAAATCATAGAACATTAACCGTACTCATTGTTTTACAAAAGCTAGTACATAAGGCAACTGAGATTGGGGAAATTATACAAATAACTAACTAACAAAGGAAGATTCCATGAAAAATAATAAGTTGATGATTTTGCTAATGACACTTCTACCATGGCTAAGTATTCCTCTATTAGGTTTTAAGACGTTTAAACGTTATCTTCCTGGTGTACTTTTTATGAGCATATATCTTATCGTTGAGGGGAGATATGCAGAAAAAAGAAAATGGTGGTGGTTTCCGTATAATGTTAAACCAAATGTCCTTGGAGAATTCCCTTTAATCTTTGGACCTTTTTTCATTGGATCCTTCTGGATACTAAAATATACGTTTGGTAAGTTTAAACTATATTTTTTAGTCAATCTTATTATTGATTCTTTATTTACATTCTTATGTTTAGATATTTTTAAGAAAATGGGCTATGTTACACTTGTGAAATTATCAAAAATCCAATTATCCATTGTGTTCCTATTAAAAACAATTGTTTTATATGGATTTCAGCTATTTTACGAAAAAATTTTCATAAAGAAAGCAAACACTTTGGAAGACTAAATACCATCACACTACTAAAGAGTCATGGAATATATTAAAACACTCTTTAGTAGTTAAACTCTGATTTGCTAACACTTTCCTTCGGGACTACCTGTACCAACACCATATTCCTACATAAACGTTCCTATGGTTGCAATCACGATACAGGCTACTATAAAATAACTAAAGCCTACGACTTTATCTCTTGAACCTAATAGCCATTTAAAGACCTTGTTCGTAGCATAAAACACCGAAAATAGTATGATAAATAAAAGTAGAATTGCAAAGATCTTATGTAAATCATATTGATGAATATCAATTATATTTAGTATTATAAACGCTATTATAAACGATAGTAAATCACTTAAACGAACAGTCTTTTTTTCGATTGCCAATTTATATTCCTCCAGAATTCATGTATAGAAAAATTCACTGAATATGCAGTTTTCCCTTTAATTCATACTTGTTTTTGAGCATCCAAAATGATTAATCTTTGTTGTTGTTTAAGTAATTAGTTCATCACTTTCTCATAGATATTTATCGTGTGAATGTAAAACACTATACCAGTTTCGTTATTTCCTTAATAACTTTTCCTACTTCCTCATCATTTCGAATCGTGAACAAATAATCAGCCTCACCTTCAACTGGATCATCCACTGTTTCCTTCTGTTGACATCTTAATACTTTTTCAAATGTGGTCACACCTCTAAAGATGGTTGTACTTCGGTTACTCTCTTTCACTCGGGCTTCTAGCACAGCATCTGGAATATCAAAATGAACAAGAATGCGCGTGAATTGATCTTGTGGATATAATTCCTTTAGTAAATACTCACGGTCCTTCCAAGTTCGATTCGAATTGCAAATAATCGTGTGTAAGTCTGTCTGTTCTTTCGCATAAGTGACGATGAGCTTTGAAATAGAATGTTTTAATGTATTTGGCCCCTGTTTTGGTTCGATCTTTTTGTAATAGTTGTTAATAAAATCCGCGTGGTTGTCTTGATCCATAACAAACGAATTCTCAAGTTCATTTTCTAGCAGTCTAGCGAAAGTAGTTTTTCCGCTATGTGTTTTTCCTACAGTAATAATGACTAATCTTTTCATTCGGTTCACCTTTCTAACAACTATACATGTTTCTTGACTGTAATCTATACACACCTTCACTTTGCATCTATTCTTCTCTCGTCGTCATGCAAAGGACCTCGAAATAGTATATATGCTGGGTGAGGTATATATCCTAATTGTTTATTAAGCTTTCTTATTGGCTCATTCCACTGTTCGTTATATGTAATGAGTTCTTTTATCCCCTCCGCTTTTGCCCATTTTGCCTGCGATTGTTTAATCAGTCTTGCAATACCCTTTCCTCTCCAATTACGGGCAACGGCTGTTAGCAAGTGTTCTACTGTCGTAGGATTAAGCTGGGCAATTCCACCATATCCAATAACCTTATTATCCGCAACCGCTACAAACGAACCGTCAAGACGAACTTCAGGAGATAAAATCTCAGATTGAATCCATTTTTCATATGGTGGTACCGTTAGAGGTTCTGGCATTGGAATATCGGGGATACTTTCACATGCAATTGCATAAGCCCCTTGCCATAAATCCTTTCTTTCTAGGAGATTAAAGAGTTCCACACCACTTACAGAAAAATCGTCATTACTATTCATTGAATCAGTATACAGGCTTACCTGACACTCTCTTGCTACCTCCTTAAAACCTTTTTTCTCGAAGTAGCTTATAGACTCCAAATCTGTTTCGATGATCCTGCCTTGTAAATTGAATCGGTTTATCCCTTTTGCATGTTGTGATGCAAATTTATAAAGCTGCTCACCAAGACCTCTTCTTCGAAATGGTTCTAGTATCCGAATCATCGTAAAAGCGGTTTGTGGTGAAGAAGAAGGTTTACATACGACGGTACCTGCTATTTCGTTTTGAAGCCTAGCTACAGCTAATAGATTTTCCTCATTATGTTCAGTATCATGAATAAGGATATGAGCATGAACTAAATTGTCTTTATGTATCGTATTTGTAACGAACGCACAATCTTCAAAATCCTTTCTAGTAGTAGCTCGTGTAATCGTAAATTCTTTAACCATATGTTTCTCCTTTTTTAATCTATAGGATTTCTTATTGTTTTTTAACCGATGAATGTGTTATTTAGAGTCATCTATACCCACTAACTAATACATATTTCACCAAATTAACTAGTACTTCCTGCTTCTTTTCCAAATAAAAATTATACTTTTCTGAATTCAGTCAATCTAAGAAGGATTGTACAGTTAAACTCCTAAATCTTTGGATTATAAGTGAATGGGTTACAATAGTTTAGGGGAAAAGCATGAAATTTTTTTACAACTTGTATTTATTGTAAAACTAAACATTTTTATGGAGTTTCCATAATACACTTCTCTTAGAGGTGAGAAATCGTGGCGAGAGTTAAATATACCGACAGTGATATCGATTTAATAGCACGTATGATCAGAGCTGAAGCAGAAGGAGAAGGCCGTCAAGGGATGCTTATGGTTGGTAATGTTATTGTAAATCGTCTAAAAGCAAATTGTGGAGACTTTAAAGATCTTAGGTCCGTTCGCCAAGTTATCTATCAAAAACAAGGTGGAAATTATTCATTCGAAGCCGTGCAAAAAGGCAATGTTTTTTATAACCCTGCCAGGAGCGTTGAAAAGGAGTTAGCGAAACAAGTATTAGACTTTTGGAGAGAACATCCATCCAAATATTCCCTATGGTATTTTAATCCTTATGCTGCATGTCCTCCAACATGGTACAGCCAACCATTTGCAGGACAATTTAAACAACATTGTTATTATGAACCACAAGCAAATACTTGCGAAGGTGCATACAGATGGTAAAGTAAAGTCTAAGTTCTAATTAAAGGATTGCTCTCAAGGTAACACGGAGAGCAATCCTTTTTTTAAATAAAGGTTGTTTCATATAGATTGTTGCTTTCTAGTAAAAATCCAAAAGCCGGATTTTCACCTTAGTATTTAGATACTTCTATATGTAAAGAGAGTTGCTCTTTTCTAATAAAAACGTTAATTTGCTTCTAAAACTGGTTATACATGTAGAACCATTTTACAAAAAACAACACAGTTTTAGAAAAGAGCCTAAATAAACTTACTTCCTTACTATGATTGATTGAAAATGAAAGTTACCTCCTACCACTTCATTTGGGACAATGGTAAAAGATTCAATTTGAAAGTACTTACTAACGAGTTCTTGTATCGTTTCATCTTCAAAAAACGAAAAAAACCGTTTTGGTGTATAAAAGTCTTCCTCCCATATTCCTTCAGAGTTTTCCCCTCCATAGACACCCATGAAAAATAATCCAGAAGGCTTTAACACTCTTTTAATTTCAGTTAAAACCTTATGAATGTGAGCCTTTGGAACATGAAGGAGACAATTCATTGCCCATACACAATCAAAATGATGATCAGGAAAATCGAGATTAGCAAAGTCCATTACCTTCGCCTCAAGCCCTTTAGCTCTACATAAGTTGACCATTTCAGGAGATATGTCTGTACTCATCGTTTGTAATCCTTCTTCACTAAGGAACAAACTATCCTTCCCTGTACCCGCTCCTAATTCCAATAAATTAGATAACTTCTCCTTTTGCAGCATCTTTAGGAATACATCCCGTTCCTTCACTTTCCAATCTGCTACACCAAATGAATCTCTTTCTTGGGCTTTATTATTATATGATTCCACAAGATTGCTAGTTAGATTCTTCATGTGTATCCACTCCTTTTTATATGGATAATGGTATTAATTTTGCATCACAATTTAATTCGTAAAATTCTATCGGTCCTGCTTGAGAGATGATTGCATACTCATAGCCTCGTTGTTTCATATAACGTAATGACTGGTGTAAAAGAGCTCTACCAATTCCTTTACCTCTCTCTGACTTTGCTGTTCCCATTGGACCAAAGATACATTTCTTATTCCCTACAACATCATAACAAGAGAAGCCCATGACCTCTCCGTTCAACATTGCCATTATAATAGGAATCTTCTCCTGCTTTACTCCATTGTCTATAGCCTGGGTCCACCTGATTCCAAATTCAGCTAACACAAATTGACATAGATTGTCGTAATCCTCCTTTTTCATTCTTCGGATTTCTACATCTTTATCTAGAAATTTATCAAAATTTAAATCAGCAAGTTTGACTGTTAAATCCCTTGGCACTGAGGTGAAAGCTATGATATCTGCTTTCATCTCTTCTGTAATATAAGGAATCTCGCATTGCCTAAGTATAGACGCCAAAACATGTCCTTCATTTATGTATAGTTGCTTGTAGTGAAGCATCTTTTCGTGGGCTTTCTTCAAGATAAATTGTGTGTCATAAGAAATCCCACTCTCAATTACGGTAACTGAGTTAAAATCTCTCTCTTCACAATTGATTTCAGCTTCTAGTATCTTGGAACGAAAGTCTGCACCTACTATTCTAGTTAAGTATGAATAGAGTTCTTCACATACCCCTGTGCCCTCGATGGAAGCACCAATAAATATATGCACTGGCTTGACCGGATCAGGGTTAGCTAGCTCCTTTGACAACAACATAATTCTTTCCATTCTAGGTGTAAACTTATATTGAAACAACACATATCAGCTCCTTTACTTGTCTAATATAAGCTCTCTAAGTTTTTTCGTATCCTTTACAGATGTGTAATATGTACCGCCATCTTCTACAAGATATGATAGTGTTGACTTCTCTCCTTCTTCTCCTAGCCAAATATGAATTGCATGTTTTGGAAAATCATCTCCATATGATACGACTACATCATAATCCGGATTCTTCATTGGTGTATCAGCTTCCACTAATTCTGCATAAGTAATGATCCTTTCCATTTGCTTAATAGATGTTTTATCGTCAAGTGTACTTAATGTCTCTTCATTCACACTCCCAGTCCCATTTGAAATAGATACATCGATTCTCTCTATTTTTTCATCCAACAATGTCATCGTCGTCAATTCGTGTGTACAACCTGTAATCATGATGCTACTAATAAGTATTAGATAAATAAACCATTTCTTCATTTTCTGTCCCACTTCCTAGGAAATTATTATTAGGTAGTTAATACAACAAAAAAACTCTACTTCCTGCTAACAAGTAGAGTTTTTAATCATATAAGTAGATTTCTCTTTAAACCACAGCTAGATATGTGACTTAATAACGTACTATTCAATAACAGCTAAATCAGTATCTGGCGGTTCAAAGCCTAAATGTCTGGCCATTGTCACAATTTGCCCTTTATGGTGAAACTCATGTGTCTCTGCATGTGTGAGTAGCCATAATGGAGTAGTCGTCCAAGGTTCTGTTTGCCAATTCACGCTTCCAGATAGATTCATGGTCCAGTCCGTACAGTATGCTTCAATAAACGTATCAGCAATTAAATCCACCTGTTCAAAACGCTCCCTTACCCAATTCACATCAGCATGATCTATCTCTTGAGGCGTTGCAAAGTTTAGCCCTTCTATCCTCAAACCAAATGTTCCCAACCAATATTGATAACAATCTGCTACATGTATGTGGGTATTGATGATACTCCCATTACCAAAGTTGGAGACAGCCTCATGTAATATATGCCTTGGAAGTTGCTCCAAGAACGATAGCAATACACCTCTTGTTTTTCTAATATAATCATATTGAACCTTCACACTATCAGTCATGTTGAATTCTCCTTTTAACACAAATTTGAAGCTACTACCTTACATAACAATTGTACCTTGTTAGCAAAATTTTTGGGTTATTACGTCTACTTACAGAAAAAAGAAGTAGACGTTGCTACTTCTCTACGCAAACATTTCTTTCTTACGATACACCATTCCTTCAAGTGAAGCTAGTAGCTCGCCATCTTGATTCGACACAACCATCCGATACAACGCGAGTTTTGGATTTTTCTTGACTTCTGTTGCTGTTGCCGAAATTGTATCCCCTAATTTTCCTGCCTTCATATAGTTAACACTAACATGTATGCCAACTGCAACTTGACCATATGAATTACTCGCAATGGCAAAAGCAACATCTGCTAATGAAAAGATGACACCTCCATTGGCTGCACCGTGGAAATTCAGCATAGATTCCTGAACAGTCATTTGAACCTCTGCAAACCCTTCTTTAATCTCAACTATCTTAATACCAAGTGACTTCGCATAAGGATCACCTTGTATCTTGTCTAAAATTATCTGTTCCAAACACGTTCAACCCTTTCTTGTAAAAGGGCATTTATCCAATAGAATAAATGCCCTAACGTTTATTTCTGGCTATTTCGTTTAGATTGATGCTTTGAGTAAAAATCCGAAGAGCCGGCTTTTTACCTTAGTATATAGATACTTCTATTCAAAAGAAGTGTTGCTCTTTTCTAATTCAGCCTCAATTTACTTCTAAAACTGTTTGTACACCCAGAATAATTAATCCTTATTTTTTGAATGTCCATTTTCCATTTTTAACTTCAGCAAGAACCATACTGTCAGCTTTTAATCCATTATGATCCTTTTTACTAAATGTAAAAGTACCGGGTGCACCCACGTAATCCTTTACATCATTCTCCAGATAATCACGGATTGATTTACGTCTAAAGAACTACTAGATATTCATATAACGTTAATATGACGGACTCCTCTAAAACATTATACTAAAATGATATCATCTTAACGAAAGGGCCTTCAATTATTTTCTGAAAACTATTGACAATATAGTAAGTACCCCACTCTAAAAAGAACACCATTTAACGATAGTGCCCTTATATCATAATGAAACTTATACCTCTAATGATTCTTTTGTTCGATCTACAACTCTTACAGCTTTCCCTTCAGAACGTGGAATACTTTTTGGTTTATGAACTTTAACGTCGATTGAAACTAAACACTGACTTTTAATCAGAGCATAGATACGATTACATAAATGATCTACATACTCATGACGTAAATTGCCATTGATCGTTTTATAAAACTCTTCATTTATTTCCACATGAAGCTCTACGCTTATTAAACTTCCTTTCTGAATTAGATGAATTTGGTAATGTGGTACAACTTCATTCACCGAAAGCAAGAAATGCTCGATTTGTGAAGGGAAGACATTTACACCACGTATAATTAACATATCGTCAATCCTACCTTTAACACGGGACATTCGTATTGTCGTTCTACCACAACTACATGTGCCTCTTGTTAACGAAGCAATATCACCCGTACGGTAACGAATGACTGGGAATGCTTCCTTCGTTAAACTTGTAAATACAAGTTCTCCGTCTTCTCCATCAGGTACTGGTTGCATGGTTGTAGGATCTATTACTTCCACCAAAAAGTGATCTTCTGCTACATGTAGACCATCTTGAGCTTCATGACACTCCATCGATACACCTGGTCCAATGACTTCGCTTAAGCCATAGATATCACAAGCTTTAATCCCGAGCTTTTCTTCAAGTGTCCGTCGCATTTCTTCGGACCATGGCTCTGCACCAAACACACCATATTTGAGTGATGTATTTCGCGGATCTTTCCCTAACTCTTCCATTCTCTCTGCAATGTTAAGTACATAAGAAGGTGTTGCACAAATAACTGCCGGTTTAAAGTCTTCTATTAATGCAATTTGCCTGTCGGTATTACCACCGGATATAGGAACAGTGACCATACCTAGCTCTTCGCTACCGAAGTGTAAGCCTAGCCCACCAGTAAATAAGCCATATCCATATGCATTATGTAAAAAATCGCCTGGGGCGCCTCCAGCAGTTGCGATCGCTCTAGCAACTATCTCCGCCCAGCTCTTAATATCTTTTTTCGTATAACCCACAACAGTAGGTTTTCCACTAGTTCCTGATGAAGCATGAACTCGTACTAACTCTTTTTGTTCAACAGCAAATAAACCAAAAGGGTAATGATTTCTCAAATCACTCTTCACAGTAAATGGGAGTTTGATAATATCTCTAACTGTTGTAATATCCACCGGTGCCACACCGATCTCTTCAAACCTATGTCTGTAAAAAGGTACCTTTTCATACACTCTTTTTACGGTGTCTTGAAGTCTTTCAAGCTGCAAATTTTCCATTTCACTTCTTGAAGCTGTTTCAATTCCATGTAATATCAAATTCCTTACCCCCTTCAAAACATGTTAATTAATATAACACCCTAACGTTTGTTATTATATTTATATAACGTTTATATCACGACATATAAATATATCGTCAATTCATTATATAAAAACAATAAAACGGTCGTACGAGATTGTCAATGTTTTTTCTGAAAATTTAATCTTTTGCTGCACATAACAAAAAAACCATTAGATTTTCATCCAATGGTTAACGGTTTATTTATATATCCTTTTACCCAAACATTTTTATAATCTACTTTTCCCCAAGCATTTAACATAATTCCACTCATAGCCTGACTATGCTGCAAAGTATGTCTTGTATGATACAGGAAAATTAGAGAGTAGCTTTTTCTTAGTTGCTTTTCAAGGTTCATGAGGTGATCCATTCTTTTAGTAAAACTTGATTCCTTTTTACATCGATTGATTGCTTGATTAATAACATGTATATGTACTTCACTTACATGATTATGAATATAGCCATTTCGGTAGGTTAATGTTTCAATTAAACTAATGTCCGGCTGAACACCTAATACTTCTCCTGTAAATATCATATCTATTTTATCTATTATTTCCTTCCTTGCTAGCTCTTTAATTGGCAATATCGTAACTTTCACTTTTACTCCTATTTGATTAAGTTCTTTTTGGATCCAGTGAGCATTCACGATATTACTCTCCATTTCATATGTATAAAGCTCTAGTAGTTCTCCATTGTAGCTAGATTTTTGAAGGTAATGGTGAGCTACCTCACTATTATACTCGTTCATGAAATGCTTTTCACTATATTCTGGAAACAAGCTACACGCTGGCGTTGTTCGATTGCCAGCTAAATCTTTAATCATTTTTTCACGGTCTAAGGCATAATGTACCGCTTTTCGAAATTCCACATCTTTCGTCGGACCTGATTTTTTACTATTGATCGTTAGGAAGCTTGCTCCTTGCTCAATATGTTGAATCTTTGTATGCTCCACATTCAATACCTGGTCCTCACCAAAATATATATCCTTTTTTTCAAGCATCTCTACTACTTTTAATTGTTCGAAGGTTGGCCAAATCCACATTTCAATCGCATCTAAATGTGGTCTCCCCTCAAAATAATAATCATTTGCCTCTAAATGTAATATGGATTCGTTATTCTTTTTCATTTGAAAAGGACCTGTTCCAATTGGGTGAACTTGGAATCCGTGGATCTCATGTAGGTTACTTGGCAAGATTGAACATTTCTCTGAACAAAGATAGTTGAGGAATAACACATTTGTTTCAGTCAACGTGAATTTCACAGTATAGGTGTTTACTATTTCAACGATTTTTAACGTCTTTTTTATTTCCTCGTAGCTAGATTCATGAAGAATTCTAAAAAACGTAAAGGCCACATCTTCTGCCGTCATCCGTTTCCCATGATGAAAACGCACACCTTTTCGAAGGTAAACTGTCCACTCAGTAAAGTCATTGTTACACTCCCAAAAGTGAGCAAGTGATGGCATGATTGTGTTCGAATTACTGTCAAATATGACAAGGGTATTAAAAATTTGTTCTATTAAATGAGCTTCAGTGCGACGGTTGACAAAGGTTGGATCTAAATCTAGGACAGGTCTGTAAAAAGGAAACCGAAGTACATCCTCTTCCTGTTCAGTTTGAAATCCAAAGTGATGGTATAACCATTCTGTGAATTCAAACTTCACACGTTGGAACTGATGGATGAGTTTCCATGCTTCTTCTAATTTTTCATCTAATGTAAGCTGTTTTGCCCTTTTTAATACAACATCACTAAGTGGCATTAGAAACGTCAGAACCGATGTATTACCGCGTCCTTTTCCAGGTATCCAGTTGACATATTCGATATCCACCATTTTTTTTAGGAGCAACTGCGCATTTCTTCTAGTACACTTAAGTGTTTCCACTAGTTCGTCCATACGTATAGGAAATGTTTCTCCTTCACCTTTTGAGCGATATTGTTGCCTGAGTGAAAGGTAATATTGTTCAACATTCATGGGATAGCCTCACTTCTAAAAGGCGAAATTCAGGATTTGAGATTTTCGCTTTTTCTTCATCTTTTTTATGATTATAATTTTTTTCAGATCAAGTTGTAAAGAGGAGTGAATGCACGTGCAAGCTTCAGAAGTAAAGAATACGGCATATCAGGAGAAATCTATACCTATCTGGCAACACGCCAATTTTATGATATTGCTCGTTTCAGGAGCCATTATCTCTTTCGGTAGTAAAATATACGAACTTGCCTTACCTCTTTTGTTATATCAATTAACAAATTCGCCTGTTGTCATGTCCACAATGCGAGGAATTGAGTTTTTACCGAATTTATTATTAGCAATGTTTATCGGCGTCCTAGTAGACCGAGCTCATAAAAAGAAATGGTCATTATGGACCATCTTTCTCCAAGCTATCATCTTAATCATTCTGTACTTCTCCGTACAGTTAGGTAATCATTCAACAGTGCTTTTTTACATCTGCGGATTTTTCTTAATGACCTTTAGTTATGCTTTTTTTAATGCTCGAATGAGTATGGTAAAACAAGCTTTACCAACTGAAATGCTCACACAAGCTAACGCATCCTTTAATTTTATTTTTACCTTCATTAGTATTATGGGACCCGCTTTAACAGGCTTAATTCTACTATTATCGAGTATTCAGACAGGATTATTATTAACAGCAATCTCTTTTGGTGTTGCTTTTCTAATTTTATTGTTGCTAAAAACAGATGAAGACATTTCATTAACAAAAAAGGTTGGATTTTGGAAGGAATTAAAAGAGGGATGGGTAGAGTTATTCCACAATCGGACATTATGGATGATTACGATCGCTGTCATTTTCTTAAATTCTACAGCTGGTATGGTGGACACAACCATTATCTTCTATTCAAAGGATGTTCTGAAACTAAGTGATGCCCAGCTTGGCACACTCCTCTCATCTGTAGGCCTTGGAGGATTAATCGGAAGCCTACTAATCGGAAAGGTACGTAAGCTCTGGGATACTGGGAGAATCATTACTGTGACTACATTACTAATTGGATTTACGTATCTTATGATGTATTTGTCAAATTCACCTTTAATTTTTGCTATCGGGCTCTGTTTGAATGGTATTTTGACAACAATAAGCAGTGTATGTATTTGGACCTATCGCCAAGAATCCACACCTCATCATCTAATTGGAAGAATAAGTGGAATTACAGGTTCCGTCTTTAAACTTAGTATGCCCTTTGCCATTTTTGCAGCTGGTTGGATTTCAGAATTATCGAATCCTTCCCACGTCTTTATGATTTCTTTCATTGGAAATACCATCATCTTCATCTTTTGCCGTAACAGTTTGTTATGGACGAATAGGCACACATAAAAAAACTCGGGTACGATTCGTACCTCGAGTTTACTGCTGTTGTTCCATTTCTTCTTCGAAATAGAAAGACGCTGGATATTCCTTTAATGTATATGAGTATCTTTTCATGTTGGCAACATAACTAACATCATTAATTGTAACAATTTCTCCAGTTTGTTTTAAGCAGACCTTTTCATTAACCTGAAACTTATTTTTATTTTTCATGAAAGTACACCTTCTTTCTACCTTCTATTATCTCATACAATTGAAATTAAGATATAATTTTTATTTTTATTTATGTCCATCCTCTTTATTGGAAATACTAGTTATGAATACTAGAATAAGGAGGGTTTTTCATGAGTTTAGAATGGTTTCACCGTATGGAAAATGCAGTTCGAATAGGTTTACCAGATCTTTGCGAGTCGTTTGAAGACTTTGAAATTTTATTTGATACGAATACAACAACGTATCATCCGGAATTTGTTTTCTCTATTCAAACCATCGATCACGATGAGGAGTTTTGTGTTGTAAGTTTTGACCCAACAAATCAAGAGTTTTACTCGTTCTATTATCATGAGGACCTCGACATCCAATCGAAAGTTATCTTTATTGATGCTGACGAAGCACTCGGGTTTGTACATGCAACGTTCCATGAGTATATTGGTGATCTAGATGAGGATGATTTGTTCGAAGAGGATGAAGATGATTTAGATGACGTTGAATATGTAACCATCGATGAAGATGATGATGAGTTTGATGACCGTGAGTACATAGGTGATAACCTGGAGGAATTAAAAGAACACATTGAATGGATTTCAAATGATAAGCATCTTCATATTGAAGACGAAGAGCATGATCAATATAATATACATTTACGTCTTGGACGTGACATTGAAACCGGTGATGGCGTATTATATCGTCACACCATTATGAATCATAAAGGTGAAGACCTTGAAGATGAGATGATATTTTATTTTAAAGAAGATGAGGCAGCTTACATCGCTGACCTGTTTAATGAATACACAGGAACTAACATTAGTCACTAATTAGAGAATCCGGCATGTTGTCGGATTTTCTTTATGATGTTTGGGCATTCGCCCTACCATAATCCCACCTACTTACATACTTTATAGTACATCGTTACTGGAGGTGACATGGTATGTACGGTTGTGGATATGGTTACGCAGCACCATCTTACGGTTATGGTAACAGTTTCGTTCTAATCGTAGTGTTGTTTATCTTATTAATAATTGTTGGAGCAGCTTGGGCTTACTAACAAACAAAAAGTGAAGTCCTCAATCACGAGGACTTCACTTTTTTCACTTTAATTGTTTCGAGAAGTGACTAATCTGTCCATCATCTTCATAACACTCAAATCCTTCGGAACCATATAACTGAATTGCACTTTGCCAAGCATTATTTGTTTCAAGGACAAGCCTTGTATAACCATATTCTACTGCAAACTCCTCTAGGGCATGAAGCATTTTTCGAGCAAACCCTTGTCCTCGACTTGAGCTTTTCACTGACATTCTTACGATCCTACCTGTACTCTGAGTTTCCTTTGATAATGCCCCCGTACATACAAGCACACCGTTTTCTTTTCCAATGAGAAAGACAGATCCTTCTTTTAAATAATTTCCTGTAATATCATTCAAATCGGGATTTAAAGCCGGATCCAAAAACCCAAATCTTTCTTCTAAGCCTTTTAAAACTAATTCCTTTGCCTTATCCACATCACTTGAAGTAATAACAGTTATATTCACTTCTCTTCACCCAACAACCATTATATAATGTCTGTTCGCAGTATGAATAGCTTTAACCTTCGAAACCCTCAAAATCGGCAATTCCTCCATATGGATTATAAAGTATCGCCTTATCCCCTACATTCTTCCAAATATGACGTTTTGACTTCCAGGCTAAATAGTTGGTTTTCTTCTTAGATCCTTTCACACTCGAATAGACCGTAACAGATTCTCCCGAACGAAGAACAAAGTTATTGGGAAAGTGAAATACATGGTTCCCAGCTTCTGATATAAGCTTCCATCCTTTCATCAACACATCTTCGTTCATATTGTTCTTAATCGTTACTTCTTCATCTTTGACATCAAGCTTTGTAATGGCAATTTTCCCCTCATACGGAAGTGGTTCTTCATTGGAAACAAGTTGTCCTAATATGCTTTTAATAGAAGAGATGTCATAACTCCAGCCGTTTGTTTTCACAATAATGGAACCTGATTGTGCTGTTGAATACATGGTGGTACCAAGCCCTTTAAGTCGCTCAACAACATCTTTATGAGGATGACCATACAAGTTGTCATTTCCATAAGATAGGATTGTCACATTGGGTTTCACTTCTTGTAATAGAGGGTCAGTACTCGAAGTAAACGAACCATGATGACCGGCTTTTAAAATTTCGGCTTCTAGATCGTAATCTCTCACCATATCAGACTCTGCACCTACTTCAGCGTCCGCCGCAAGTAAATAATCTATTTTGCCCATCGTTAATTTCAACACAACAGATGCTTCGTTGTTGTCTTCTTCACCGTTATTACTATTTAGCACATCGATATTCACCCATTTATCTAAGTGTATCGTTTGTCCTTCCTTCGCAATGACAATTGGAATACGCTTGGTATTTAATAGCTCAACGTATTCTCTGTACGTATCTGTTGTATGTGACTTCCCACTATCAAGTACTTGCTTCACATTTACCTCACGTAATACATCAAGGAGACCACCCAAATGGTCTTCATCCGGATGTGTCGATACAACAAGGTCTAACTCGTAAATGTTATGCTGTCTTAAATAATTAACAACAGTACTGCCGTTTACACGAGGTCCACCATCTACCAGCATTTTTTTGCCATTAGGGAAGAGGACAAGCGCACTATCTCCTTGCCCCACATCTAAAAAGTGAACCTCCAACTCCGGTGTTTGAAACCATTTTGCATCAACATTTTGAATAGAAGAGAAATCAAGAATTACACTCATTGCTAAAATCATCACGATCCAAGAATAAAACGGTCTCTTCATTGTTTTATCCCCCTTATCCTCTGTTGTGTTAGAGTGCGTGACTAAAGGGGAAATTATGTAAGTTTTGTTAATATTTTTTGTGAAAGGCTGGTTTCGTAAATTGTTGCTTTGCGTAAAAATCCCAAATGATGATTTTCACCTTAGTATCTAAATACTTATTTACATAAAGACAGTCACTCTTTTCTAATCCACTCCATTTGCTTCTAAGTTGTACACCCAGATTACATGTACTAAATTGCATTAAAGCTTTAGAAAAGAGCCTTGTAAAACATCTTAATGGAGCTGTATGGTGACAGTGCATATTCTTAGATACACTACATATGATTTATAGCCTATAATTACAATAAAGCAGTGGTTATCGTGATACCTAAGATAACCACTGCTACTATTTGTATATAAATATTAATCCTCCATAAACTGTCTCGCATAATACAGAGATTCATCATCCATGGTGTGTTGGTTCTTCATCTTGTTTAAATCTTCTTGACGCTCTTCCTCAACCATTTGAAAGGTTCCAGAAATATTGGGAGAATTATTTGTTTCTTTTTTTGACATCTGAAAAGACGCTCCTTTTTTTGATTAGTATAGCCTACTGAGAATGAAATACTCATTATTTGGCAAACTAAGAAAAAAATAAGGAGTATTCGGTCACAATGAGATTAGCACTATTTATTACCGGTCTACTTTTAATAACTGGTTGTGAGATAGCGGTACCCGGGAAAGAAAATCAGCGTAGTCATTCTCTTTCAACATCACCTCTATCGCATTCTCCTCGCACTGTTGGGTATGAACCCAATGACACATTATCGATGGACCATTTGCTGGCAGGTAGAATTAAAGGAAAAATTAAACAGGCTTTACCAAACGAAAGAGTAAAAGTTTTAGTAGATGGTAATCGAATCATCATTAGCAGTTTAAATCGTGAAAATGATGAAATTGTAAAACAAATACGTCATTCAGTTGGTGATTTAAGTAACGGTCGAAGTTTAATTGTTGTTTCAGAAGAGGTTTATCAGCTTTACGACAAGGGAAACAAAGGTGGATACACTCAATAAAGTGATATTTGGATGACTTTTTGTGTTACTTGGACGACTTTTTGATTTTTTTGGACGAGTCTACTAGTTATTTGGACGAGAATGACAACTTTTTGGACACTTTTACAATATATGACAAAAGAAGCCCTGCTCTTAATTGAGTAGGGTCAATATGTGTTTGTTGTTGTTGTGTGTATGTAGCCCCGTCATGCCGTAACCGTATAGAAAACCTGAACGTGCTCCAGGTGGATTGCCGCAACTTCCCTTCTTGCGATCTCAGTCTTACTATGAGCCTGGCATACAGGGTTGTAATATAAGCATTCCGATTCTATATTTGTTCAGTTTTTTATGTGGTCACGAACAAAACAGGATATATTAGTTCTTTATTATGCTTCAAAGGGGGTGTAAGGTGTTCCTTACATATTTGATTATATGTCAGATGGCATGTGTTTGCATTAGTAAATAGTAGGTAACGCTAGTAAACAATGACATTGACTTATAGTTTAGGTCAATCTAGTAAGCCGGTTTGTTACCGTTATGAGCCGATTTGTCACTTTTATGAGCCTAAAATAGTTTTTTTGAGCCAAACTCACTAATTTATGAGCCAAAGTTCCAATATTATGAGTCTTCTACCATTTATTCCCATAAAATAAAAAAGAACCGACATCAAGTCGGTTCTCCTTTCTTCAATCTATTATGCTGGAGCATCTACTTCTAAATCCTCAATACGCTTTTCAACATATTGTGTATCTTTGCGTGCATTATAGCGATCTGCTTTTTCAACTGTAACTGTAATGTTGTAATCTGGGATACCTGCAAACTTTTCATAGCGTCCGCGAGGTAATAAGAAGTTACCTTCTGGGAAGTGAACCTCGATATTACCTTTGGCAATGTCTACAAATTTCGCTCTTCCTTGGAATACACCAAACCCATTATATACAACAATTCCTTCGCCTTCCGCGATACTTAGGTTTTTACCGTCCTCAGCATTCATAAGCACATCATAGCGGTCTGCATTGTTAAACGGATCCACTTCTTTATAGACCATTGAGTTAAATTGCTTACCACGGCGTGACGTTACGACAAATTGACCTTCTTTTTTGTGTAAGTCAGGAATATCTACTGTAATTAAGTTAGCTTTCCCGTCTGGAGTTGGGCATACTCCATCTTCACATAACCAAGCTCCACCCCATTGGAATACATCGCCCTTTTTCTTCAGGTGTTGAACTCCATCATAATCCGGATTTGCAACAGCGATTTCATTTCGAATGTCTTGACCCGTCTTGAAATCAACTAAATGAGCAGTTTCTGGCTTCACACGTTTTGCCAAGTCAATGTAGATTTTCCACTCTGCACGAGCTTCTTCGATTATGTTTTTATTTCCTTCGATTTCAGGTGAGAAATATACCATACGTTCAGTTGACGTTGATGTACCGCCACCTTCTTGCTCATAACGAGTTTTTGCAGGAAGGACAATAACCGCTTCCTTTGCATCCACTAGTGTAGACGTATTGAATATAATGTCCTGGTGTACACGGATATCTAGTTCAGAAAGTGCCTTCTCAATGAAATTAGGATCTGGCATTGTTTCTAAGAAGTTACCTCCTGATAAATAGTACAGCTTGATTTTACGTTCGTGATCCTCAGGAAGTAAGATATTCTCAAGCGTTACCCCTACGATATCACCTTGCCATTTTTGAATGTCAAAGCCCCAGATTTTTTCAATACGTTCAGTATTTTCTTTATCAAATCCACCACCTGGCAATACAAATGGATCTGCACCCATTTCACCAGTTCCTTGTACAGATGAATGTCCACGGAAAGGCATTAATCCACTATTTTTGCGTCCTAAGTGTCCACGTAATAACGCTAAGTTTGCCACTTGTGAAATGTTATCTGTTGCGAAAGCATGCATCGTTAATCCTAATGCCCAAACGTAAACAGCATTCTTACTGTTTGCTAATAGCTCAGCCAATTCAACTGTTCTTTCATATGAAATACCAGAAGATTTTTCAATCTCTTCCCAAGTTAGGTTTTGTACCGTTGATTTAAGCTCGTCATAGCTGTTCACATGTTCTTGAACAAATTGGTGGTTAATGGCAGAGCCATGTTGCTTTTCTTCCATATCGAACCAATGCTTCATAATACCATGCATGAATGCAATGTCTCCACCAATGTTTACTTGATAAAAATCGTCCGCAATTTTAGTTCCAAATAGAGCAGATTCCATATTGGAAGGAATCCAATATTTATCCATCGCCGGCTCTTTGTAAGGGTTAATCACAATAATTTTAGTTCCGCGCTTTTTCGCTTCTAACATATACTTTGTAGAAACAGGAGAAGCGTTGGAAGCAATACTACCCCAGAAAAGGATTACATCCGTACCGAACCAATCTTGATAGTTAACCGTTGAGGCACCAACTCCGATAGAACGCTTTAATGCTGTTTTACTCGGAGAGTGACAAATACGTGAAGCATTATCAATGTTGTTTGTTCCTAAGAAACGAGCAACCTTACCTGCAACATAATACGATTCATTTGTAATACCTCTTGATGTTAAGTAAAACGCATATTGCTTTGGATCCAATTGCTTCATTTTATCAGCAATCATATCCATTGCGTCATCCCACGTAATACGAGAAAACTTTCTTTCCCCTTTACGTCGAATTAGAGGATATGGGATACGTCCAAGTTTACGTAACTCTGTGCTGCTATATTTACGTAATTCATCAATATCTGCATGTACAATTTCTTCCTTTAGTGCTGGCATCGTGTTTAATCGTAATACATTAAGACGAGTTGTACACATGTGTGGACCCTTAAGTGTTTGGTCGGAAAGACCTGATACACCTAATGCACATCCATCACATACACCTTGAGTGACAATTCTTGATGCATACCCTAAATTATCTCGATTATCCCACGCCACCTTCATTGTGTCGCGGAAATGTTGTGGTTTAATTTTCCCAAGTCCAAATGGAACTGGACTTACCCAGTGCTTTGGTTGTGGTGTCTTCGTTGCCTTTATCGGACCTTGGTGTTTTGTTTTACCCATTACTTTCACTCCTATAATTGATAGGTTTATATTTATCTATTACTATCATAATCTCGAAAACGCTTGCTCAGTTCAAGTATATGCTAGAAAAACTAGACAAATAGTCTAAATTTTCTTTCCATATACTTTCATTCATAAAATGAAATAAAAAACCACCGACATTCACCCAATATAGTGATTAGGTGAAATGAACGGTGGTTAGTCTTTAGCAGGTTCGCTACCAAGTGCTATACCTATTTTGAAAATTTTTCTTCGAGATTTTCTTCGAATACGAAAATGGACATACCGAAGTCTCGGTCAATATCAATATCTATAAATAGCTCAACAAATTTGGTTCCTAAAAATTCTTCCATTTCTAGTGGAGGATTTTTTCGATACATTTCTTTAACCATTTCTGTTCGGGCAGATTTAAGCGCTTGTTTACCTTCATCAGCACTGGCAATAAATTTCTCTACCGGAGACAGGTTTCCTTCCATCTCACAAATTGCCCAGTTCTTACAAAATGTAGTTGTAATTTTACTCGGTCCTTTGCCCATATGCTTCTTCCTGAAGGATCGAACAAGGTTGCTAAATTCAGCTTCATACTTATTCATTGACTCTTCCCTACCTTCTAGAGGTTAAAACATGTTTTGTATTTTAACACAAAAGGCAAGGTAAGCAAAGTAATTAGCCTGCTAATGTGTTACCTGACCCTTTCGATGCGTTTTGTGCACGAAGTTTGCTGATGTCACGACGAATTAAGATTGATACGATTAAAGCTACTACGAATAAAACTGCAAAGAAGTTTAAGCTTGTTGCATAGCTTCCTGTAGTATCTTTCATCCAGGCTGCAAAAATTGGGCCTACTAAACCAGCAGCTGCCCAAGCAGTTAGGATGTAACCGTGAATTGCACCTAATTGCTTTGTACCGAAGATGTCACCAATATATGCAGGAATAGAAGCAAATCCACCACCGTACATCGTATAAACAATTGCTAACATGACTTGGAACAATAAGGCACCTGTTGTATGTGGTAATAATGCAAATAACACAATTTGTACAGCAAAGAATGTCGTATACGTATTTGGACGCCCGATATAATCCGAAACCGTAGCCCATCCAATACGACCAAATCCATTAAATAACCCCATTACACCAACAAGTGCAGCAGCTTCAACTGTCGTTAAACCGATACTTTCTTGTGCTAATGGTTTTGCAGCAGAAATAATAGCAATACCACAAGTAACGTTGATGAAAAGCATGATCCATAAATAGTAAAATCTTGATGTTTTAATTGCTTCATTCGCTGTTAATTGGGCAAGGTCTTCTTTCAGCTTTACCTTACCAGATTGTACCTTCTCTTTGAATCCAGCTGGAGCCCAGCCTTCTTCCGGCTTTTCTAAATATAATGATGATAATAGCATGATAATGAAATAAGAAATACCTAAAATGTAGAACGTGTTGGCAGTCCCAACAGATTTAATTAAAGATTCCATAATTGGACTCGCAATTGCAGCTGCAAAACCAAATCCCATAATCGCAAGACCAGTAGCTAAGCCACGACGGTCCGGGAACCATTTTACTAATGTCGATACTGGAGCAATATACCCCACTCCTAATCCAATTCCACCTAGAACTCCGTAGAATATGTATAGTAGTGGTAATGATTCTAGGTTAACTGCAAGTCCAGCACCTGTAATACCTACTCCAAAGAAAATAGCCGAAAGCAATCCTGCTTTTCTAGGACCATATTTTTCAACGAAATGTCCTAAGAATGCAGCTGATAATCCTAGAAATAAAATAGCTAAACTAAATGTAAATTGTACTTGGCTTGCACTCCATCCAAACTGATCAATTAAAGGAGTTGTAAAGTTACTCCATGCATAAACTGAACCAATTGAAATGTGAATCCCTACTGCTGAAGCAGCAATAAGCCAACGATTCTTTGTCTTTTTCACGTTGTTTCCCCCTATTTTTCTCACATGTTCTTGCTCTTTTTTGCCAAAAAACAGAAAACCGCCAATCTTAACCTACTACATGCCACATTAAGAACATGCACTAAGTAAGATCGACGGTTAGTTTCTAGCAGGATTCGCTACTATCGGACCAACAGTTAATCGATTTTGTCATTTCTATACCATATTAAAACGAATGACAGGTTCGCTATCCCCGAATCAATATGTTACAAATTTATGAACATTGCATGACAAATATTATCACTTTCATTCGATAACCGCAATAGTTTTTTCGACATTTTTTTTAAAATCTAAAAAAATAGTTTACAAGTTTTATTACTTGTCTAGTTTCACAGATTGTGATTATATTTTTATTATCCTAAAAAGCCAAGGTGATAATATGATTCAAGAAATGAGCTTAACTAAAAAAATAGTTAAATACCAAGACGGCAAACTACAAACTATAGAAGATGATATTGTAACGGAATTTCCATTAACAATATTTGTTAACAATGCGGAATTTGCTACGATGGTATGTACTCCTACTCACTTTGATGAGATGGTAATTGGTTTTTTAGCATCTGAAGGGGTTATTCGCTTTAAAGATGACATAAAATCTATAAATATAGACGAGTCAAAGGGATATGCACACATTGAATTATATGCAGATGTTACAACAAGTCAGCAATATTATTCAAAACGTTTTATCGGATCTTGCTGCGGTAAAAGCCGACAGTTTTATTTTCATAACGATGCTAGAACAGCAAAGACATCCACTTCTACTACAACTTTAACACCTGATCAGTGTATATCATTGATGAAAGATATGCAGAATAGTAGTATTGTATTTCAAGAAACAGGTGGAGTTCACAATGCTGCTTTATGTTCACCAGATGAAATGCTTGTTAGTCGCACTGATATCGGTAGACATAATGCACTCGATAAATTATATGGATATAGTTTATTAAATAGAGTTCCTGTTCGTGATAAAGTGATTGTTTTTAGTGGCAGAATTTCGTCTGAAGTTTTAGTAAAGGCTGCAAAAATCGGAGTCGGAATCGTGTTATCCAAGTCTGCTCCTACTGACTTAGCTATTAAACTAGCTGAAGATTTAAACATTACAGCAGTAGGCTTTATACGTGGAGGAACGTTTAATGTGTACTCCCATCCACATAGAATTGTACTGCCAGAATAAAGGAGGGAATCTAAGTGACCAATAAAGTTCTCGATCAATTACAACGTCCGCTACGAGATTTACGAATATCTGTGACAGATAAATGTAATTTTCGTTGCACCTATTGTATGCCTGCAGAGATTTTCGGTCCTGACTATCCATTTTTAAAAAGGGATGAGCTACTTTCCTTCGAAGAACTGGAGCGTGTTACAAGACTATTTGTGGAGAACTTAGGTGTTCAAAAGGTTAGAATTACAGGCGGGGAACCATTGATGCGAAAGAACTTGTCTGAGCTCATATCAAAAATCAACGCCATACAAGGTGTCGAGGATATAGCTATGACAACTAACGGTAGCCTCCTTCCCAAATATGCAAAGGAATTAAAGGACGCAGGGTTAAAGCGTGTTTCAATAAGCCTAGATTCACTGCATGACGAGATATTCGGAAGAATTAATGGAAGAGGTATTTCAGTTCAAACTGTAGTAGACGGCATTGATGCTGCAGCAGAAGCAGGTTTACAGGTCAAAATTAATATGGTTGTT
Source organism: Bacillus sp. BGMRC 2118 (assembly GCA_008364785.1). Lineage (GTDB taxonomy): Bacteria > Bacillota > Bacilli > Bacillales > SA4 > Bacillus_BS. The sequence goes on along the minus strand of VTTJ01000007.1, from coordinate 101,637 downwards.
AAGAAGGGTATGAACGAAAACGAAATCATCCCTATGGCTAAGTTTTTCAGAGAAAGAGGACATATCCTTAGGTACATTGAATTCATGGATGTTGGAAATACGAATCAATGGAAACTGGATGATGTCTATCCTAAGAAACAGATTATCGAAGACATTCATCAGGTAATGCCACTTGAGCCTATTGATCCTAACTATGTTGGAGAAGTGGCAACAAGGTATAAATATATTGGATCAGACGAGGAAATTGGAGTCATTTCCTCTGTATCAGATGCCTTTTGTTCTTCATGTAATCGTGCCCGACTATCGGCAGACGGAAAATTATACACTTGCCTATTTGCAACGAAAGGTCACGACATCCGAACCTCTCTTCGTTCAGATTTATCTGATGAAGAAGTTTCGTCCTACCTATCTAATTTATGGTTTCGTCGAAAAGACCGTTATTCGGAAGAACGCAGCGCTTTAAAAACAACAAGAGAAAAAGTAGAAATGTCACGTATTGGAGGTTAAAAATGATGAGTACATGTAAAATTGACCATTCAATAGATGATGTGAAGAATAAACTTGAAGAGCAAGTACCATTTTTGCCTCCAGAAATCTATACAAATAGTTTAAAATTCCTGTTAACTTCACCTACTCAACTTCAATTAAATGAATTGTTTCACCTTTTGAAGAAGTATGACTTAGCTGACACTGAACAAAAACTAGAAAAAAATCAGAAGTTAAAGAAGCTGATCTTTTAGATCAAAAAATCTATTTATAAACAAATAAAGACCCGAATTATTAGGCGTTCTATTTATTAAAATATCACCTAATAGTTCGGGTTTATTATTGACTAATATCTTATGTCCCAGTTTCTTTTTCTTACCAATTAAAACTATCTTAATATAATTATATATTGAATTATTTTCTATTCTTCACAACTCAGAATCCTTCCAATTTCCGAAACCATAACCTCTTGTGTTACTGATAATCTTTCCTTTAAATGTGCATTATCCATTGGCTCTTCTGAATAAAAGTCTTCAAATGATCGATTACTGTATCTAGGGACTACATGCATATGGTAGTGGCTCAGTTCATTGAAAATACCGTTGTTTTGGTTAATTGTAATCCCATCTGGTTGATATAAGTGTTTCAAGGCTTTCGCAATAACAATCGATATTTTCATAATTTCATTTGCCAATAACTCGTCTAGCTCTACGAGTTCACTTCTATGAGCTTTGGGTAGAATTAACGTATGACCTTCGTTATATGGATCATGGTCTAGAAAACAACAAACATATTCATTTTCATATACAACATATACGGGCAATTCTTTATTGGCCAATTCACAACCTAAGCAATCTTTCATTTTTATCTCCTACTTCCCGAATCTCTTCCTAAACTTCATATGTCCATCTGTTTCCCCTATGTGTTCAAATCCATTATCGCAATAGAAAGTAACTAATTTCATATTAGATGCAACACAATCTAGTTTTAGCCATTCTTTTTCTTGATTAAAGGTCTTTTGAATCCACTCTAGTAATATAGGTCCCATTCTTTGTCCTATAAGTGCAGGATGAATGGCAAGTCTATGTATATACAGGCTATTATTCTCTATGTCAGGGCCGAAAATATGTTCATCCCACTCATTTTGACAATCACTAATAGTAAATGTTCCTCTTATTTCATTTTCATGTAAAAGGATATAGGTTTCTCCTCTTTCAATTGCATCTCGGATTTCGCCATCCTCTCCCCCTTCGAGAAGATATTGCCATTGGTTAATTTCTTTCTCCTTTATCCATTTAGCACATTCTTTTAGTAAGTGGATGATTGATTCACTCTCGGCTTGTATTGCTTGTCTAATTTTTTGCACTATTTATCCCCCCTTTTTCTTATAATAATTCTATAATTTTTCTCATTTATAACAAATCTTGTAAGCTATAATGGTATTATAATGTAATAGAATACAAGTGACAATGAGGTGGTAAAATTGAAAATAGTTGAGTTAGATTCTTTTAAAGTAGTTGGTATAAAGGTTGTTAGTCATTGGAGTGGATTATCAGTTGAGATGCCTAAAGCATGGCAAACTATTCATCAAAGAGTGGATGAACTGAAAAATCGTACCTCCCCTTACTTTTACGACATTTGTTTGCAATTAGTGGGGGAAGAATTTACTCAGTTAGTTGGCTGTGAAGTACGTAATCTAGATGAAATCCCATATAATATGGAAGGTTATGAACTACCAGCAGCCTCTTATATTTATGTCCACCATACATTACCAGTAGAACAAATGTATGAATCATTTGAAAAAATGTACACATGGGCAAAAGAGCATAATTATACGATAGATCCAACAGATTTTAAAATTCAAAAGACCCCAATAGATGGAAACAATGGTCATCATTTATACTTACGCATTATATAAATGAAAAAGCAGAAACCTATTTACTTAGGTTTCTGCTTTTTTCAAGATAACTTTTAACCATATAAAAAGAGCTAACTGTGAAATACTGATTGATCTTTTGTTCCTTGATCCACGTTTCCATTTCCTCAAAATTAACTAAATGAATGGTAATGTCTTCAGATTTGTCGAATTTTTGATTTTCCTTCTTCTTCGCGTTAATCATTAAATAATTTATTACTTTATTCGTTTGTGTAGCAGGATTTACCCAATACTCGCCTAAGTAGATGGGTGGCACATCACTGACATAACCAGTTTCTTCACGAACTTCACGTACTATTCCCTCTTCGTAACTCTCTCCCTCTTCTACACTTCCAGCTGGTATTTCTAACATAAACTGCCCGGAAGGATGACGATATTGTTCGACTAAAACAACTTGATTTTCATTTGACAGTACAAATGCATTTACCCAATCTGCATATTCATGAACATAATAGTGGTCAATCTTTAATCCATTGGGTAATTGGCACGAATCAGATCTTAGATTTCCATATGGAGTTTGGTAAATGTACGTAGAGTCGAGTGTTTTCCACTTTTTCATACTTCGGTCTCCTAACCGTTTACTAATCATCCGACAAAATCTCTTGTCAGCATTTGGCTTTCTAGAAATTCATTTAAATGTTTTACACTATTTTTGTCCACTAATATATATAAAATATCATTATGTTGTAAAGTTGTTTCACCTGTTGGAGTCTCTAGCTGTTTATCTCTAACGATTGCATTTATGAGTACCTTATTTGGAAATTTCACATCTTTTAAAGCTCTTCCTATTAGTTCGTTATTCTCCCCAATATGATATTCAATCATCTCAGCATTCGCCTTACCAATTGAGACCAGTTCTAATGTGTGAGGGGCTACAGCCTTTACCGGTCCAGATAGAGAAAGTTTTTTAACAAAGAGTGGTATTGTTGTACCTTGAATTAAGGCTGATGTTAGGACAACGAAAAACACAATATTAAAAATAAGTTGACTGTTTTCAACTCCTGCAATCATTGGAAAGGTTGCCAATACAATTGGTACTGCACCTCGTAAACCCGCCCATGATAAGAAAATCTTCTCCCTTAGGTCAAAGTCAAAGAAATGAATAGAGATAAAGACAGCAATTGGTCTTGCAATAAAAAGAAGGATAAAGGATATGAAGAGACCCTTCCATATAAGTCCAACGTCCATTAGTTCTGAAGGGAATACTAATAAACCTAATATAATAAACATTAAAATTTGCATCATCCAGGCAAAACCTTCATTGAATCGTAGGATAGAGTGTCTATATACTAACTCCTTGTTTCCAATCACGATCGCTGCTACATATACAGCAAGTAATCCACTGGCATTCACCATCGCCGTAATACTATATGTGAAGACCGCGAAGGCTAGTGCGAAAACTGGGTATAAACCACTGGAATCAAGAGAAATTTTATTGATCGATTTAGAAGAGAGTCTTCCTAACAGAAGTCCTATGAGTAACCCAATTCCCATTTGCCAAACAAAGGAGCCTATGAACAGTAATACATTTCCTGTATTAGTTGTTAGTAGTTCAATAAAAGATAAGGTTAGAAAGACAGCCATCGGGTCATTTGTTCCCGATTCTGCTTCAAGAGTGGAGGAGATTTTTTCCTTAACGTTTTGTCCCGATAATATGGAGAAAACAGCCGCAGCATCTGTTGAACCAACAATAGCTCCTACTAGAAAGGCTCCAAGCCAGTCTATTCCTAGTACAAGTTTAACACCTACTGCTACAATTGCAGTTGTTAACAAAACACCAACTGTAGCCAATGTAAGCGCAGGGGCCATTACTGGTTTAACAGACTTCCATTTTGTTTGCAATCCACCTTCAAATAAAATGATAATAAGTGCCAAAACCCCAATTAATTGTGCTACATTAGCATTATCAAAATAGATGATTCCTAATACATCACTACCCATTACAATACCTACTAAGATAAACAACACAAGTGACGGGACACCTAGCCTTGAAGATAACTTAGTTGTAACAACTCCTAGAATAAGCAGTATTGAAAACAGCAATATCAGGTAATCTGTATCAAAGTGATGAACGACCATTGCATTCCTCCTATCATTTTTTATCATTGTATAAAACTGGAGTTTACCTGAATAAGTACGATACTTTAATTTTATCATTTATTGCAACAATTATCATGAAATAGCCTCCAAACTAAAATTAAAAAGTCTCTTATCTACGATAAAAGACTCAGACTGTAGACAAACTCGAATATTTCGAGTTGTCTACAGTCTTTTTTCTTGTATATTATTCTTTCTGTATAACTAGGTGATTTTCGCTCCATTGCACTCGCTTTCCGCTACAATCTGTTACTAATATTAGGACTGTTTTTTAACATAGTATACTTTTAAAATATAATGAGAAAAAACATTTGAGGTGGCAATATGCTAACGAAACATAACTCTATATAAAGAGACCAAATTGAAATGATTGCTTTAGACGAACTAGTTCCAGCCAATCATCTTGTATGCAAAATTGAGGTGGCAATTGATTTTTCTTTCATCTATCCTCTTGTTAGAGATATGTACTCTGAAGTTGGTCGCCCCAGTATTGACCCTATTATCTTAATTAAAATGGCATTTATACAATACATATTCGGTATTCGATCAATGCGTAAGACCATTGATGAAATAGAAACAAATATGGCATATCGTTGGTTTCTAGGTTATGGGTTTCATGATAATACATAAATATCAAAAGGCCACTCGAAAATCCCTTTCGAGTGGCCTTTTGTCTACAATCTGAGTCACTTATCTACGATAAAAGACTTTTTTTAGATATGTCATTTCATTCTTCTTTTGTATCTTCTTGGTAATGCTCGTTCAAATAGGCATTCTCGGTCGTTGCAAAATTCACTGAAAGCAAACTTTGTTCTGGGTCTACCCCATAATATCCCTTTTTCTCATCCTCCGAAAACTCACCACTTTGGAACATTGGTTCTTTTTCTTTCATACGATCACCCTTTAATTGTTCATTTCTCCATTTTAATATGAACAATTTACGTAACTTTTAGTAATACTTTTCCTGTACTTTTTCTGCCTTCAACTAGTTCATGTGCATCTCTAGCCTCTTTTAGAGTGAATTGATCCCCGACATAAAACGTTACTTTTCCTTCAGCAATTAATGGAATTACCTTTTCAGCTATATAGCTTAATTGTTCTGGGCGTTTCTTTCTAGTCGTTCCTAAGCTAAAGCCTAATACAGATCTACAACTAGCATGCAGCTCCGCAGTTTGAAAATTCCCTACTTTCCCACTAGAATTACCAAAATGAACTAATCTCCCATACTGAGCTAAACACTTCATGCTTTGCTCAGATACATCTCCTGCGATGGAATCTAATATAATATTTGCTCCTTCTCCTTGGGTCATTTCATTTACTACACTCGGAAAATCTTCAATTCTATAATTGATAACATCATCCGCGCCCGCATTTAATGCAACCTGTTTCTTCTCTTCACTACCGACTGTTCCAATTACCCTTCCCGCTCCAAGAAGCTTCGCTAACTGAATCGCCGTCGTACCTACTCCACCTGCCGCAGCATGAATTAGAACGGTTTCGCCTTTTTCAACTCGCGCAATATCAGCTAATAACTTATAGGATAAGAAGGACACAATTGGACATGCTGCTGCTGTTTCAACACTTAGTTCATCAGGAATCACAAACGTAAGTGCTTCATTTGCTACAATGTATTCTGCATATGTTCCATTGGAGGGAAAGGCAATTACGCGTTGACCAATATGTATTTTTTGAACATTTTTACCGACTTGAGTAACAATACCGGTAGCATCCAATCCAGGAATAAACGGAAGTTGGCCAGTTCCTTTTTTCCCATAACGCGACTTAATATCTGCAAAATTCACACTTGTTGCATCTACCTTTATTAACACTTGATCAGGATGAATAACAGGCATATCCACTTCTATGTATCTCAACACTTCTGGACCGCCAAATTCCATTACGACAATTGCCTTCATGCTTAATCCCCTATCTATTACGTGATAGGTTTATTGTAAAATGTTTACATCATTTCGGCTATAAGAAAATAGTTATCGTCATTGATTAGGTAAACTTATAAGCTTTATTTCCTCATTTGTAACTACTAGAGCATCGTCATCTTTTAAACGGAAAACATCGTCTCCTGATTTTGTCTCATACTCTATTATTCTTTTTTCTATAGAACGACTTCCAGGAAATAAATCCTCCCTGTCATAATGAGGCATCATTGGAAAATTGACTATTTTTAGTGCATACAAAGATGATAGGTCAATATTTTGCATTAATTGCGGTGTGAGATGATGGACAATTTTCAGGTGTGGTCCTAACACTAATGAACCAGCACTAACACCAATAAGTATCACTCCTTCATTAGCTATTCTCTTAACAACTTTATCAGCACCTGATTTTTTCATGTGAGACAGTAAATAAAAAGGATTCCCGCCAGTTAAATAGACAACATGATACTGTGCTAATAAAACAGGGTCTTCCTTTTCAACGTCAATAACATCAACGTGTAAAATACCCATGTTATGAAATTGTTCCTTTGCTTGTATGACTCTAGGATGCTTTTCCTTTAGCTCAACTGCAGCAGTTGTAATAATAGCAACTCTAACCTGATCAGTTTCCAAAGTTAATAGATTTAAGAATGCAGATGTAATACTTTGGTTAGAAAACCCTTTTGATGTTATTACAGCCTTTTTCATTGCATCACCTTTATTTTTTGATAGATAGTTAATGCCTCATGAACAAAATCTACATCATATCCGGTTTTTTCCGATATTCTCTCTCCCCACTCTTCTGCGGAGTTTAATTTTGAATCATAAAATTTTCCTTCACTCGTACTTAGAAAGCTTTCAAAGTTATAAAATTCAAAATGTGCAATTTCGTTTTTATAAGGAATTCTACATTCTAATAACGGATTGGGTTTGATGAAATTTTGCGAGAATTCAGCAGCTTCTCTAAACTCACTCCACTCAATTGGTGTAGGGTCAAACGTTTGTTTTGAGGCTTTGCCATTAGGCCTATAGTAGTGAATAACAACTTTTTTATCTTGCTGTTCAATTTGTACCTCTGCCGCCGGAAAGTAACCTGCAAGTTTGTCAGGTATATACATAGAATTCTCACAATCTATTAAGATAGGCTGTAGCCATTGATCACCTAAATCACAAAAGTAGCGTTCCCCCTTCTCTCCTAGGGCAATTACCCCTACATGTGCCTTAGGTGTATGTAAATTATGGCCAATTGGGTAAGCATTAACGCCTACTTTATTAAATTCATTTAACAGCCAAATCGATAAATCAAAGCAATTCCCAGCAATTCCATATTGTTCATGATGTTCCCTCATTAATGAGACATCACGTTGTTTTTTTCCACTCGTTTTTTCAAAATACCACGCTTTCGTTAAGGTCTCCATTGGAAACGAATTAAACTGATTCCATACCAATAAAATCTCGTTAGGTGCTTTCATTAATTACTCCCCCTGTATTGCTTTTTTCTAATATATACCATCTATTCACTAATGTGGAAGTAATATCATCTATTTTACATCCTCGAAATAAGGCTTATTCACAACATAATACATCCATCCCATTAAAATGCTTCCTCCAATAAGATTACCGAGAGTAACAGGTATAAGGTTATAAATTACTCCATTAAAGGATATGGTTCCCGGGTGGTTTAGTACAAGTGCAATTGCAAATGTACACATATTCGCAATACTGTGTTCATACCCAGAAATAAAAAAACAAAAGACAAATAACATCATGACAAATAGCTTTGGACCGTCATTTTTCATACTCATTGGAATAAAAAATGCTAAACAAACTAACCAGTTACAAAGAATACCCCGGAAAAACAATTCTATGATTGGTGTGTGCATTTTCTTCTCCACCACTGTTAACAAGAAGGTATTGACTGAGGATGGCGTGAACAACCCGGTTGTATAGATTAAAAAGGCAAATGCCATAGCACCGATAATATTACCGATATAACTAAAAGCTAACAACTTCCCAACTGTCCTCCATGACATTTTCTTCCGAAAGGCTGCAAAAGACATATAAAACGTATTACCCGTAAATAAGTCTCCCCCACCGTATGCAATTAAAATGATAGCTGAACCAAACGTAATAGCTGCAATCGGATAGGCAAAAGGCGAATGCTCATTGTAGAAAAAACCGCCGCTCTTAAATGCTACAATCACACCGAAGCCGATAAACATGCTAGCTAATGCGGCACGCAAAATATAATGAAGTGGATTTGTTTGGTAGATCTTTTCTTTTTTTAACGCTAGTTTTTCTACTTCTGATAAAGCGTTCGTTTCCATCTCATTCACCTATCCTTAGGAAAAATTATAAGTTTACTTCTTCAAAATGGGGACGGAGGATATCTTTTAATATTTTTGAACTTTGTTTAAACTTTTGCATTTCTTCATCATTTAAATCTAACTCGACGATTTCCCTTATACCTGAACGATTGATGATTGCAGGAACTCCAATATACACATGCTTTTCTCCATATTGACCATCTAAGTGAGCCGAAACTGTTAGAAGACTATTTTCGTTATGTAAAATGGCTCTCGTAATCCGGACAAGCCCCATTGCAATTCCATAATAGGTTGCACCTTTTCCTTCTATGATTTTATATGCAGCATCTCTCACATTCGTAAAAATCTCATCTAAGTCCTCTTTTTTATACGTATCATTCCGGTCTATTAGTTTTGATACTGGAATTCCTCCAACATCTGCTGAACTGTACACTGGCAGCTCACTATCACCATGTTCACCAATAATATAAGCATGTACATTTTGTGGGTTAATTTTAAAATAATCTCCTAGTAAATACCTAAAACGTGCAGTATCAAGTATTGTCCCTGACCCGATAACACGACCTTTTGGCAATCCGCTATAGTGCCAGGTAGCATAAGTTAAAATATCTACTGGGTTTGTCGCTACTAAGAATATCCCTTCAAATCCACTGGCCATTACATTTTCAACCACTTCTTTAAAAATCTTTAGATTTTTCTCTACTAAATCCAATCTCGTTTCACCTGGTTTTTGGTTTGCACCTGCACAAATAACAACAATATCAACATTGCTGCAATCTTTATATTCACCATATCGGATATGCAAAGGATGTGGGGCAAACACCTTCCCATGGTTAAGATCCATCACATCACCCATTGCCTTATTTTTATTTACATCAATCATAATTAGCTCATCTGCAATACCTTGATTCATTAGCCCAAATGCATAACTCGAACCAACAAAACCAGTTCCAATTAACGCTACTCTATTAATGCGTACTCTAGACATGGTCTTCATCCTTTCATCTCAGGTAAGTATACTTATTTAGGATGCAACAATGGTAAATAAACATACCGCAAAAAAAGGAAAAGGACTTGTTTTTTTCCACAAGTCCTTTTCCTTTTTTATCAAGGTATGAATTGGTTAAATGAGTTCGCAATCTTTATTATTTCCTCTTTCGGTAGGTCTTCAACCTTTTTTAATGGGTCATCTTTGTCTCGAACTGATAAATATAAATTGTACATCGTATCTTGATCTGTCCATAATATCATTTGTGAGTTTTCATTTTCATTAAAACTTGCTTGATTACCGTCCTTTAATGTCACGTTTTCATTTACTGTACCACCGTAAGTTGTGTTAGTAGCATCATTTATTTGCAACTCCAGCATGTAGATCTTATTTTTTTCTATTGTTGATACATAAGTAATAATAATTGGATTTACAGCCGGGTTATCTAACTCAGTCTGTGGAGGATCTTGCGTTAGATCAATGGGTCCTACATATAAACTATCTACACGAATATCTTCAATCTCAAACGGCAAATACGTTGGTAACTTTATCGGCAAATGGTACTTCTCTAACAACTCATTATTTTCAAGCTTTTCTTCCCCAGGGAAGTCATATAAAAAATTTGAAGATATGATACCTGTCTGAAATAGCACAGTACCCGTGAGTCCAATTATCAGCAAGAATAACACTGCAACACTGACAAATGCTTTGAAAGAAAAGTGAAGGCTTCTTTTATTATTTTTATTTGTAAGATCTTTATACACAGCCTTTTTATTTTTTTCATTAAACGAGAAATCTTTGTACACCGTTTTCATCATGCTGTCTTTTAGGTTGTTTAGTTTATTTTCCATCCTAGAGCACCCCCTCTTGATATTTTCCTCTAAGAAGCTCTTTTGCACGTCGTAATCTAGTTTTGATTGTACTAAGGTTTATCGTTAAACAATCTGATATTTCTTGAAGAGTCATCTCTTGAAAATAATATAAATATATGATTTCTCGATATTTAACAGGCAGCGTTAGCACATGATTTGTCAGTTCTTCGTTTTCATTATTACTGACCACAATTTCCTCAGGTGAAAAAGCATTACCTTTTACAAAAGCAATGAACTTTTCATTCAAGTAAGTTTTATTGTAGCTCCAGCTTCTAAGATAATCCTTACAACGATTCACAGTAATACGATATAACCATGTTCGATAACTAGCTTCTCCACGAAATGTGTCAATTTTTTCGTAAAAACGAATAAACACATCCTGTGCTAGATCCTCTGCCAATTCGTAGTTCTTCACATATGAAAAGGCTAAATATAATACATCGTTTCCATACCTCTCCATCACTTCTTCTAATAATCGATTTCGTTCAGTTGGTAAAGGTACTTTCTCTATCCCCATACATATCCCACCTTGCCATTGAAGTACTATTTTGACGTAGCACTAGTCATAAAAGTTTGTTATTCTCTAAAATAGTTTTATAATTTTATAATTCTCGGAAATTCAACCAATACCTTCCATACAAAATAAAATGCGCCATCAACAGATGACGCAAGGAGTTAATCATTTATATTTATGTGATTTCGTAGTTCTGTTGAGACATGATCAAGTACTTCTTGTTCAATTTCAACATAATAGTGACCATTAATATTTCTTTCCATTCTTCCCCCGAATACACTTAATACTGTAACTGTCGGACGATTTTCGTTTTTGATTACACCCTTAACACCGTCAATAGCATCCATCGGTATATTTGTTTCCACCTCGCGTTTAGAACTGTTGTGTCTTATTAACAGAAAGCTTCTGATAAGAGTTCGTAACTACTTGAAACAACGTATCCATTTTTACTTTTTCTGTATTTTTTCGACCTTCTTGCTGTTCGAGAATCTTAAACGATTCAAATACATTCTTTCCATTTTTTAAAACACCTAGCTCCAATTCCATAGAGTCAATGAAAGAGGCTAACCTCTCATGATCTGTTGCAACAAAGTAATCTATTGGTAATTCAAGAAATTGTGAGACAGCCTTAACAGCTGTAGTAGATCCGCCATATGTGTATGCATGAGCCAATTTATCTTTCCTATCTCCATCTTCAGTTGGAATCGTCACATAACTATCCATTGGTAAATAGGTAAGGAGAATGCTATTTTCCTTCCTATCAATCATAATTGAATGAAGCTGTTCATTCTTCGATGAATTCATAATATCCCCCTTCCTTTCTAAAATCGTTAGTTGGACGATGGTGGATAAAAGATAGTTTCAAAAATACATAAAAAAAACCAAACAGGATTGACCTGCCTGGCATTTCTACTTAAACAATATCAACTTTTTGTTCCTTTTTCCATCTAAAATATAGTAAACCGATTCCTACTACTATAAGACCGATATAAGTGACTATAGACAGATAGATCGGATATTTAATAGTTAGGAAGTTTGAAATCAAATACTCAAATAGTAGCAATGTCACGATAATTACATATGGAATTTGCGAACCTATTAATGAGATGAAATTGAGTACTATTCTAGAAATATATGCTGAAATAAGGGCTGATACTATGGCAAGAATATATACAGCACAAAGGGTAAACAGAATGTATTGTCCAAATGTGATATCTAGCCAGCTCGGAATTCCCAAATTATAGAATGACTGGATACTAGAATTTAAAAAAAGTTCTGTGTCATTTTGTTTATAAAGTGTTAGAAAAAGAGAAATATATACTGTAGTTATTACCAGAGTTACGATAAATGCAGCCGCGATCTTAGCTTTAAATATATTCCTGCCCATTTTTGAGGTATATTGAAGCAAAATAAGATCATTTTTTTGGTCTACAATAAATATACGTCCTGCGACAATCATCACTATAACTATAATTAGAATCGATAACATCGTTACCAGATTTGTATAGTTTTCGAAAACGAAATAAGGTAGTATCGCATCTTTAGAATGACTGTCCAAAATGGACTCCTTCCAATTTGTATGGGATACTCCAAAATCCATATCGTCATTACTAAGATCATCCATTCGAGTTTCATAGAAACTTATGATGCTCTCACGTGCCTGCAATTCCCAAAAGATAGCATTCTCTTCTGTAAAGAATACTTCGTCTCTTAACTGTTCAAGTTGTTGATCCGGTTGAGATGAACCTTGAAACTGTTCATACGTTGTAATTCCAGAATCAATAAACTCTTGACGAGATTGCAAAGTATCTTCCGCTTTTTCAATTTCTCTTTCAAATTGCTGTCTAAAGTCTAAAAACTCTTCTTCATCTACTTCGGGTCCATACGTTTCAATCATTTGCTGTGAGACCCTAAATTCATCAAGTGCGGGTCTTCCATTTGGAAAATAAGAAAACTCAAAATCCAAGAACAATTGATAAAATATCAGACTTATTAATACAACTAAACTAAGAATTTTCCAATTCAAGAGTTTCTTTACTTCATTAAATACGATACGCAAGAAATCCCCACCCTACATCAATTCTTGTTTTCTAAACTTATAGACACTAAAAATGCTAAATGATCCTAACAATACGATCCATACTCCTAAAGTTATTGCTTCATAAAATTTATATATCGTAAAATGTCCATTGCCCATCATCCATTCATGAGGATTTAATATAAAGGTAAATGGATTACAATTTAATATGAAGGGCAGCTCAGATGTGAGTGGAACTAAACTTGGAAGTAAAATTCCTATACCTACTAAGGCAGCGAATAAAAAGAACACAAGGTATGTATTTTTCAAATAAATAGAGAATACAAATGAAAAACTCATAAAGATTATTTGTACCAAGAAAAGAAGAAGCATACTAAGCAATAAATACTCTACAAACGATAACTCCCACCACGAAATATACGGTAATTTCATTTCTGTATTGAAGTAATTACTTATAGATACTTTCCATAAACCGGAATAATTAAATGTTGAGAAATACGCCCATAGTGTAATTCCAACAATTAATACTGTAGTACATGTATTAATGAAAAGCGCCGCCAGAAACTTATTCACTACTAATTTTCTTCCCCTTTTGGATGTATAGGAGACAAGTGCTGTACGATGCTCAAATTCATAATTTGTAATGGAAGCCGTAATAAGGACAACAAGAATCATTAACTCGAAAACTAATGCTCTTCCAATATCTTTAAACAGCAAAGAATGCATTTCATGTACAGTTCCCATAAAAAATAAATTTTTGTGTTCATTATGATCCGTTAATTCTCCAAGCCTAATGTGTAACTTCTCATACTGGTTTTGTATCGCTTCTTTAGATGTACCTTTTAGTCCGTACATATGAATGACAGAATCAGCATATCCCTTTAGATTAATTTCTTCATACGCAGCATCAATTTCAGTTGAGGTCCTCAAATAGGACTCAATTTGGCTATAAAGGACTAACTGTTCTATTTCTTCCCTACTTAACTTTTCATGAATTTGGTTAAAATTATCTTCTAACAGTTCTGAAGGATGCTTATATTCTTTTTCTTTATTAGGGGCTATCTGGTTAACCCAAGTAATAATTTCTTGGTAGTCATTTGTCCACTTCTGTAGCATCTCGTCATTTATCACATATCCATACTTGTTTACTAGGTCTGTAACCACATTTAATTCATTATTTTGATCAGAGTTGCTCACAATTAATAAGATATTTAACGTTAGAAAGAAAATAATTAACGAAACAATTATTGGCATCTTTATAATCTTTCTAATTTCATGTGTAAGAATCATTCCGTTCTACCTCTAAGAGTTACATCATCCTCATAAATATATAAAAAGACATCTTCAAGTGTCGGCTTTACAATTCTCCAGTTCGTTGCAGGCTGCTCTTTTGTTATAAACCTTACTGACATTCTTCCATTATCTTGCCTTTCTGATATTGTTTTATATCGCTTCCGAAACTCACTTGTTTCTTCAAACTCAATATCTGTTTCGAACGTGGAACCTTCTAACATGTTGCAAAGAGTAGCAATTGTTTCTTTATATAAGACCTTTTTATCTTTAATCATAACAATCTCGTTGGCTATCGATTCAACGTCTGAGACAATATGAGTTGATAAGATGATAATACGATCTCTGGACAAATCAGTTAACAGAATCCGGAATCTTGCACGTTCCTTTGGATCTAACCCAGCAGTTGGCTCATCTAATATTAATATTTTCGGATCGTTTAACAGCGCTTGAGCAATACCTACACGCTGAATCATTCCACCTGAAAACTTTTTCATTTTCTTCCGGGACACTTCTTCAAGACCTACCAGGTGTAGAAGATGAGTAATTTTATCTTTTGCCACTTTTTTATCTATTCCTTTTAAAGCTGCTAAATATGATAAGTATTGTTCTGGAGAGTAGTGCTTATAGTACCCAAACTGTTGGGGTAAATAACCTAGTACATCCCGGTATTGTTCATCAAGTTCTAAGATATCAATCCCGTTATATACAATTTCTCCCTTTGTCGGGAATAGTAAAGTAACTAGCATTTTTATAAGTGTCGTCTTTCCTGCTCCATTAGGTGCTAATAATCCATATACACCGTTAGTAAATTCTAAATTTATGTCCTCCAAAGCAGAGAAATTACCAAATCGTTTACTAACACCGTTCATTACTAACATTATACCCACCCTTTCCTATTTGGACTTACAAGCAGCTTTTTCAAATGGTTCACATAAAGATAAATCGAAACTATCATAATCATAGCTAACACATAAAAAGGGACATGCTGCAGTAAATAATAATAAAATTCATTACTACCAAACAATAAAATCAAATTAGCAAGTACCCATCCAATCATTGCAAC
This sequence comes from Bacillus sp. BGMRC 2118, assembly GCA_008364785.1. Taxonomy (GTDB): domain Bacteria; phylum Bacillota; class Bacilli; order Bacillales; family SA4; genus Bacillus_BS. Next base: position 86,089 of record VTTJ01000007.1, on the reverse strand, counting down.
TCCTCTTTTGATACCATCTTTCATCTGAAGTTCAACATATAAAAATGAAACAGCAAACAAAAATAATGAAGTGCTAGATAAAAGAAAAGAATACAATAGATTCATATCTAGTTGCAGACTTATCATATAAAGGAGTACCACATTTACAACTAAAGAAAACAAACTGAAGACGAGCATCCTAAAAGCAGACAACTGATGAAAATTATACTTACAGGTCATCTCTACCTCAAAATTAGGACTCTCTTTTTTTCTGATAAAAAAGAGAAAAACTAAAACTGCATACGTTACTGGTGATCCAATAAAGATTATTGTATATAAATTGACAGAATGAACAGGTAAAAGCCCAAATAACTGCACTCCAAGTGCCCCAAGGACAATCACTGAGATGAATGCTGAGAATAAGATTTCACTCAAATCATGAAATATATGTCTTATTCCTACTTGTCGGTACATGTTAAACAGGAACGGCCAGAACTTGGTGCTTTTTACCATCCCAGTTGATATGATGAATTGTATTTCTTTTTGAATCGTATCTTCATCAGGAAATGGAATTCCATCCCATTCTTCACTCATATGAATCCTCCTTTAGCAATTTCTTTAGCTTACGGATGGTAGCATAATATTTTGTTTTTAACGTTGATTCACTCAAGTTTGTTGTGGCGGCAATTTCTAAAAATGTATATTCACCAAATATTTTTAGCCGAAAAATTTCCTGTAGCTCATGATCAAACCGTGACAACAATTCTAAGATGCGCTTTACTTCATCTTTTTTTTCCAACTCAAGGGTAAACTCATCACCTTCTACAAATTTATCAACTTCTATAACTACTGATTGTTTATGTATTTTGTAATATTTGGAACGATAATGATCGATTATCCTTGAATTCCCTATCTTATAAAGCCATGTACGAAAAGACGCTCGCCCATCAAAACGGTGTATGGTACGCAGCATACTAATAAAAACTTCCTGTGTAATATCTTGTGCCAGGTCTTTATCTAACGTTTGTTTATAGACAAAGGCAAATATTTCTTTGTAATATTTTTGAATCAATTGATTTGCAGCACCCTCATTGGATTGCTTCTGAATGGCCTTAATCCATTTTGTTTCCTGATCCATACTGTATGTAATCACTTCCAATCAAGTATTCAATCTGTCTATTTATATATTCGTCATAATCAGTTAAATAGTTTTACTTATTTTAAATTTTTTTCTTCATAATTCTGAAAGCAACCAATCAAACCTGAACTGACTTTACTTTTATGAATTTAAAGAAACCTGTCATATTGGAATTTAATACATATGTTTTTAGGAGAAGAATTCTTGAAGAACTAATATTAAATAGAGGAAAAATAGTGCACAAGTGGTAGAAAAGAAAAGTATTAAAATAATCAATATAAAAAGTAGGTAAGTCTTGTACTGGGATCTACCAGTATCATTTTCTTCCAGAAAAGAATTTAATTCGACTTTTCCTTACCTACTATGTCCAAACAACGCTGGATCTAGCAAAAAACATAGAATGTACCGGGTTACACAGGATTGTATGATATCTCACCAAATTTTGCTGTCGTAACAGTTGCTAAATCTTTAACCGTCAATTCCATTTGTACTCCAATCTTACCACCACTAACAATAATTGATTCTAGATTTTCTGCGGAATGATCAATGAGGGTTGGGTACAGCTTCTTCATCCCTATTGGAGAGCAACCACCCCGTAAATATCCTGTCCATTTTTGGATATCTTTCACTGGAATCATCTCCAGCTTTTTCTCCCCAGCAAGTTGTGCAGCCTTTTTTAAGTTAAGTTCCTTTTCAACAGGAATAATGCATACATACAGTTGTTTACTAACTCCTTGTGTCACAAGTGTCTTATAGACAAATTGGGGATCACGGCCAATTTTTCCTGCTACCGAAACACCATCTATTTTCCCATCAGTTGAATCATATGTGATTAATTCGTATGAAATTTTTTTACTATCTAACAATCTCATCGCATTTGTTTTTGCTTGCTTCATTTTACTCTCACCTCAACAATACTATACAAAAAACAAGAAGGCATTTCCATTCCTTCCTGCTTTTTATAAGATAATTATCTAATTGGAAAATCAACTAATAGAAATGATATGTGAAAGTAACATTCAAACACCTCGCCTTAGATCTATAATCCGTTACGCAATTACTTTAGAATCTTGTTCCAAAGTGCTTACAAAAATTATTTGTTATCAAAGCCGTCGTATATAATGTTGCTTTCTCGTAAAAATCCCAAAAGCCGGATTTTTACCTTAGAATCTAGGTACTTCAATACATAAATAAAGAGAGTTGCTTTTTTCTAATTGAACCTCGTTTTTGCTTTTACAGCGGGTTGTACACACAGAATAAGTGTACGAAAATCAACAAAGTTTTAGAAAAGAGCCTTATCTAAGATGAAGACGAACAAATAACTCTTTACTAATTGTTTTCGTCGGAGTTTCCACTTCTATTTGTTTTCCCTTCTTTTTCTTTTTCTTTTTCTTTACTGTTACTTGGTAAGATGTCACTTGTTTATAACTCTCCATCATGAAATTAATCATGATAATCGAAAGAGTAAAGAAACCGATTGGTGCAAGAAACACCCATGGAGCTGATACAAATGAATAAAAGCCATCTCCTATTAGACCAGACCATTCATTTGTTATAGAACTTGGTGGGTCATTAACAAATCTATCATATGTAACATGTGTACCACCTAAAAACAGTTTAAAAATGCCTAAATGCGCTAATATAATTAACACCTGTATCATCTGTTGGCCAAACAGGATCACAACTCTCTCTTTTAAATGTGGTAGAATGTGCTTTCTAATAAGAAAGTGCCTACTAGCACCTAATATCGTTGAACTTTGAATAAAATCCCTTTGAAGGATTAACTCCACTTCATTGCTAATTAATGAAGATAGCATCGGCAATGTCAATAAGGTTAATAACAATATTTGCAGAATGAGCCTCTCACTATATGTATAATAAAACATACCCGGGAATTGCTCCCACAATATAGGTTCTAGCACATACACAGCGAGTAGTGTTAAAGGAATGTAATGAAATGACTCTGAGAATGCATTGAGATACTTTTGAAATCTATGGAAGTATACTCCGATTGAGACCCCAATTGTCAGAGAAAAAACGATTCTTAATAAAGCAATAATGAAAGCTGTAATGATTGTATATTTAGCACCGTCTATTGTCTTCAACAACAGGTCAACCCCTAATACATCCGTTCCTAGCGGCAACCACCACTGCGGAGCAATCGGAGCCGAATCTATTACATTCCCTTTATCATCATAGAGTATTCTAATTTGTCTAAACTCCCCATCAAATGCAAATTCAACATAAAAACTACTAATCAATAAAATGACAAAAAAAGATAATCCAATTATAAATAACGGTTGTTTTATGAAGTGTCTAATACTACATCACCTTCTTATATTTTTCTACAGCTGATTCACATATTGTATTTAGGATAAAAATGGGAATAAAGAGTAATAGCAAACCTATTACAAATACTTCCGGGCTGATGTACTGAAATATAAACGTTGTAATCCCCGGTATATTAAACATCCTCTCCAAAATTAATAAGTTCGTAAGCATAAACCACATCACATTCTTTGAATTGTTCACTAAACTCACCGTTACGTTCGGTAGTACATGTTTGAACATAATTACCATCATTCTGATACCCTTTCCTTTTGCGAGGGTAATATAATTTTGGTTAAACTCTTCCTCAAAGAGTGTAATAGTTAATCGATATAAAAAAACAGCCGGGTAAATGGATAAACATACTATCGGTAAAAAGTAAATTCTCTCACCAGGTAGTGCAGCAAAATTAAAAAATATCATACCTGTTTTTTTATATAAGAAGATGACCAAGAGCTGAAAGGAATAGATTAATAGTAAATCAGGAATTGAGTCTAGCATCGATAGGGTTACCTTTGTCCACCTCACTAACTTCCGTGGTAGAATCATCGTTGCAACTGTCAATAGAATGGACATAAAATAAGCAATTGCTAGTGAAGCAAATAATAATAGGATTGAATAACCTACAGGACTAAAAATATGAGGAAACAATGGATATTCCACATTTTGTGTGGGCATATACGTTAAGTCACCTAATTGAAGTAAACTACGAAAAATGACTTTTAACGCTTCCCAATAGGCATCCAAATTGATATATTGTCCTTCTGATACCCTAAACAATGATGGAAGTCCTCCGACAAAGATAATTCCCACAACCGATAGGAGAAATTTCAATAATGTTTCTCTAATTTTTCTCATTGCAATGACCCTCTTTTTTATGTAGATATCACCTATTATATATGGTATTTTTATCCATTTAAAACATTTTTTATTCTCTGTATATAAATAAGGGTTGATTTCGTATAGATTGTTGCTTTGAGTAATAATCCCAAGAGCCAGATTTCTATTTTTCAACCAACCTATTTCATGCAAATCGATTAGAAGTCTGGTTTATCGGAAGCAGCATTGTTATCTTTATCATTTTCTCAGTTATTACTATTATTGATGGGTTTCGAAAGTCAAGAAATTAATTGGTAATGCCGTAAGCACTAATCAGTTGATTAGTGCTTCTTCTTTTTATATCGTTTATACTTTTTCTCATTAATCACCCAATATCCCAGACCAAAAAGGAAGCCAAAAATATAGGAAGTCAGTACATAAAAAGAAATACGTTCAAATTCCCTTGTAAATAAAAAATCAAATACTACCCTTCCAAAAAAGAAGCCAATCCCACCTGACAGAGGACCTAAAAGCAGCATATGAAACCATATACCGGCCTTTCGATTTTTCTCCCATTCAGCCATTTTTGTTTCTAAATTAGCGATTTTCCTCACCTACCATTCTTATTAATAAAGCTATGTTCTCGAACTAATCATAAAAAAGACCAACGTATAAACGTTGATCTTCTTCATTATATTATGCAGTTGTATCACCTAATACGACTTGTGCAATGTTAACGGAGTGATCGCCGATACGTTCTAAGTTGCTAGCAATGTCAACAAAGAATACACCCGCATCTCCAGTACACACCTTTTCATTTAGACGATTAATATGTGCCTTACGCAACTTACGTTCCATCTCATCGATACTTCTTTCTTTCACTAATACTTCCTTTGCTAACTCTACATCATTTTGTTCTAATGATTGTAAAGAAAGTTTAAATGTATCTAGTGTAAGCTGGAACATCTCATTAAGTTCTCCAATAGCCTCTTCTGAAAGTCTAACCTTTTTATCAACACGCATTTCAAGTAATTCGATTATATTCTCCGCGTGGTCTCCTACGCGCTCGATATCTCTAATTGTATTTAGTAATGCATTATGCTCTTCCGAATCAATTCCTGTTAACGATCTCGTTGAGATTTCAATGAGATAATCTGTTATCTTTCTATCAAAGTTATTGATTGCTTCTTCATATTGATAGACCAGTTTAGCATGTTTATTGTCTTTAGTATTGAAGAAATGTATGGATTCAGAAACTGCATTGCCCGCATATTCGCCCATTCTTTTAATTTCTTCTTTAGCTTGTCCTAAAGCAATAGATGGTGATTGTTCAATGATTGCTGGGTTCAAGTGTTTCGTTGTGATATCGACATACACATCTTCACCTGGAATAATCTTGGTAACAATCCATGCAAGTACTGCTATAAACGGAAACTGAATAATGGTATTCGAAACGTTAAATATTCCGTGTGCAAAAGCAATGGTCATTTCTGGATTCAATCCTAATACTTCCTGTAAATAACCTATAAACTTCGTATAAGGTATTAAAATGATCATAAAGATGATCGTTCCAATAATATTAAACAAGACGTGTACAAATGCTGCTCTACGTGCAGAGATAGATGCACCAATTGCTGCGAGAACAGCTGTAATGGTTGTACCAATATTGTCTCCAAATAAGACTGGTAAAGCTGCTTTTAAATTAATTGCACCTTGTGCGAAAAGTTCCTGCAAAATTGCTATGGTCGCACTTGAACTTTGTACAATTAAAGTAAACACTGTTCCGACTGTTACACCTAATAAAGCGTTGTCACTCATCGTCATGGTAAGCTGTCTAAATTCTTCTAATGAACGTAGTGGCTTCATTCCCGTACTCATTAACTCCAAGCCTAGGAAAAGTGCACCAAATCCAAAAACAATTTGTCCAAAAGCATTTACTGTTTTATTCTTAAAGAAATAAAGTAAGATTGCACCAACAGCGATAATCGGAAGAGCATACTCCCCAATATCAATACCAATAATAAATGCTGTTACTGTAGTACCGATATTTGCCCCCATTATCACACCAATTGCTTGCCTCAGTGTCATAAATCCTGCACTAACTAATGCTACAGTAAGGGCTGTTGTTCCAGAGCTAGATTGAATAAGTATCGTAATAAAAATACCAGACAATACTCCCATGAAAGGATTGGTAGTGAATCGATCTAAAATACTTCTTAACCGATCACCCGCTGCTTCTTGAAGACCTTCCCCCATATATTTAAGTCCGAATAAAAATATTCCGAGGCCTCCGAAAAGTCCAAATAACATCTCTTGAAGATTAAACTCCATCTCTACACTCCTTTATCCCCTAGTCAATAAAATTAGTATTTTCATTGACGTATGTATCTATCCTATTTCGTGCGTCTTTTTCATATCTCGACACATTTTTTGCTTACAAACAGAATCATACATTGGGTTTTACAGTATTGCAATGGATGTAACACAATCCTTACAATTTCTTTACAATTGAATATTCTGACAATTATAAGTACTTAGATAACCTAATCATATCAACGCATACGATGCCGTTTTCGATGATTTCCTCATTATAATGACGTACAAAGAAATCAGTATCAATACTTCGAATGCGAAAACCACACTTTTGATATAAGGCCAGTTGTCCTATACTGGAGTTTCCAGTACCAATTTCAATTGTTTTGTATCCTTTTACTTTTGCTGTTTCAATTGCATGTAGTACTAGAGCTTTTCCAATTCCGATGGCTTGATGTTTTTCAGAAACCGCTATGTTAACGATTTCGATCGTTTTTGGTCGAGTTGCTACTAATACATAGACACCTACAATTTCTTTGTTGATTTCTGCAACATAGCAAGTCCCTCTTGTGAGATAGTCTTGTACAATATGCTCTGATGGGTCTGCAACCAACAGTAATTCCAAAGGAGGGGCTTCATCTTTAGATAACCTTCGAATTGTAATCATATTATTTAAACCTCATTTATATTAAGATTACGTTTTATAAGACCCAACCGATCATTTTGCTAATGGGTCCAACTCAAAATGCTCTTCTTCTATCCGTATGTACATTAAATTTGGTTGTAACTCTTGAATTTTCAAGATTAAGCTTTCTACTCCAAAAATTTCGGTGAACGTATGACTACCGACTAATAAATTGACACCTATATGCCTTGCATATTGAATGGAATAAAGAGTCGCTTCTCCTGTTATGTAAGTATCACAGCCTTCTTCAAATGCCTTTCGGATGTTGTCTGTTGAGTGCCCTGCTCCTGTTAAAATTCCGATCTTCTTAACTTTCTTTTCATTGTTTTTCCAAGCTCTAACAGGTTCTTCCAATACTTTTGTCATTCGTTCAACCAATATGTCAAAATCGACGGGTTCGGTAAACTCTCCGATACCTGGAACATCACCTTCCCTATACATGGAGTGACGTAATACATTATCTATACCTAGTACACTCATTAACGCAGTAGAGGTACCAAATTCAATATAATCTAGTGGTCCATGTATCCAAAAATGACTAATATTGTATTCCTTAAGCTTACTAACACAAGCCTCACGTAAACCATAAATAAAGTCCCATGCATCATGGTGAGTAACTAACAAACTCACCTTTTCTTTTGCGGCACGCTCAATTACCTCTAGTGAGAGATTTGTTGAGTACCCAACTTTAGTAATACTAGTATTTGAAGTATTTGTATACCCAAAGTCATCATGAAATTCATTTAATAAATCTTCTCCAAATAATTGTTCAATCGTTTTTTGAAATTCTATTATTTTCATTTCCCCCGACCCCATTTACCCATTTTTTAACATCTTATCACAGTAAAACAGGTAGTAAAACAAGAAAAAGCACTTATTAATAAGTGCTTCTCCAAATCACCCTCCACTTACAGGAGGAATAAGTGCAACAGTATCGCCAGCTTTGATGACATCATCTTCTACAGAATATTCTTCGTTTACTGCTACCATGACATTCTCGGTATTTGTTAATGAGTACTTGTCCTGCAGATGGAAGAGCAGTTCTTTAACTGTTAATTTATCTTTTTCTAGTACGAGTCGTTCAGTACCGACCTGATCTTTTAAGTGTGCAAATAATAACACATTAATCAATGATGTCTTCCTCCTCTGGATGTCCTTTTGGATAAGCTTTCGTTTCGCGTTGATCACCAATCCACATTTCTCCATCTTCCCAATGTTCCTTTTTCCATATCGGTACAATTTCCTTAATGCGTTCAATTGCATATTCATTCGCTTCATACGCATCTGTACGATGTGGAGTGGAGACAGCAATCACTACGGCAATATCAGATATATCTAATCTGCCAATTCGGTGTGTAATGGCAACCTTAGCATCTGTCCATTTCTCTTGAATCTCTGCTCCAATTTGTTCAAGTTTCTTCTCTGCCATTGGTACATATGATTCATACTGTAAGTACAGTGTTTTCTTTCCTTTTGTTAATTCACGAACTGTACCGATAAATGTTGTAATCGCACCAGCATTTCGGTCTGTCACTTTGTCAATAATTGATTGTGTGTGTATCGGTTCATTTATTACTTCAAAACGTTTTTGTTCCATTTTCATTTTCCTCTCACAGCATTCATTATAAAGTGTAAGTATGCTGCTTCTTCATTTCTCGTAAAATACGGATACTTCATCTGTTCAATTGGCTCTATTGCTATAATTGCCTTTATGTTGTCAAGGTTTGAAAGCAAACCTAAATCATCCATATTTCGAAGCAGGACGACTTTTGGGTAGTGTTCGTTTTTATATCCCTCAACAAGCACAATATCTAAAGGTAAGAGTTCATATATAGCCAGTATTTTGTCTAGTGTCAAATTAGCATCAGCAGTAAGTGAGATTGTGCCTTCACCCTCTACCGTAACAATAGAAGCCCCTGCGATGCGATGCTGCTCAGTATCTTTTCCTTGGTCACTAATTTCAGGTTTTCCACCATGACCATGGTGCTTAATGGTTCCAACCTTGTACCCCTCTTCAGTCAGTTTACGAATGAGATTCGTGACAAGAGTTGTTTTCCCACTATTTTGATAGCCTACTATTTGGAGGACGTTTAGCCCCAAGGCCATTCACTTCCTTCGTTCTCTTCTAATAATAATACATCTACTTGGCTGCCTGCTTCAAATCCTCTAGTACCTCCAGGCAATACCATGAGGGCATTTGCTGTTGCTAAGGAAGATACAGCATTTGATTTATCAAACCCGCTAGGAGCTACTAATAACTGGCCGTTTGCAAACTCAAGGCGACTACGAACAAAACGGGTAAAGGGATTCGGTTTCGGATAATTTGCTTTTAATGTAGCATGTACTTTTTGAAGATGTGGTTTCGTATTGAATAAATACGTCTGAATGACTGGCCTTGTAAAAAGTTCAAAACCTACATAGCAGGCAGAAGGATTCCCTGATAAACCAAATAATAATTTCCCATTCAACTCCGCTACTGTCGTTACACTGCCAGGTCTCATTGCAACTTTGTTAAATAAGACGTTTGCACCTAATTTTTCATAAATTTCAGGCAAGTAGTCATAATCTCCGACAGATACCCCACCTGTTGTAATGAGCATATCTACTTCATGAAGAGCATTTTTGACCTTGTCATAACAAAAGTTAAAGTCATCTGGTAGCATTCCTAAATAGTGAGCATTAGCTCCGCTTCTTTCGATTTGGGCACATATCATAAATGAATTGCTATTTCGAATTTTTCCTGGTTCCAGACTCTCCGCTACATCCAATAACTCAGTTCCCGTTGCAAACACACCTATTTTAGGTTTTCTCCCTACCTTCACATTCGCATATCCAAATGTTGCAAGGAGCGCTTGTATTCCAGGATTAACTTTCACTCCCTTTTCGACAAGCACTGTACCTTTCTTTGAATCTTCACCTTCAAAAGAAATATTATCTCCCGGCTCAAACGGACGCTTAATAGACATGTATTTCTTACCATCACGCATCGTTTCCTTGGCTAATTCAAGCATAACAACAGCATTGCAGCCTTTTGGCATTTGTGCACCAGTCATAATTCGTACTGCTTGGAAAGGCAAGACATCCTTTTCCGCAACAGAACCAGCTCCTATTTCCTCAATCACTTCAAATTCTACAGAATGATTTAAGTTTGCACCTTTACTATCCACTGCTCGAATAGCAAAGCCATCATATGGTGAACGATCAAATGGCGGTACATGATGGGTTGCCACTAAGTCCTCCGCCAGATAACGTCCATATGCATTATATATTGGTACTATTTCAATTTCTCCATTATTTGCAAATTTCATGACACGACGAACCGCTTCCTCCACAGGAATTGGTTTTCTAATCTCAACCATAGAGTCACCTCAAAAAAATCTAATATTAGTTAATTTAGCACATATTCACGTTCGTTTCACTTTTGGTGCACAAGAAAATTCGAGCGGTGCCAGGCACCACTCGAATTTTGTCGAAAAAACGCACTCGTTTCAATACTTGCTACACAAACAAAAACACAACTAACATTTTTGTATTCTATCGGTTTTGTAACCATTCATGTTCTCTTTGTAATCGGTCGGTCCATCTCTTTAGCGCAGATGCCTTCATTTCTATAATTGGCTGCGTTGCTGTTTTAATTAGATCGCTTGAGAGTATGATTGTTAACAGAAGTGAGGCAATGGACAGGATCAATATCTGTTCTGATTCTTTTAGTACATCGACTAAACTGCTGTTTCTAAACAACTTAATGAAAAAGCCATGCAGTAAATATACATATAATGTTCTCGTTCCCCACTTTGTAAAGAACATATTCCGAGAAGGCACTAATGCTAAAAAGCTCATAGTTGTTAAAAATGAAAGTGCATATACACCAATTCTAGTTAAAGCACCTGTTAAACCATAAGCCTCCAAAACTTCATATGGTTTTGATCCAAATAGCCATTGATGCTCAAACCCTGTATGAAAGTAAAAGAAAATAAATGTAATCATTAAAACACTTCCAGAGAAAATCTTAATCTTCGTTTCTCGTATTTTTATAAATTGTTCTCTATTTAAATAGTATCCTACCAAAAATAGTGGGAAAAATACGAAAGTGCGAGACAGACTTAAAAAAGAATTTACTTCATTTACATACCCAATCAAAACTCCTAATAGGATAGCTATGAATATTGCCCATCCAGTCTTTAACTTCGTATAGCCATACAACATTGCATTCCAGAAAAACAAACTTATTAAAAACCATAGTGACCAATGTGGATCTAAAGGATTAATAGAAGACACTTCTTTACCTTGAATAAAATAGTAAAAAAACGAGTAAATTCCTTGAAATAGTAAATACGGTACTATTAACTTTTTCGCTACGTTTCTCAAGTAACCTTCTTTCTTAAACCCCTTTGCAAAATAACCGGAGATGAGAATAAAGGCTGGCATATGAAACAAGTAAATGGTGTTATATAACGTTAATACTAACTTATTATCGTGAATATAAGATTGGATAAAGTGACCAAATACAACTAAGAAAACTAATAGAAACTTCGCGTTATCATAATAGGCATCTCTTTTATTCATGGTGACCTCCACATTCTGCAGTAGACAATTTGATTACTAAACTTTTCTTCTATGCTGCCTTGTCTATATAAGCTTCGGAGATATTCTTTGTAAAGTGACCATTGTAACGGTATCGTCATGATATTGTAAAATAATGATTAAAACTCACAAAACAAGGCGGACAATATGCAAAATCAGTAACATTCTTACATTTACATTTGATTAAAATATTAATTTACATACCCTCATCCTCTAGGATATAAACGCCCATTTTTTATAGAGTAAGCTTCCAAACATATTACAATCTCATAGATTATGTCTGTAACAACCAATAAGGAGATGGAAGTGAGTGGAACAAAAAACATTGGCATGGCATGAAACTCTTGAACTACATGAGATAACGGCTTTTAATTCAATTGGGCTAATGAAGTTAAAGAAAGGAATAAAAGAGATTGAAGATACAGAATTAAAGGGGATTTACACGAAGTCGATTCATGAACTGGAGACTAGTTTAAAAGAACTTATGTATTTTTATCCATATGCACCGAAGCCTGGTGATTCAAATGATTATCGCAATGACAATGGATTCCATTCTGGAGATCTATTAGCATTCACAAAGTCCGGTGTACGTAACTACGCTGTTGCCATAACTGAAACAGCTTCTCCTCAATTACGTGTCATCTTAACCAAACAGCTTAACGTGATGACCAAGCTTCACGAACAAATTTTTATGTACATGTACAAAAAAGGGTTATATCCTGCCTATGACTTAAGAACACTTCTAGAGCAAGATGTAACTCTTGCACATAAAGCACTATCTATGTAAGGAGTAAGCAACGAAAAGCATTGGAACAGGTCCAATGCTTTTCATGTCATTTATGTCTTTAATTTAATTTCAAAAGTTGTTCCTTTTTGTTCCTGACTTGTTACCGTAATCTCACCGTTGTACTTCTCTACAAGTCGTTTGGCAATAGCCAAGCCCAAACCAGTTCCTCCTCCTTCTCTACTTCTCGCTTTATCAACTCGATAGAAGCGATTGAACACTTTATCTAACTCTTCACTCGGAATTCCAATCCCGTTATCTTTTACCTCAATGATTACTTCATGATTTCTATTCGCAACGAGTACATCGATCGTTTTGTTGCTACCAGAATATTTCACTGCATTATCCAGCAAGATCATAATGATTTGTTCAAGATGGTGCCTGGAAATACTAACTCTTGCTTGTTCAGTAGTAATGTCTTTAAAGGTTAGTTCAAATTTAGGATGCAATACAGCTACGTTCTTTGTTAATTGTTCAATAATTTCTGATACGATAATTGGCTCAGCATCAGATGGAGTAATGGTTTCAGAGCGAGTTAACTCCAGCAACTCTAGTACTAGTTTACGTAGCCTAGTCACCTCTTGCATACTTGCTTCCAGTGACTCATCTAAAACGGCTGCATCATTTTTTCCCCATCTGTTTAACATTGATAAATGTCCTTCCAATACAGCAATTGGGGTTCGGAGCTCGTGGGAAGCATCTTCGATAAATTGTTTTTGTTGATTAATGGTGTCTTCCACCGTATCCATCATTCCATTAAAGATTCGGGTCAGTTCTGTTACTTCATCATGAAGCTTCATTTCTTTCACACGTGTTTGAAACCCTTCATCTTTAATTTTTATCATGGCATGATTCAACTCTTTTAACGGAGTTATGTATTGCCTTGATATCAGTATTCCACTAAGCACACTGATGATTAGTGTTGCGATGGCAAATCCTATCGTAATGAAAAAAATTATTTTTGTAACTTCATGAAAAGTAGTTAAATTTCTTACTACCTCAACCGTTCCCTGAAAGGTGCGAGTTTGAATGTGCTCCCACGTAACAATATAATGTTCACCGTCAATTCGAAGTTCCTCAATACCTTCTCGAGAAGGGTAATTAGCAATGGATAGCTTCTTTGGAAATTCATTGGATACAGAGATCATTAAGTCTTGATGAATATCCAAAATCCGAATAAGTTGATGGCGATCGTTTAGTTTCAACAAAAGTGTTTCCATATCATTACGATTTATTTCTTGAAAGGGTCTATTCGCTTGTTCGTAATAGGCCGCTACTTCTTCCTTCGTTTTCAGTACGGCTTCTTTTTCCTGTGATAAAAGCCAACTATAAAGAAGTTCATATTGTACAAAGCTAAAAACGAGGAATGTAATAAACATTAATACTGAAGAAGAAAAAGTTAGCCTCCACCGCAGTGGTACATTGCGAAAATATCGTACGAGCTTATTCATGTGCGCATCACATAGCCAGTCCCACGTACCGTTTGTATATAGCTGTCTTCTTCAATCGAATCTAGCTTATGACGAAGATAACGAATATACACATCTACCACATTTGTCTCCACTTCAGTTTCATAACCCCACACTTTATTCAACAATGTTTCGCGGGACATCACGATATTTTGATTAACCATTAATACGTATAACAATTCGTATTCTCTCTTTGTTAAATCAATGATCTCCCCGTCTTTCTTCACTTGTCTACCCTGCACTTCAAGTGTTAAGTTCCGGTAACTTACAATCTCTTCAGTCAGTTCATGATTCATTGGTTGTGAACGCCTTAGCAAAGCTCTTAATCTAGCAAGTAATTCTTCAATTGCAAAGGGTTTGGCAATATAATCATCGGCACCACTATCCAAACCAGATACTTTATCCATCACACTATCTCGTGCAGTAATCATTATAATAGGTGTTGCTTTGACACTTCGAATTCTCCTGCACACTTCTACACCATTTAACTCTGGAAGCATCAAATCTAGTAAAATGCAATCCCATTCAGTTTCAAGTGCTTTCGTCAAACCAGTTCGGCCATTGTCTGCAGTTTCTACTTCATACCCTTCATACCGCAGCTCAAGTTCTAAAAAGCGAGTAATATTCTTCTCATCTTCGATTATTAAAATTCGTTTCATCTATTATCACGCTCACTTTATTCAATGCTTTCATTTATTATATATCTTTTGCTAATACTCTGGTACTATAGCCTGCCTATTTCAGTCAAGACCTGTTGATCTCTATATTGAGGTGAAGGTTCTTTTGCGAATTCGCTGAAAAAAGCTATCACCTTAGAATGATAGCTTTAATTTTTCACCTTATGACTGTTCACCAGGTATGGATTCTAGAGTCATTTTCGTTTCAGTTAATTCGCCATTTCGATAATACGAAATAGTGATTGTATCTCCAACATTTTTCTTTTGGTACAAGTATTTACGAAGTTGAACCATCGATTCGATTTTTTCACCGTCTAATTTCACAATAACATCCATCTCTTGTAATCCTGCTTTAGCTGCAGGCGAGTTTGGTCCCACTTGCTCGATAAATACCCCTTCTGTAACGTCACTTGGCAATTTGAATGTATGCTGCCAGTGATAGCTAGCGACATCTGCTAACGAGCGAGTTGCTACTCCTAAGTACGGGCGTATTACTTTACCATGTACCTCCAAGCTCTCTATGATTGGAATCGCAATGGATATAGGTATTGAGAAGCCGATACCTTCAACAGATGTTTGATTAATTTTCATTGAATTAATGCCAATAACGTCACCATTCGCATTTACAAGTGCTCCACCACTGTTACCTGGATTAATCGCAGCATCTGTTTGTAGTACGTCAGCCTCCCAATCAGCTGATCCGTCCTGATTGTAATCAACCGGAATTGAACGATCTAACCCACTAATTATTCCTTGTGTCACTGAACCAGAGAATTCAAGTCCTAGTGGATTACCAATCGCTAAGACCGGTTCCCCTAGTTTAATATGATCAGAGGATGCAAAGGTTGCAACATGCTTTACAAGAGAGGCATCTATTTCAATTACAGCTAAGTCCATGTATACATCTTCACCTAGCAACTTACCCGCCACACGCTTTCCATCTTCTAAACTTACCTCAATTTTACTCGCTCCGTTTACAACATGGCTGTTTGTGACAACATATGCCTTTCCATCTTTTTTCTTATAAATAACACCCGATCCTGTTCCTGCTTCTTGGTCAGGTTGGAGCATGCGGTTATTTTGTATGTTAATAACTCCAACAACCGCACCACTTGCCTTTTCAATCGCTTTTGTAATTTGTGTTTCAAAATTCATGCTTACCGTTTCAATAGAATTTGTCATCGCTGGAACATCCGCTTGACTCTTTGTATCAAGGACTTTATTCTCCACACTGTTAGGTGAGACAACCGCAAGGGTAATGGCAGATCCAATGCAGGCTGCAGCTACACTAGTAATAAATGTTTTTGGAAACTTTCTTTTTCGTCCTTGACGTAATTGTGTATGTTCATCATAATAACCCATTTGTTTCAATCTCCTTTTCAAACCTTTGTTAATCATATAGTACTCCTGCATCCTTAAAAAAAACTGAAAGAAAGATTAGAAATTGATTAGAAATCACTCAAAGCGATATTAGAGAGTGGTTCTTACGATGTGATTTCACTTAGCAAATCCACATCTCCTTGTTACTTATGAAAATGATATTCTACCTAGTAAAATTATCGTTCGGTTTCAAATTTGTGACATCCTTCATTCTGTTGATGTCCCCTACATTGTGTATACTATACATACTTGCCAAAATTAATTATATGTAACCAGAAAAAAATCCCATATCTTACCTCTAAATTGGGATTTTACTCTTTTATTCTTTATTGTGGCAAAAACACGTTGTAATATGATCATTGACCATACCTGTTGCTTGCATATAGGCATAACAAATGGTGCTTCCTACAAATTTAAATCCTCTTCTTTTTAAGTCCTTACTCATTTTGTCGCTAATGGCTGTAGAAGCCGGTACTTCGGTCATATCATTAAAATGGTTTTGAACCGGTATTCCACCAACAAATGACCATATATAATCCCGAAATGAACCAAATTCCCTTACAACTTCTAAATATGCTTTCGCATTTGTAATAACAGCATTAATTTTAAGCTTATTACGTACGATACCTGGATCTTGAAGCAACTCAGCTACTTTCTCCTCATCGTAACGCGATATTTTTTTAGGATTAAAATCATCAAATACTTCTCGATAACGCTCTCTCTTCTTTAATATCGTGTACCAGCTTAATCCTGCCTGTGCTCCCTCTAAATTTAATAACTCAAATAGTTTCTGATCATCATACACCGGAACTCCCCACTCTTTGTCATGATAATCTATATAAAGCGGATCATCATTTACCCAGCCACACCTATTCACGTACAAATCACTCCTTACAAAGAAAGATATCTCCTAGTATACCAATTTTCCCAAAAAGATTTTAATCATAATACTATAGGTGAAATAAAGAAGGGATTCGAATATTATCGAATCCCTTCTATCAACAAAATATGTAAATTGACAACTTCGTTAGTCTTCCACTTTTTCTAGTTCACTACCAAGAAACTTTGCTAACTCTAACATTCCAAATATCCCGGCTTTTTCCTCAGCATCACTGTTATAGTTCGTATTTGTATTAACATCGTACGTGTAAATGACACCTTCTTTATCTCGAATGAATTCTATCCCCGCTACATGAATATTGTTCGCTGCCAGAAATGATTCGTATTGTTCAATAATTGGGTCATTAAAATTTTCAATGATTTCAAATTTAGGCTTTTCCTCTACCTCTTCACCTACCGGACAAAATAAATCACCAATTTGACAGGCATCTGCAGGACATAATTCAAAGCCTTCTGATGTATCTACCCGAACTGCATATACAAACTTTCCTCCTACGAATTCACAGCGAGTGATGGATGAATCAGGCGATTCAATATACTCTTGTATTAGCGTTATACCGTCAATTGGTTCTTCGAATTGATTACTAGTTACATAATTTTGCAGACTGTGAATCTCATTAAATAACTGCACACCCAGCCCTTTTCCGGCACGGTTATGTTTCGTAATAATTTTTGTGGTACCAAACTTCTCTGCAGCTCTGACAATATTCTCTTTTCCTATAGTTGCAATCGTATTCGGTGTACGTATCCCAAACTTTTCTAACTCTAGATATTGTAATACTTTACTTAATTCCAACTGTAATGCCCGACTGCCGTTAAAAACAGTACGATTATTCTGCTCTAGCCAAGCAAGAAGTCCACTCGTTAATTCCGGTGCATATCGGTGCCCTCGTGTATGAGACGATGCACTCATCCGATTATAGTAAACACCTTTTTCAGGTATAGAAGTTAAATCGATTAATCCTTCAGCCATGTGTAATTCTTGAAATGGAAGCCCAAGCTCAGTAAGATGTTTTGTTAAATGCACGGTCCACTCGCTATTTTCATGAATGATATATATTTTTTTCATTAGACATTTCCTTTCTAATAAGGATATAAACATAGTAAACTTATCATAAAAGTATGCTTTAAACAAATAAAAAAGAAGAAGAAAGTTCGCTTCTCCTTCTACCTATTCACAGGAAGGAAAATCGTAACGACCGTTCCTTGCCCTTCTTCACTTTTAATGATGATTCTACCGTTATGTTGTTCTATAATCCTATAGCTTGTCATCAGACCTAGTCCGGTCCCCTTTTCCTTCGTCGAATAAAACGGCTCACCTAGTTTGATCTGTCGTTCCTTTGAAATACCAATACCGTAATCACGAATGATAACTGCAATTTCATCATCATGTGATTGTACAAGAACTTCGACCCTTCCATCTGTTCTTTCTGCTTCTAATGCATTTTGGATGATGTTTATAAATACTTGCTTTAATAGATTTGAATCACCTTTTACACATGGTGTGTGATCATATATTTCAAGCTTTAATTCTTTATTGTCCAGTAATGCCTGTGTCTGCAGCAGCTGGACAACTTGAGTTACGACTGCACTTATATTGACATTTTTCATTTCTTTTTGGTGTGGCCGTGCCATGGTTAAAAATTCAGATATTATCTCTTCTACTCGTTTTAATTCATCTAATACCAATCCAGTAAATTCTGGTGAACAGTATTCATTTGAAGAATGAAACAATTGAATAAAGCCCTTTATGGATGTTAACGGATTACGAATTTCATGAGCAACTGCTGCTGCCAACTGGCCAGCTACTGCCAACTTTTCGGATTTTCTAATTAATGCATCCGTTTCCAATCGTTGCTGTATGTTTCGCGAAACTGAAATTAATTCTGTTGTCATCTCCGTTTCTTCATGTATGACAGGCTTTACAGCTGATTCTATCCATATATAGTTACCTGACTTAGTCCTGAATCTGTATGTTATAACAAAAGGCTTCATCTTTTGAACAGCAAGCCTATGTTGTTCTCTTACTTTAATAACGTCGTCTGGATGCATAAACATATAAGGAGTTAGACCAATTATATGATCAGGCTCATATCCTAAAATTGTTTCTACAGATGGTGATACATACAGATATGTACTATCAACATCGTGCATGATGATAATATCTGATGAATTTTCTGCTAGTAAACGATATTTCTTTTCATTCACCCGATACGTTTCTTCAATCAATTTCTTCTCTGTAATATCCATAATTTGTCCATGTACAAATGTTACATCTTCTACATCTATAAGGCTTACATGAAGCATACCCCAAATAATTTCACCTGATTTATGTATATATCTTTTTTCCATCTGGTATTTATCCCGTTTCCGGCTTATTAATTCCGAGAACAATTGTTGATCTAACAACAAATCCTCTGGATGTGAAATGTCCGGTATTGTCATTTGGGAAAATTCTTCTTTTGAATACCCTATATACTCATAAAAGGCTGCATTCATTTCAATTCTTTTAAAATCTATTGAACCAATTAGTTGTGGCACACTTGATTGATAAAATATCTCCTTAAACATGGCTTTCTCTCTCATAATTCCTCCATACATCGTTGAAACATTGAATGATTGTATGCTACCATTATTGCTCTCATAATAAAAGCTACTATATATTCATCTTGCTATCATTTTCAATTTTTCATACTATTAGAAGAGTCACATTTACTAGAAGGAGAACAAACATGAAAACACCTATTTATATATTATCCGGTTTTTTAGGTGCAGGAAAGACAACACTATTACGCAACATACTCCAACAGGAAAAGGAAAGGGGAAGAAAAGTGGCCGTCCTCATGAATGAACTTGGGGAGGTTTCGATTGATTCTCATGCTGTAGATGAGGAAACACCTCTTAAAGAATTATTAAATGGCTGTGTGTGTTGTACAATTCAAGGTCAACTAGAATCACAATTACAAGAATTAATTCACTTACATTCATTAGATGTGATTTATATAGAAACAACTGGCGTTGCGCATCCAATAGAAGTTGTAGATGCCTGTATGTCACCTATACTAGTAGAACACTTGAACGTAGAAGGAGTTATTAGCTTAGTAGATGCAAAAAGGTGGCAACACCGAAAAGAACTGAGCCCTCAGCTGCAATCATTATTAATCGAACAGGTGAAACATGCAGACGTGATAGTACTAAACAAAGTTGATGATGTTTCAGAATCTGCACAAAGTCAACTTGCATTTGAAATACAGCAACTGAATCCTTTTGGGAAACTACTTTTTACGACGTTTGCAAAGGTAAACTTGGATCATTTACAAATATCTGAGAGAAAAGCTAGAGAAAATCACGAAGGAGCACATGTGCACCATAAGCTACACCTAAAAACATTTGTTTATAAATTTACCCGTCCAATCGACCTTGATCAATTCGAAGACTGGCTTCGAATTATGCCCGATAATATCTTCAGAATAAAAGGTTACATACGGTTCACACATTCTGATTCATTATTTTTATTTCAATACTCGTACGGAATGCCGATTTATATGAAGGAGCTTGTGAAAATCCCAACAAATCTAGTATTTATTGGAGAGAATCTTCCAATCGGGGAAATACAAGAATCCATGCATAAATTAGAGTCTATATAAAAAATAGGTCCCCCTTACAAACAGTTAAGGGGGATCTTCTTAGTTATATTTCCAAAATGGCTGCCTGAATTGAACTTTTGATTTTGGATGAACAATGACAAAATCCTCTAATGCACACATCTTATTGCGTCCACACTGAATTTTACTTGCTGGATTATATTCTTTTGAGATAAATTTAGCCATCTCAACTTTTGTTTCCCATTCTACAATTGGATCTAATTCAAAAAATTCAGGCTTAGCTGTACCGACTAATTCATAAATATGAGTTTCGTAAACCGAATTCGACTTCTTTGCATATTTAAGTTCCAACTTACCTTCAAAATGTTTTGTTAAACCATCAATTTCGTTTAATCTTTTCTCTAAATCTTTCATACTGGTATCATCAAATTTGTTTAATTCTGCAACATATGCAGTATGTGCATTGATTAAAATTAACGGAATAGCTAGGATAATAACGGCTAATAGTAATCGTTTCATCGAATCCCCCTATACTTTTTTAAAAATGATACCATTTATTTACAGATTTATGAAGGATTTTATTCTTAAATGGAGAAATTATACATAAATATTACAATATTACAATTTCGTTACGGACGGAGGTCAATCATGTGATTAAAGGTATAATCTCTAATCCTATTAGTCAATTCGTGCTAGGAATAATCGGAATCCTTATTATAGGTCCACTCCCCTATCTAATTTTTGATATTGATCATTTATTAGAAATCCAAGCATTGTTAGATTCAGGGAGATTGCGTAACACTCTATTTTTATACCAACCTATGGCAATACAACCTGAAAAATATGTAACAACCATTTTGGGCTTTGGGAAGGAAATCATACACCTATTAGACTGGACATACATAAGTGATAGAGGAGGAGAAAGACCACTTTTCCCTATTTATCAAGATGTATACGTAAAAACATTAAAGTATTTATTCTTAACCTTTTCAATTAGTTTTTCTATATCCATTTTGTTTACATATTTCATTATGATGATGAATGAAAGACTGAAAAAAGGAGTAAAGTTTTTCTTCTTTGTCATCGAGTCATTACCAGACTTATTTGCCATTATTGGGCTCCAATTATTCGTAATGTGGTTTTTTAAGAAGACGAATATTCTACTTTTCAACCCTGTTAGTACTTTTGGAGATGAGGCTTTCTTACTCCCACTTCTCGTTTTAAGCTTCTTGCCTACCATCTATATGACACGATATTTACTATTAACGTTCGAGGAAGAGTATCAATCCCTATACGTTGAATTAGCAAGAGGTAAAGGATTAACTAAAACAGGAATCCTATTTAGACATATTTTCCGAAATGCTTTTGCTTCCTTTGTCTATCACTTTAAGACAATCTTTTGGTTTACTCTTTCTAACTTGCTAATCATTGAGATTGCATTAAATGTGAACGGGTTATTGCGCTTTGTCTGGGTGAATTGTGCACGAAATCCAGAATTACTTACATTAGGATTGTTATCCATTTTTGTTCCGTTCTTTATTGTCCTGACTCTTCTTAGAGTTCTTGTGACGAAATACTCACTGAAGGGAGTGGCTGAATAAATGTATATAAAAGCATTGTTGCAAAATAAATTGTTTGTTGCCGGCTCCTTCATACTACTGACCTTCCTTCTATGTAGTTTTTATTACACTTTTGTATTGAAGGAAGATGTACCTGCTCCGTATCGATACCTTTATAACGAAGAAGGAAGTCAGATCGGCGAAGGTCCCTTTCCTCCATCGCTTGAGTTTCCATTTGGAACAGACATGATGGGACACAGCTTATTTTATATGATTATTGATGGTGCCAAATATACGATATTACTTTCAATTCTAGTAGGTGCAGCACGAGTGTTAATCGGTTTAATTCTAGGCTTTATTTTGCAGTTATTACCTCCCTCTATTAAGGAGTGGTTTAGAGGATTATTTGAGGGTATGCATTACTTGCCTCTATCGTTATTTACGTATATGCTAGCAGCACCAATCTTTGTTTTCACCTGGAGTTTTGGAGAGAAATCTGCTTTCTATGGTCCGATTATCATCATTATTTTATTATCGACACCGGTAATAGGCGTTTATTTATCAGATGAGATTGCTCGAATTTATCATAAGGAGTTTATCGTCAATGCAAGAATTATGGGTGGGAGCTGGTGGCATATATTCAAAACCCATGTTCGCCCATACTTTTTACCACAATTATTTATTGTATTATTACAGCAAATCGTCCAAGTACTGATTATCTTTGCCCATCTTGGAATATTGGGTGTATTTTTAGGTGGGAATGACCGTCAAGAAGTGGATGCAGATGAGTTTACCGGTATTCCGGTCATGGAATCTTTCTCATCATCAAATGAATGGGGCGGTCTAATCGCAAAGTACTTCTCTGATTTCATATCGCAACCAAATCTAGTATTATGGCCAGTCCTTTTCTTCGGTCTAACCATACTATCATTAAACTTTATTATTGAAGGATTGAAAAATGTGTTTGTAGATGAAAACATTAAAATAGTAGGAAAAAAGGTAGAGCAGGAACTAGAGCATACCGAAGGAAATTCAGCTTCTCCCTTCTCACTCGTTCGTGATCATAAAAACACAGTTAATATGTAAAATAAAAAGAAAACCAAAACGGAATACCTACGTTTTGGTTTTCTTTTTTGATTCATTCTAGGTACTAGAGTAGCTATTCGAGAACTTGAAAGTCAAGCAATGTAAGGTCAACACCACTTAAAAACGGATTCATTTCTCCGGAAACATTTATATAAAGCTCATGCATCGCTCTTGTACATGCTGTATAAAACAACTTCCGTTCAAACTCTCTTCCATAAACTTCGTCCGAAGCATTATAAAGGATCACCGCATCAAATTCGATCCCCTTTGCTAAGTACGATGGAATCACAACTACTCCGTTATCAAACTTGGATGTTTCTTTTTGGATTAGTTTTACCTGTACTTCTTCCTTTAACTTGCTGTAGACTTCTGCACTTTCTACAGCTGTTTTACAAATGATCGCAATATGATGTACTCCTTTATTTTGAAGAGATTGGATTGTCTTAATTGTGTATGCAGTTAATTCATTTTGATTCATTACTGTCACCCGAGGCTTTTCACCATTACGATTAAATGGTTCAATTTCATCTCCTCTGTGTACAAGTTGCTTCGTAAACTCTACAATCTGTTTCGTTGAGCGGTAACTTCTTGTTAACGTGATTGTTTCTTTTTCCTTTTGCATATCTTCTGTCAGAGCTGCATACCCATTGGCAGAATGTGCAAAGATTGCCTGATTAAAATCCCCGAGCAATGTCATATGGCTAGTTGGAAACAAAATCGATAGCAACTCTAGCTGCATTTCAGAATAATCTTGAGCCTCATCTATGAAGATATGTTTTACTGAAGTATTTTTATATAATCCGAGCAGTTTCTCTTTCAAATATAACAAAGGAGCCACATCTTCATAGAACAACTTACCTTCCTCCATTGCCTCCAATGTGTTTTCACATATTTCTCCCCACAATGGAGAGCTGTCGATACTTGTATCGTTAAATACTTTTTCATACATCCCTAAAAAATCTATATACTGCATTTCTTTAATAAATTTTCTAATGGGCTTCATATATGAATTCACAACAACTTTTGATAAGAAACTTTGTTCT
This sequence comes from Bacillus sp. BGMRC 2118, assembly GCA_008364785.1. GTDB lineage: Bacteria > Bacillota > Bacilli > Bacillales > SA4 > Bacillus_BS. Next base: position 61,740 of record VTTJ01000007.1, on the reverse strand, counting down.
AATGCTAAATCATTGAACGCATCCTCTGAAAACTGCTTTTTATGCTTTTGTTGCAGCTTTCGATATGCATGTAAGTACTCTTCTTTATCTAAGAACTGAATTTCCTCTTCTACCCACACTTCCTTACGCTCTCTCCTCGCGACTTTCTTTAACTCTCTTAGAAGTCGTTCTGATAATAACTGAAGCCGGTTAGGGATCGTCAGTGATGAATCAAGTTCTAGAAACCACTCATTGATCACATCCGAACTAAAAACTGTTCTTTCATTAAATTCAATGTCATAAAAAAGCAAACCCGTTTCTGAAAGTTTCAGCAAAAATTGATCTAGATGTCTCAAAAAGCTCTTAGATGTCTTGATTTCAATGCCCTTCATTCTCGTTTCATATTCTGGTTTCCCTTGCGCACTTAATGTGTATTCCATCTGACTAAATGGATCTTCTACTTTTAAATCAAGATCTAATCTGCGTTCAGCAAAATCTTGAAAGGTAGTTTGCTGCATATTTTTCTCACCAAGCTCGGGTAACACAGTCGAGACATAGTCATTAAACAAAGAGTTAGGTGAAAACAGTAAGATATGTTCGGCTTCTAATGTTTCTCGATACCTGTACAATAAGTAAGCCACACGCTGAAGGGCAGCTGATGTTTTTCCACTTCCTGCTGCACCTTGTACAACAAGATATTTGCTTGTTTCGTTACGAATAATATCATTTTGTTCTTTTTGAATTGTTGCTACAATGGTCTTCATCTGAGAGTCAGAGTTTTGCCCCAGCACCTCTTGCAACAGCTCATCACCAATCGCAAGTCCAGTATCAAACATGCCTTTTATCTCACTGTTTTTTATAATATATTGCCTTTTTAACGTTAATTCACCTTTTACAATTCCATTCGGTGTCATATATTCCGCTTTTCCAGGTAACGAATCATAATAAAGACTCGATATTGGTGCCCTCCAATCATAAATTAAGAATTCATCCTCCTCATTTAAGAAAGATGCAATCCCTAGATAAATGGGGTGTTCCTCCTCTTCTCCTTCAAAACGAAAATCAATACGACCGAAGTAAGGTGAACTTTTTAAACGTTCAAGTTTTGAAATTAAATAATGTGAATGCCCATGGCTTCGTTCCCGTTCTGATAGAAATTCTGCCTGTTGTTTAATTGAAACAAAGGTTTCAATTAATTCGTGAGGTTCATCAGTATTCACACGCACATCTTCCCAGAAATCCTTTCGTATATCAACGATATCTTTTTTTAATGAAGTTAAGTGGCTCTTCATTGAATTTATCTTCTTGTCTACTTCCACTACTACCTCATCGACACGTTTTCGTTCCTTTGTCCACTCTTGAGGTGATAAACTCATCAGCACCACTCCTATTTATTATTTCATATGTTGACATCACACCATTAGATATGTTATGATATTATTAGGTTATTTATATAAATATACATATCTACTTCTTGGTGACCAATATTTATCTTAACATGTTTTCCAACTACTTACAATGTATTTCAAAGGACATTTCTATGTCCTTTTTTATTTCTGTATAAACCATACATATACTTTCATTTTAGCTCTCCCTTTACTTTTCAATTCCCTAACAACAATCTAACCATCTACCTTACATCAATTTGTGTCATACACTCACCTCCATTTGCATATTGTGTAAACAGGATACTGCTTGTACGAGTAGGAGGTGGCATGATGAAAAAGAAAGGGTTTTTGATTATTTTAGTGCTTGTATTTCTCACAGCCTGCACTTTTATCCAAAAGGACTCTAAACCATCAGTAGAGGATACCGATACATTGGAGATGGATCAATTAGATACAATTGTGAAAAATGCTCAAGAATTTGCTAAACTTTCTGAAACTACTGAGGTTCAAGAAGTGTTTCAGAACGAAGAAGAACGAATTTGGAAAGTACAATTCTCAAACGGAACGATTGTGTTATATGATGAGAACACTGATGAATTTGTTCATGCCGAATAACGATAACGTAGAAGTCTTGCATATGTACTCTTTTCGTAATGCATTGTTGTAATTGATTTATAAATCTTCTTGACTCTCTCATTACAGATGAAATAGGCAAAACCTGAGATAAAACTCGTATATATTCAATAAGATAATCAATCTATGCAAAACAAGCCTACATAAAGCATCTTCTAGTTGGAGATAATTCCTATAGGAGGTGTATTTTAGATGGCACAACCATATTTATGCCCAAATTGTAAGACGAACAGGTCTCGATTTAATATCATTGAACAAGTTTCAACATCCGTGAAAATGGACCCACAGACAGGTGAGGTAACACAACAATATGAAAGTGATCAATTAGATCCGTTTCACTTACCTTATCGTGGACCCGAACGTAGAGTTCAATGCGGTGTTTGCGGTTTGGTAGAAGAGGAAAACTCATTTGTTAAACGAGCACAATATGGCAAAGGCTAAGAGAATATTCTTAGTCTTCTTTTATTCGTCAATATTCTAACTTTTTCTACATGTTCCCTCCTTCTTGTGATATAGTGTATGTATATAATTAGGATGAACTGTTAGCTTTAGTCAAATAGAACTTGGGGCGATCTTGATGAAAGAAACATATAATGACGTAGAATTGAAAACGGCACAACTAGAGCAGGAACTTCAAACATATCGTGAACTTGTTGCTCAATTGCCATTTTCAATCTCGTATACAGATCATAAGCGTGGTCTTAAAATTACAAAAGAACGCGGAACACACCTTCCACAAACAGAAGAAACTGTTATAAAAGAGCATATTTCCCCTTTATTCATCACTGACTTATCTGCTGAGAAGGATGTACCTTTTGAAGAAATCGAGATGATCCTGACCCCTATCTTTGATACTGTTCCACATCATATTGTGATGATTGATGAAAATGGAAACATCACACTTTGCAATGAGAAAGCTGCCAGTGACTTTAATAAAGATCGTGACTCTCTTATTGGACAGCATATACGTGAACTACTGAATATACCAGACAATTTAATATTGTTACTGGAAACATTACATACAGGCGAGCCCATTTTAAACCGTGAAGTGTTAGATTCAAATTATGGCATTAACAACACTCGCATATTCCGTGATTCCACTGGAAAAATCAAACGTGTACTCGGTTCCTTTCAATATCTAAATCGAGTAAAGGATGCAGAGAAACAAGCAGTAGCTGGCAGAATTGCAGCTGGTATTGCACATGAAATCCGAAATCCGTTAACAACAGTTCGGGGTTATTTACAATTTTTAAGTGATAAATTCAACCCTGAAATCTCAAATTTAGTTTCAACACTATTAATACCAGAGCTTGATCGTGCAAATAAAATTATTACTGATTTTCTTGCACTTGCAAAGCCATCTGACACAAAATTCGAATTCTTTAATGCTAACCATTATATTTGTGAAAACATCGGAAAGTTTCTAAAAAGCGAAGCCTTTCTCCATGATGCAGATGTTAATTTTAATTGTGATCAAAGGGTTGACGATGTTCTCGTTTCGATTAATTCATCCGAGTTGCTTCAAGTATTTATTAATCTGTTTCGTAATTCAATCGAAGCAAAAAGTACCGAACGACTTCATATTAAGCTTGAGACAAGCTTACTTGAAAAACATGTCCAAATAGCCTTTATTGACAATGGAACCGGTATCAAACCTAATGCACTTGAACATTTATTTGATCCATTCTTTACAACGAAGGACGAGGGAACAGGACTCGGTCTCTCGGTTTCACGAAAAATTGTTGAAAATCATGGAGGAATCTTAACCGTTAGAAGCTCACATAAAGGAACGACCTTTTATATTCAGTTACCTTTCTTACAACAAAAATAAAGGATGTTTTCGTATACATTGGTGCTTTCTCTTAAAAATCTTTAAAGCTGGATTTTTACTTTTTGTATATAGATACTTCTATACACAAATAGAGTTGCTCTTTTCTAATTTGCTTCTATTATTGGTTGTACACCCGGAATAATTGTACGAAAAGCAACAAAGTTAGAAAAGAGCCAAAATAAAACAGGAGCAATCGCTCCTGTTTTTTTATTGATATTACTCAAATAGTTTCTTAAAATCACCATATCCTTCTTTCTCTAAATCGGCCTTTGGGATAAAGCGTAAAGCTGCTGAGTTAATACAATATCTTAAGCCGCCTTGTTCCATTGGACCATCTTCAAACACATGACCTAAATGAGAGTCTGCTTCTTTACTTCTAATTTCAGTTCGAACCATGTTATAGGAAACATCAAGTTCTTCCTTCACCGTTTCCTTTGACAACGGCTTTGTAAAGCTTGGCCACCCACAGCCTGAATCATATTTATCCAACGAACTAAATAAAGGTTCCCCTGAAACGATGTCCACATATATGCCATCTTCTTTATGTTCCCAAAATTCGTTCCTAAATGCAGGTTCGGTACCACTATTTTGAGTCACCTCATATTGAATGGGAGTTAATTTCTTTTTTAACTCTTGCTCTTTGTTTTGATTCTTCCATGTATCTTTTATAAACTTCTCACGTCCAGACCCTCTATGATATAGCTTATATCGTATAGGATTTTTTTTATAATAATCTTGATGATATTCCTCTGCCTCGTAAAATTCCTGTGCAGGTAATATCTTTGTTACAATAGGCTTATTAAATCTTCCACTTTCCTCTAATTGTTGCTTCGATTGTTCTGCAAGCAGACGTTGTTCCTCATTATAATAAAAGATAGCTGTTTGGTATGACTGTCCACGATCCCCGAATTGACCACCTTCATCCGTTGGATCAATTTGCTGCCAAAATAAAGTTAACAATTTTTCATATGGATAAATGTCTGGATTAAACATAATTTGGACCGCTTCAAAATGTCCTGTTTCATTTGTACAAACTTCTTCGTATGTAGGATTTTCCTTATGACCTCCTGTGTAGCCAGAGATGACTTGATGAATACCAGGCTGCTCATCAAAAGGCTTTACCATACACCAAAAGCAACCACCAGCGAATGTTGCGTATTGCAAATTACTGCTCATTGATATCCCTCCATATATTAAGATATTATTTCATTCCATTATAACAATCCATTCTCTAATTCCATAATGATATGAAATAAAAAAGTGAGAACCGATTTTCTCACTTTTCTAGCTTTATGCTTTTCATCATATATTTTGTCATATAATCAAACTCTTCTGCATTTGATTCCATAATATTTGCTAAGGTATTAAGATACTTACCCGTAATCTTCATATATTCAATATCATCAAACATGCTACACTCTTCTAGATACTTTTCTAAGTAGTTCTCGAGTATTATCACTTCTTCATACGTGAGTGCTACATGTATTTCTCGTTCCTCAACGTCAGTGATCATGAGTGCCCTTACTTGTAAATCAGATAAAATGCTATACTCTCTTGTAAGCAGCTTCTTTGTCTGTTCATTTGCTTCTATTTGTAGAAAATAACCAGAAGAGTGAGTGCTATGCAATAGAAATTGTGTCCAAAACGGAATCTCATAAACTGGCACAATTAGTTGTATACAAATCTCTTTGGATTTTATTTTATTGATTGCCTTTTCCTTTTTCTCATAAGCTAGTGTAAAGTCAATGATAGCCATGTTTCTCTCCTCCATCAAAATAACAATTACAATCGTAGCACGATTTAAAGAACTGAGATAGAGGTACATTTTTGCCAATTATGAGCTCTTCTTATATCTGACTCGAGCTCTTTTGTATATCCATAAAAGAAGAGGTGGTACTACTAGTAGGATAAAAAACACGCGAAACATTTGAAATCCTGTAACAATAGACAAATCTGCACCGATCGCAACAGCAGTTATTCCCATTTCTGCAATACCTCCTGGAGCCGCACTCAAAAAAGATGTACCGAGAGATACAGGATAAAGCCATATTAGAAATAAGGCAATTACAATGGTAGAAAGAAGTAAAGAAACACTTGATAAAACTGCCCCTACTCCAAATCTCTTCCAATTTTTTAGTTTATTCGGATCTACCATGATCCCAACATGTATCCCTAAGAACAGTTGAGAAATTACAATAATCCATTCTGGAAGATGATATGGCGTAAAACCCGAAATTACAAAAATTGCATTTCCTACCAACGGACCGAGTAAATACGGAGTTGGCCACTTAAGTTTCACAGCAATCCAAGTAGAAAAAATGGTTACCACTATAAATAATATGATTTCACTGGTATTGGCCGCTACCATTTGGTCCAATTCGAACATCGTTGAATTTCCAAGGTGAGAAAACCAATCAATTCTTACGATTGCGGGTACTAGATAGATCACTGATAATAAACGTATGAGCTGAAATAACGTTACACTTGTTACATCTACATCATCTAGTTCTTCACCAAGTATCACCATTTGTGAAAAACCACCAGGCATCATACCAATCATGGCTGTTTTAAAATTAATGCCTGTAAATCTAGCCAAAAAAGTTGAAATCAAAATTGAAAAGCCTATTAGCAACAATGTACTGATTAACATCGCCGGGAGCATCTTTGCCATTTGAATTAAGGTATCATATGTAAATGAAATGCCAAGCATGTAACCGATAATTACAAGGCTGCCGTTCCTCATTGACGAATGGATATGAGCTTCCTTTTTCAACACCAGCTTCCATATAACAATCGCAAACAGTGACCCAAGCATCCATGCTAACGGTAAATACAACAGTGTAAAGACAATACCACCCATTACTCCAACAAATACTGATATAACTATTTTTCTTAAACTACTCAACATTCATCACGCTTTCTTCATTAGTACTCTATTAGTTTATCATATGCCTTTATATAAACAGAAAAAACTTGATGTTGGTTACATCAAGTTTTTTCTGTTTATTTCATCATTGGTGGAGGTGTATTGAACACATATGGTGGAGCAGGAATTAATTTTGGTTTTGGACCATATGGTACAGGTTGTGATACATATTGGAATACTCCGCGACCATCTGGAGCAGGTCCTTGTGCCCAATTACCTTGACTGCTTGCTTCACCGCGTGACAAGTTATATAAGTCGTATGCAACTGCTTGTTTTTCTAACTCTCTTGGGAATGTTGTCGGCACAACAACATCTCCTTCTCGTGCTTCTAATTCAGCAATCGCAGCAATCCATTGATTTTGATGTGCTGTATCACGAGCAATTAAGAAGGAAAGCATATCTCTGACAGCTGGGTCATCTGTCATATTATATAATCGAGATACTTGTAGTCTGCCTTGTGACTCTGCAGTTAGATTTGCTCTAAAGTCAGCAATTAAGTTCCCACTAGCACCAATATATGCTGCTGTCCATCTATTTCCAACACTATCTACCGGCATTGCCCCAAGACCACTAACAATGGCATGTTGAGGGTTCATACCTCCCATGATAGCTGCAATTGCTGGATCGCTCGCATAGGCTGCCTCTTGATCACCTACCGGAGCATTATCTAACAGACGTGAAATCATAGTTGCTAACATTTCAACATGTGCAATCTCTTCTGTCCCTATATCAAGCAGCAGATCACGATACTTACCTTCTGCACGACAATTAAATCCTTGAAATAAGTATTGCATCATTACTGATATCTCTCCGTACTGTCCACCTAATACTTCCTGTAATTTTTTTGCAAATACTGGATCTGGACGTGACGGTTTTGCATTATATTGCAGTTCTTTAATATGATAAAACAAGATCATTCCCCCTAATTTTTGCGTCCCTATTGTTATATTAGGCTAGAGGGAATTTCGTGCATGTCTAGGTAAAAGTAAAAGTTATATTACTTCCTACTATTAATTTTTCCATCAACTGTCACTTTATCCGTGTGACAGGAATCAAATTCACCAATCTCATCTGTCAACTGTTCTAAAGTTGGTAGGTCATCATAGCTTTCAACAATTTCATGATTTAATAAGCTTACTAGATGATAGGGATATTTCTCTTCATCGTAGGGAGAATAGATGATTGTAAAAATACCCCCTCCCCGCGTAAAGAAAAATTGCATATGAGTTTTTAGTTTTTCATCCTTATCATTTATTAAGAATACCATCGCAATCACCTCTATCACAGAATCTATTAAAAACATATTCTGCTAGAGTTTGAAATAGAACTTAACTGTTCAACAAATCATTAAATAGTTGTGCTAAAAGTAACGTTTGCTCCACTGATTCTTGAGATTGACCGTCTTCAATAAGCCACCATGCTGATAAAATAGATAGTGAAAACCCCCAAAGTAATATTCTTTCTCTATGTAATCCAAGTAAATGACAAAAATGATTGACTCGATTCTCTAATACAGACTTAGGGCGTTCATGTTTCCATAGATTGTTCCGAAGAAAAGGTATCACTTCTACTTCTCTCTCTCCGATCACCCCTTTAGGATCAATCATTTTCCAACCAGTATGTGATAACAAAATATTATCTTGATGCAAATCACCGTGCAACAATACAGATTGTTCCATTGTAGAGAGTAAATAGTGAAACCTCTCCTCTGCCAAATCTACTAATTCACAATTAATAGAAACCGTCTTACCATGGAAGTTCTCTCTAATTCTCTCTAACCCTTTAACCCAATCTCCTATGGAAGAATAAGAATGCCCAGCTCTTGGTTCTTTCCTAATTGACTTCATTAAGGTAGCTGCGATATCCACTGCTTTAGTATCATCATTTATATGGCTTAACGAAACTCCTGGATATAACTGTTCCAAGAGTAAATACCCTTCTTTTTGATCATAGTCTAGCATTTTAACAACTTGTTCACTTTGGTTATCTTTTAGCCACTCTGCCTCACGTTCTAACTCAATGTTCGGCACTGACATTTTAACTACAACTTTTTTTCCTTCAGAAGTGACAGCTGGTACGACATAATTATATGACAACTTAAAAGAGGGGGTTGTTGTAAAGGTAATGGCATATTTCTTTTCAATACGCTCCATTAAATGCGATAACTCATGGATCCATTGTTTTCCCTTTTCTCTATGAATAGCTACTAGTGTTGATTTTAATTCATCTGATATATTCATTTTGATTCTCCTATAAAAAAATAGAAGCGGAGCCCTCCGCTTCTTATCTATATCACGACGTTTTCTAAAACCGGTATGACAATCTCTACTTCTTCTCCATTATTTTTTGTCAATTCCACACTATCACAGGAAGGACTAATATGAGCAACTCCTACGTCATTAATGGTCATAATAACGCCTTCCGCCCCATTGATATAACAAGAGATCGGCTCATGACATGTCAGTGGTTCCTCTAGATAAACTTGTATTGTTTTTGGAAAAAGCTTGATCCCTGTTTTATAGGAATAATAACTTTCAAGACTTTCCATCCATTGTGCAAATTCTCCTATTCCACTTATGATTTTTCCTTTAAGAACTTTCATGTTCATCCCCCTTTAAATCAATTGTTTAATATCGTACACCCTTCCATTTTCAATGTTTGGTGAGTTCAACAGATTTAGTAAAACTGAACCGACATACTCTGTTGTTCGAAGCATACCTTCTTCTTTATAATTTTTAAAAATATCAATCGTCTCAAACTGTTCCTTCGATTTGGAACGGATTGTGGTTTGCATATTCGTATCCATAATACCCGGTGAAAAAGAAATCACCGTCGTAGGATTTTCCTCTTTCTTCTGTTCAAGTCCCACTGTTTTCGTAAACATATCGACTCCTGCTTTTGTAGAACAATAAGCACTCCAGCCTGAATATGGCTTGTTTGCAGCTCCGCTAGAAACATTAACAATTGTTTTTTTTACATTTTGAGACGCTGTCTTCTCTATAAATAAGTTTGTCCACACCATAGGTGCTACTAAATTTGTTTGCACGTTCAATGAAATTTGATTGGACTTCATTGTACCAACAGTCGAAATTGGTTCAATTATTCCAGCATTATTAATGAGTGTGATCGAATTACAATGATCATAATTGATGTTCTCAAATATGGTATGAAGTACATCCTCGGACTCTTTTATTTCCCCAACGTTCACAGTATGCCAATGTAACGTCACTTCTAAATCTTTTGCTTTTTGTATTAACTCTTGATTAACAGAACGCGATACACCGAAAACAGTATTCTCCTTTTTTAACAAAAGGTTTACAACAGATTGTCCAAGTCCCCTCGATGCTCCTGTAACGATATAGTAGTTCATATGAAAGCTCCTTTTTTTCTCTTCTTTTTCATTATACAGAATATCTCTACTATTTTTAAAAATAACTCATCTTTTTTTCTCGATTAAATTCAACATGAAATGTCCGAATCTGTCATGTTCACGTTCATCATGTTCGAATTTGACACATGTATTTTTTACCAATTTTATATATACATGGTATAATAGTCGTACTATTCTGAATTCGGAGGGCGTAATGACAACTTCAAAGCTTCTTCTTCGTCTTTCTATATCCTACTTGTTACTATGCATTTTTATAGTAGCGTTCATACTATTACCACGGGAGCCACAATATATATCTCAATCACAGTTTCATCATGAAGTGAAATATGACTTCAGTATAGAGGCATACAAAAAAAAGCTAATCCAATTTTACACATATGTAATTGAAAATAAAGGGTTTGGGAAAGCCCCAGAAGGCATTACCTACCTTGAGCTATTACAACGTTACACGTCTAGAAGTTTACATTTAATCATTCCTGCATTTTTTCTATCCCTCACCATCAGCTTTATGTATTGCATCATTGAAATGAGAAGAAGAATTTCAACAAACAAACAGAATCTATCAAATCCCTTTGGGTTATTATTTACCTTGCCAGATTTTTTTATATTTATCTTAGTTCAATACGTGTTTATCACGCTAGGAAATATGTATAATATGAACCTTGACCTGTTTGGAAATGATCGATGGTTTCACTTCATTCTTCCATCTATTATCCTATCTCTATATCCTATGTACTATTTATCAAAGGTAATGATGACGATACTGATGAAAGAAATGCAAAAAGATTATATTACTACTGCTCGTGCAAAAGGAACCATAAATTCTCGCATCATCCGATTACATATGTTACGAAACAGCTTACGTTCGATTTTAAGCCATGTATTTATATCATTTATTTATTTAGTTTCCAGTCTACCTATTATTGAATTATTATCTGCATATGACGGTTTAGGTTACCAGTTAATCCAGGCAATAAAAGGTTATGATGACTTAAAAGCCATTACATTTGTTATTCCCTTTATTTCAATTATTTTTATCGTTAAGTTGTTGGTAGATGTTATATGGCAGTTCATGGTAGGAGCAGCTGAAGGAGGGGATACATCTCGTGATTAAGTATGTTAATAATATACAATTACTTACAGGCATCTTATTTTTAATCATTTTACTCTACATAGTTGTCTTTCCGACGTCATTACCAAATGTTGATACAAAACTTGAACGTATTTTGTATACGCTAGGAGAAGATAAAAAGCCTATTATGCCTCCTTTTCCTCCTTCGTCTGAAAATATATTTGGTACTGATCATGAAGGAAAAGATTTGTATAGTCTACTCGTTTTAGGAGCAAAGGAGACGTTGTTATATGTTTTCTTTATAAGTGGACTTCGCTTTTTACTAGGTATACCTCTTTCCTTTCTGGCTGTAAACAAGATTGCAAAGTCGGATTCATTACTAAAACTGATGAATCAAATCTTCATATATGTGCCATCCATCGTAACAATTATTATTTTCATGACTTTACCACCAATCCTATTTTCTGATTTTAGACCAATTTTAGTAGTAATAATCATAACATTGGTAGAATTAAATAAAGTAACAAGCACTCTCTCAGATGAAATAAATAAGGTATATCAAATGGAATATATAAAAGCTGCGATTTCTCTCGGGACAAATCCAATACAAATAGTGAGAAGATATGTATTCCCTCAATTGTTTCCGCATATCCTGGTTACATTCTCCCTTGATATTGCCCGAAACTTTGTTATTTTAGCTCAACTTGGTTTCTTCCAGTTTTTTATCTCGCACATTCACGTTCAAGATGATAAAGGTCAGTGGAGCTTTGCTAACACTTCACTTATGTGGCCTAATCATTTAGGAAATATCTTAAGCGATATACGAGGACCCATATGGATTCCTTTCTTCGCCACTTTGGCTATAACATTTTCAATCATCACATTTAACCTTCTCGCAAATGGTTTATCCAAGCAATTTGTAAAGAAGTATCATTATTAACGTAAGAAAGACATCAATTTTTTCTTAAACTCGACAATAAAATAGTAGTTACAGAACAACCGATTAGAGTTTTCCTGTAACTACTCCCCTGAAACTAGGACAAGGTCTGCGTGCGCGAGTGGCTGTATTTTTTGGAGATAGTAGTCTTCAGCCTTCCAGTAGCGTTCCTCAAACTTCTTTATATTTTGTTGAGTACTTAGGCTTTCTCTTTTGAATCGAATTTCTCTCGTACAATCCATATACACCACGAAATCAAAAAACTCTTTCCACTCATCTCTCTGTAAAAATACCCCTTCAACGATAATCAGACCTGTTTTAGGTAAAATCACTTTCCTGTTTGAATGTGTATCACTTTCATTACAATAAAATGGTAACAAGACGTCCCTTGACTCCTTCAATTTGCGAAATAAGTTATCTTTCAACCATTGTGTATTCCATTGTAGTTGAAAGTATTCAAACCACTCTTCATGTCCTGTATTATAACGATCTATTCGTTGCACAATAAGCTCATCCATGTGAAAAATATGAAACGATTGGTTACGTTCCTTAAGATATTGACCTATTTCCGTTACGATCGATGTTTTGCCTGCACGACTTAATCCATCAATTCCCAGTATATATCGTCTTTCACGTTCAAATTCATTCATTTTATTTACTAACACGTTGATATCCATTCCAATTCACCTCATTATGATACTTTCTCAAAATCCACCACATAACTTCCAAAAATTTGGAAATATTAAGGTAAGACTTTTGATTGGAGTAAAAACTTATGCATATTATTCTTTCAGTATTGCTACTTTTTTGGGCTTACTTCAAAGGAAACTGGAGAGAGTGGAGAAAGTATTCTACCACCATCATGTATGTAATAATTTGTAATTTACTATATAACGTAATTTGCCATGACCATTACCTTTGGAAGTATGAGCCAGATATTCTTCCGCAATCTCATATATTAACTGATTTACTGTATACCTTTATCTGTTTACCTGCTATCACTCTTGTTTACTTAACTCATTATCCGTTTAATACATCATTTTCAAAGCAATTACGATATATTATGCTTTGGGTGATAGGTTCCATGATTGTTGAGTACCCCGTATACAAATTTGACAGATTAATTTTGCTCAACGGATACGAGTATTGGATGGAAGTATTCTTTTATAGTGTCATGTACAGTATGATACGATTACATCATTCTAGGCCATTATTAACATATGGTTTATCCATACTGATTTCAGTATTATTGGTCATATACTTTAACGTACCCATTAAATAAGTAGCACAATGTTATATTGAATTCCCTTACTTAGTATAAAATAGGGAAGTCATAGCTTTGTGCTATTTTTTGGGGTTATTACCTTTTTAAAATTTGGTTGTTACACACTAATTCAAGACATGAAATCTTCTTTTAAGATCGCATAAAGTTTAATATCGCGGTGTATTTCCTTTAAGAACATTGATTTTCGTAACAAACCTTCATAGTGCATTCCCGCTTTTTGCATGACTTTCTCTGAGCCTATGTTTTCTACTAAGCACCTTGCTTCAATTCGTACTAGATTCATTCTTTTAAAACCAAACTTTATGACCGCCTGAACTGCTTCTGTCATTATGCCCTTACCCCAGTAATCCTGGGATAGAATATAACCGATTTCAGCTTTTTTATGTTTTTGGTTCCAGGAAACAAAGTCAATTGTCCCAATTAATTTGTTACTTTTCTTATCCTCAATCCCCCAAAATGCTCCTGCACCTTGTTCATATTGTGTTAATATATGGTCTAAAAAAACCTTTGCATCCTCAATCGTTTGGTAGGTATTCCAGCTTACATATTTGGTAACTTCATCATTTGACCCATATTCAAATATTTCAAGGATATCGTCTTCTCTCAGTTTCCTTAATATGAGTCGCTCTGTTTCTAGAGCTTCTATGTCATGTAATATCGTTTTTTCCATCTCTTCCATTCCTTAAAATTCAACTAAAAAAGGATGAGCATCTTCTTTCAGGCAATGTTCAATTCTTTGTCTGAAATTGGAGTGAGTTACTTTTTCCAATGCTACTTGGATTGGGAAAAAGCCTACTTCCAGGCTTTCGGGAGTTGTTGTTAACTCTCCCCCTGTTGCTTTTGCTAAAAATAATGTATTACATATACTTCTATCTACATTCTGAAATATGCCACAAAACTTTATCACTTCAATATCAATACCTGATTCTTCTTTTGTTTCTCTGACTGCAGCATCTCTAAGAGATTCCCCTTCTTCAACCTGTCCACCAGGCATTTCCCAACCACGACGTGGTCCTTTGATTAGTAACAGTTCATTCTTTTCATTTAGAACAATGGCTGCAGCTGACACAATATGTTTTGGTGGTTGCATGATTAACTCTCCTATTCTTAAGTATATTACTTTAACGTTCGGGAAATCTTTACTCTATTACTTGCATATCCTTAATTGGCCAGTAGATGATATTCGTTTTCCCAATAATTTCTTCCATTGATACTACACCCAGACTTGGATGTCTGCTATCGATACTGTTACGTCTATTATCTCCCATGACAAAAACCATACCATCTGGGACAGTATCTTGACCTATTTTTTCTATTAGTGTGAAATCCTCTGTTAAAGGCCCTTCAACCGTAGTTTCATTTAATTGTTCTTTATATGGCTGTAGGTATGGCTCATCGTAAGCCTTTCCGTTAATGTATAAGACATCATTTCTATACTCAATCCTGTCACCGGGTAAGCCGACGATTCTCTTTATATAATCCTTTTCTTCTGTTGCATGAAAAACTACAATATCAAAACGTTCTAATTCACCTATTTTACTAATAATCATTCGATCTCGATCATGTAATGTCGGCATCATAGATTCTCCAGAGACTAATGTCGGAGAAAAAATGAAACTATGAAGAATAACCACAACAATAACTGCAATTGATAGACTCTTCACCCATCCCCATATTTCATGTATGGCTTGTTGCATATAAATCCTCCTATAAAGTTTTTATTTTAGAGTGATTGTTTACTAGTTTCAATATTGAGTTAATGACGAGTTCCGGGTCCTCTAAGTGAACAGAATGACCTGTCTGAGCTTGAATATGTGTCGTTTGATTCGTAAGTTTGGCGAGCAGCTGTTGATGTTCATTCCATTGTAAGGAATCATTTTTTGCACTGATCACAACTACTGGTAAGTTCTTGTTTAATGACCTAGACTCAAAGAGTTGTTTCGCAGAAAGCGAACTATCTCTATATTCACGGTATGCTGCTTGATACGCACCTAATGTATATCCAGTATAGTTAAGTGAATCATTATATTTAGCACTTAAAAATTTTCGTCCTACCTTTTGTTTCAATAATCTGGGTAGCCCCATCAATGAAGTCACATACCCCATTGTAACCAGTCTTTTGAATGTTTGGATTCGTTTCTTATTTTCATTTGACATGACATAGTAATTTTCATGTGCAGCATCCTCCAATACTAGACCGGACACTTCATCAGGATACATACTGGCAAATAACCTCATCGAAAGACCACCATAGGAATGACCAACTAATACGTAAGGTGGTTTTATATCTAGCTTATGTAATACTTCTCTTAATTCTTCTACATGATCTAGAGTGCTCATAGTCTTTCTTTTTGTCTTACTCCATCCATAATTACCTCTGTCATAAGATAGTACTCTAGCAAACGTTGATAGTTCCGGTTGTACATAGCACCAGTCTATTGATGTTGAACTATACCCGGCTTCTAAAATAACTGTAACAGGACCCTCACCGGTTACGAGCACATGAATATCCGATTGATTTGTTCGAACGATTTTTCCAGGAGGTAAAACCTTATTTCTTTTGTTTTGAGTAACATTCCATATTGTGAATGGAAACATAATAATTCCAAGTGTATTTCGAGCAATCCCTGCTAGTGTCATAGCTCCCTCCAAATTTTTATATATTATCCATTATTTTACCATTAAACGCTGAAATATTTCAAAATATTAATAATATAAAAAAAAGACTATTCTCTACAGTCCTTGAAGTTTTCAACAAAAAAAGGGGAGTAGATATCTACTCCCCCTTTTTACGTATTCTCAAGCTATTATTTTGCTTTACCTTCGATATAAGCCCACTTGTAGCTGTAGTCAGGTCCAAATGAGTTTACAAATACGTTCTTCACATATGGCTGCCATAATTGAGCAGTACCACGTTGGTAAAGTGGAACTAGCGCAGCATCTTCTTCAAGAAGGATGCGCTCTGCTTCTTGTAGAGCTTCGAAACGTTTAACTGGGTCTGCAGCTAAAGTTGTCTTAGCATCGTTGATTAACTTATCATACTCAGGGTTTGAGTAAGCCATCTTGTTGTGACCACCATCAGTCAACCATAAGTCAGAGAATGTCATAGCATCTTGATAGTCAGGACCCCATCCTGCGTTTTGAATTTCATAATCCATTGCTTCATCAAGCTCTAAACGTTGCTTGAATGGCACTTGTTGAAGTTCAATTGTTAAACCAGGAAGAGTAGATTCTAATTGATTTTTAATGTACTCATCAATCTTCTTCGCTACTTCAGTATCTCCAGTTAGATATCCGATAGAAACCTTCTCTTTCCCAAGAGCCTCTAGACCCTTCTTCCAGTGTTCAGCAGCTTTTTCTTTGTCAGTCTTGTTGAAGTCACCATGCTTAGCACGGAAGTCTTCACCAGTTTCCGGGTGTGTAACAAATTCAGCTGGTACTGCAAAGTACGCAGCACTTGAACCGTTGTTTAGGATTACATCAGCTAATCCTTCTTTATCGATTGCAAGGTTTAATGCCATACGAACATCTAAGTTAGCAAGTGATTCACTCTTTTGGTTAAGCTTTAGGTAAAAAAGTGTCGGCTCACCATATGTTTTATAGTTTGGATCAGAAGAATACTTATCAACGTATTCAGCAGATAATCCTACACGGTCGATTTGACCAGTTTCATATAAACTTACAGCAGTAGCTGGGTCTTTAACAACTTTAACATTGATTGTATCAAGTTTTACGTTTTCTTTATCCCAGTACTTTTCGTTCTTAGAGTAAACCCAACCTTCTTCATGCTTCCACTCAGATAATGTGAATGGTCCGTTGTAGATTAAGTTTTCAACTTCAAGTCCGTAGTTTTCGCCTTGAGCTGTACGGAACTCTTCGTTTTGCGGTAAGAATGTAGCAAATGTTGTTAATGATAAGAAGTATGGTGTTGGTCTTTCAAGAGTTACGACTAAAGTCTTATCGTCTTCAGCTTTAACACCTAATTCATTTAAGTCAGTGATTTCACCAGCGTTGATTTTGTTAGCGTTCTTGATGTCACCCATAATGAATGCATATTGAGAAGCACTAGCAGGATCAACTGCTTTTTGCCAAGAGTAAACGAAATCCTTAGCTGTTACAGGAGCATCGTTTGACCATACTGCATCACGAAGTTTGAATGTGTAAACTAATCCATCTTCACTTACAGTGTGGCTTTCAGCAATACCAGGAACTGGAGTCATGTTTTCACCAAGTCTGTATAGTCCTTCGAATACTTCAGACATAACTTGGAATGCTACAGCATCTGTACCTTGGATTGAATCCATTGTTGGAATTTCTGCTGTGTCAATGATGTTTAGAACTTGTTCTTCCTTTACTTCTGTTTTCCCATCATCACCTGATCCTGATTTCTCAGGTTTGGTAGTTTCATTTCCACCACTACAAGCAGCTAGAAATAAACTTAGTACCAATGTTAGAGCTACTAAGGGTAACCATTTCCTTTTTGATAGACTGCCTCTTTCTTTCATTTAATCCTTCCCCCTTTTATTTTATTTATTTGAAACACTACCATTCAATGAATCTAGTGTAACAAAACAATCTAATTATGATAGTCAGACAGAACTCTTATATTAAAGTTCTGCCTTTGTATAATCTTGGGGAGATTACCACAAATTGACTATAACTCATAATAATTCGAATTTTATAAATTTGTCAATTGTATTTTTAAATATTTTTAAACAATTCTTAATATTCGAAATCGACCTGTAATAGATGTGGTTTTTTTACAATATTGAACAAAAGTAAAAAACAAAGACGCATCAATCCCCCTGGATTCATGCGTCTTTGGAATTCTTCTTATTTCTCACGTAAAAACGGCCACCAGTTCGCCTTTCCAAATGTTTTTACCATAACCGGTATGAATAACGGAAGAATGATTAAAGCATATAAGAATAGACCAACTAATACAATTGATGCAATTTGTAGCAGTGATAACATTCCAGACGGCATCATTGCAGCAAATGTTCCGCCTAAAATCACAGCTGCTGATATAATAACCGTTCCCATTTTCCTCATTGATTCTAACATCGCTTCTCCAATCGAAATATCTTTGTATTCATTAAAGCGATCCATTAAGAAGATACTGTAATCCACTCCGAGAGCAATTAAAATAACAAACCCAAAAAACGGAACAGCCCAACTAATACCTGAATAACCGAGAATGTTTACAAAGATTGCTTCATTTATTCCCATAGACGTGTAGAATGTTAAGATTAAGGAAGCAATAATATACACCGGCATAATGATTGAACGGAATAGAATAACCAAGATAATACTAATCCCAACTAGCATCAAGATAACTGTTCGGGAATAGTCCTCTCCTGAGATGGCATCTAGGTCTGCGTTGGTTCTCGTTACTCCACCAACTGCAACTACGGCGTTCTCTAGTTTTGTATTCATCGTGGCATTCTTTACCACCTCGTTAATCTTTCCGACTTGATTAATTGCCTCGTTGGAATATGGGTTTGCTTCAAAGATTACATCAATTGTCATTACCTTTCGATTTTCGGACATGTACGTATCAAGTACTTGTTCAAAGTCTTTGCTTTCAAGAACTTCTGGAGGAAGATAGTAAGCTCCATTTTCATTTTCTGAGAGTCCTTTTATATATTCCTGCGCTGAGGTTAGTCCATCAGAAATTTGATCTAGACCCTCCACACTCTGATTTAACCCTTCTGTAAGTTGACCTAATTGGCCACCTAATTCACCGAATCCAGCTGCCAGTTGTTGTTGACCACTTTTAATATCTGCTAATCCAGATATGGCACCTGGTATATTAGCAACAATTTTCCCTTGTCCAGTTGCTAATGTATCTAACGCAATGATCTGTTGATTAATTCCTTCAATAAATTGATCTAATCCGAATATAAACGTCTGCTGATTTGCATTTACTACATCAAAGCCAGTAGTTGCTTGTGACATTCCACTAACTATGGCTACTAACTCTTCCTGAACTCCCGGTTGACCCGCTGCTCCAAGAATAGTTCCCTTCAGTCCTTGATAAGAAACATCTGTTTGCAGCTCTGGATATTTTGACTCCAGGTCAGCAAAGTATTGATTAGTCGCAGAAAGTGCTGCAGAAAGCTCTTTTAATCCTGAACTCATCTTAGAGTAGTTACCAGAGAGATTCTTATATTCTGCTAACAGCTGTTCTGCACCAGACTTTGCTTTTTCAAGTTCCGATTTTATTTGCGTAGAACCTGCTGCCCCCTGAAGTATACCATCTTCAATTTTTGAAAGATTTGATTGAATTTCGGATAAACCAGATTGAACCTTTGACGTACCATTTACTAGCTCACCTATCCCTGCAGTTGCCTCTTCTAGCTGCGGAGCAGAGCTTGTTAGGCCATCGCTCGCTTCTCGTAAGCCGTCACTTATTTGATTGAGTCCTTTTTTCCCTTCACCAAGACCTTCGTTTAATGTTTCTGCCTGTTTCTTTATTAGGAAATCCTCAATCGGTTCTCCTGTTGGTCTTGTAACGGATCGTACCGTATCCACTAATGGAACGCGTTCTAATTGTTTACTGATTTTTTCTACTAAATTTATATATTCTACCGAGTCCATTTCTTCATCATTCTTTAAGACAATTTGAGTCGGCATCGATTCACCTGGTCCAAAACTATCTGCAATCGCATTAAACGCACGGATTGAGTGTACGTCTCCACTTATTTCTTCTAATGAGTTGTATGAAAGTTCTGCATCGTACGTCACTAAAAACGGTACACATACCGCTGCTACAATAAGAAGTGCGATCAAAGGACGTTTTAATGAGAACTGACCAACTACACCCCAAAGCTTGCTTTCTCCATGCTCAGCAGTACTCTTTGACGGCCAAAAGATCTTTCCGCCGAGTGCTGCCATAAAAAATGGGACAACGGTAAATAGAGCAAGTAATAAAAGTCCTACACCCACTGCGACCGCTGCTGCAGATTGATACAGTACAAACTGAGAAAATCCAATTGCAGCAAAACCAATCATAACAGCCAGCCCACTGAAAAACACTGTACGTCCAGCATTTTTGTAGGTTGCAACTATTGCATCTGCTCGATTTTCATGTTGAGTAAGTTCTTCTTTATACCGACTAAGCAAAAGAATACAATAATCTGTACCAATTCCAAACAATACAGCTACCAGGAAAATTTGCGTGTAGCTGGAAACTGGAAAGTCAACCTTATCAACCAATATTGACACAATTGATTGGGCTGCCAAGTAAGAAAATCCAACTGTTAATAATGGGATAATTGGTGCAACAACAGATCGGAAAACTAAAAGTAGAACTATTAGAATGAAAACAACCGTGATTCCTTCTGTCTTCTTTAATCCCTCCTGAGAGCTTGTCATCAAATCTTCATTAATTAACCAGTTACTTGTGTAATCATGATCTACCTTTACATCTTTAATTGTTTCGTAAAGAACTTCCGTTACTTCTTTTGGTTCTCGTTCGTTCCATTCTAACGTTATGGAGGATAGAATCGCCTTTCCATCGTTTGATACAAGCTGTTCTTCGAGAGCTTTTTCATTGAAATGAGTAACAATGTTTGTTATACCGATTTCGTCTTTGTCCTCTTCCAACAAGCGAATTGCCTTCTGTGCCTCTTTTATTTCATTCTTGGTTAGCTTCTTATCACTATGAAATACAAGGGCGACTTGTGTATCATCGCCTCCTCCTTCCTGTTTTTGCACTCCTTCCATGATCTCTGAAGCCATGGATGAGGAATATCCTTCAGGCACATCAATTTGACCCTTTTCACGAACAAGGTCAGCCATGTTAGGAGCAATGAAAAATAAACCAACAATAAGAACAATCCACCCTACTAACACAAACCATTTATTTTTTATTATTGCATACATGAGTTAACCCTCCAATTGAACGTTCTTTGTTTGTACAAGTAATTCATGTAACTTTTCGTATGACTTAATAAAGTCTTCAACTTCTGCTTGTTCGAACTTAGATATAATAGATTCTACCAGTTTATGAATTCTTTCTTCTGTTTCTAAATAAAGCGTATTTCCTTTGTCTGTTAGCGTTAAGTATACAACGCGACGATCATTTTCATCTCTCGTCCGTTTAATAAAACCTTTTGTCCACATGCGGGTAATAATCGCTGTTATTGCACTCTTCTTCACAGAAAATACTTCAGCCAGTTCAGACGAGGTACATATTTTCTTTTGATAAATATAGCGAAGCATATAATGTTGTTCACTAGTTAGGTCACAGTCAAGTTGTTCTTTCACAAGTGCCTCACCTATTTTATTTACCGAAAAAGACAGAGCAATATACTTATTTACAATTTCCTGAATATGCTTTTCTGGCATTCATCCTTCACCTCCTAATAGTTTCATTATTTAATTGTTAAACTGTTGAACTATTTACCTGCATATTTTAAAATGTGACGTAACTTACTGTCAACACATATGGTAAATGAATATTTTGTCCTTTCTTATTCGATATAAGGACTCATTCCAAGGTGATTTATTTCACCTTTGACCCAAAGCTATAAGTATTTATTGTAGTTCCCTATCAACCTTATAGCCAAGTACCCAATCAAGTTGAGTAGTGAGCATTTCCTTAGGTACGTACTTTAGGAAAGTGTTTCTCCCAATCATTAAGATAGAACTTTCAAGTTGAACCAGTCTGCCCATTTTTCTCGATTGGTTTACCACTGTTTGTGTTCTTCTTTTTCGTGTATTCTCATACACCAATAGGGCTTCTTCCACACTCGAGTTATTTTGCAAGACATGGGTCAACACAATTGCATCCTCCATTGCCTGAGCACCTCCTTGCCCTAAGTTAGGTAGCATAGGATGAGCAGCATCTCCTAAAAGTGTTATTCTGCCCTGACTCCACTGTTTTAACGGTTTAAGGTCAAAAATATCATGATGTAAAATGGAAGAACTCTCAGTTACTTCAATGGTTTGTTGAACTGGAGGATAGCAAGTTTCAAAATATTTTCTTACGATTTCTTTTCTTTCTTCTCGGTCAATACGTTTACCAGCTTGTGAGTTTATAGCAGCAAACCAATAAACTTTGCCATCTCCAAGATACGAGTATCCGAACCTTTTTCCTTTTCCCCATACTTCGAAACCACCACCGTCCTCCAGTGGATGACTTGGTTCAACCATGTCACATATTCCTCTAAAAGCAGTGTACCCGGAATAACGAAGTTCTCTTTCACCAAATAATTGTTCGCGTACAATGGAGTTTATACCATCTGCCCCAATCAAAATATCTGCTTCATCATATGTACCATCAGTAAAATAAGCAGTTACATTATTCTGATTTTGTGAAATCTTATGCAGATTTTTATTTAGGGAAATAATAGGCTGGGTATCCAACTGTTCCAGAAGTATAGCGAGTAATGTTGATCGTTTAATAAGGTAACTATGTGTACCATACCGATCTGCTTGCTTTCTAGTAGGAAGTTCAAAAATCACGCTCCCATCCCAATTACGTATTTCTGCTGTTCCTACTTTTGCTCCATGTGCTTTTACTAGTTTGTCTAACCTTAACGTCCCTAAGGCATGAATTGCATTCGCTCCAAGCACAATTCCTGCCCCAACATTGCCAAATTGAGTTGCCTTTTCATATACTTTAACCTGAAAACCTTTTTCGATTAATGAGATAGCTGTAAATAAACCTCCTATACCCGCTCCAATAATGATGACCTTTTTACTCATTGTGCATCCACTTCTTCCCATTGTGATAAATTCTTTCACTCAAGGGCTTAACGCCACCTTAAGGACCAAGTAAACCTTTCTCAAATAAAAACTATTAAATCCTATTAAATAATCAGTAATTGTTTATTGTATGTTATCCTCACTCTCAAAAATTCCATTCAGTTGTTACTAATTTGTTACTAATATAGTTCTATAATCTTGTTCGATTGTTTAGTATTTATTTTGAAGTAGCCTCTTTCTAAGCTGATTAGTAGA
The DNA here is from genome assembly GCA_008364785.1 of Bacillus sp. BGMRC 2118. Taxonomy (GTDB): domain Bacteria; phylum Bacillota; class Bacilli; order Bacillales; family SA4; genus Bacillus_BS. Next base: position 38,329 of record VTTJ01000007.1, on the reverse strand, counting down.
GTTGTTTTTTTGTCAAACTCTTCATATATATGGATAATTTCACTCTCCCCATCTTGATTGTTCAATCTTATTTTATATGTCGGTTGCTTAGCTAGCTTGTATTCAACATTTCGAAGGTAATTAGCTCGATTGAAAATTCCAATGACCGATGAAATTTCTTTTTTATCCATGATTGTCGTTCCCTCTCCAAAGGGTTCATCAAACTTCTGTATGGTTATACTCTGTGGTTTTGCAAAACCATTGTATACATTTACGTATACTATAAAACTTAGAAGCATTACTATTGCAATAAGACTAATAGCTTTTTTCAAATAAGTTCTTCTCCTTTCGTTACTGTACTAATTCAGCAATTCCCCAATGTAGTAATAATTCAAGAAAAAAGACGCTACTCCTTCTTGTATGTAAGCAATAACTTCAGGTTTTTCCTCTGTCATTAAGCCTACGCATGAAAGATTAGCGTCTTGATGTGTAAAACTATACATATAAAGTAATCATACAATCTTTGTTCTAGTATTAGTATCTATTTTCTTTAACTTATACTCTTAGTGCACCACGGAATCCTCTAGAAGCATAATAAGAGTCTGCTCCATTGTGATACATGAAAATTGTATTATAACGACGATCACAAAAGATAGCCCCTCCTAGCTTTCTAATGTTAACAGGTGTATGAACCCAGCTAGATGTTTTCTTATCTAATTCATCTAGCTGTTGAAGTTCTCGGTATTGTTCTTCTGTTAATATTTCAATTCCCATTTCAGTTGCCATTTCAATTGCACTATTTTCAGGTTTGTGCTTTTTTCTTGATTCTAGTGCTTCACGATCATAGCACACACTTCTACGGCCTAAAGGACTCTCCGGTGAACAATCATAATAAATGTATTCTCCAGTCTCCTTATCACATCCTACTACATCTGGCTCACCGCCAGTCCGTTCCATTTCATGAAGAGACCACAATTTTTCTGTATTCGCTTCCAGTCTAGATTGAACGTTGTCCCAGTCAAGGTCACTATGACGGTGCATATTCTTCTCAAAGCGTACTCTTAACACATCTATTAGTTTTTCACGTTCTTCCTGAGTTATTTGATTATTCTTCGTAACTGACATAAACATATCTCCCTTTTATTACGATTTACTATTTTTATTACCCATTAGCGTTCACCAAATACGCCTGATCAATGAATACTTCCACGACCGTATCATGGAATCCTGCTGTAGTTCAAAAATAACGACGGATTAGGGTTTCAACTCCTCTTGTGCTTAAAACATTGTTAGTGCCCTTTTAATTTTTTGGAGGATTCCATCGTAAATGCTTGTTTCACTAAATAAACATAACTATTCTGGATTATCAAGTGAATTAATCTTATTTGTAATTAGAGGTGTTAGAGGGCTCAAGCTGAATAAAATCCAAATGCTTCATTCTGTTTAATACAGATAATACTTCATTAATTCTAGGTAATTCTAGCCATCTGTCGAAACCAGGGAAAAAGCCAGAAAATACAATATCCACTCCTTTTTCCTCCATATCATCGAGAGCTTGTTTGATCTTTTCATGAAGAATGATGACGTGATCCTGATTACTTACAGCTATTTTACGAATTAAAAAGGCAATTGCTGCAAGTTGGGCGTCTGATGTGATATTGTAAAGTCCTCTGATATCAATCTGTTCGTCACCTATCATCATGTAGCCCATGGGTGAAACCATTAATTTTTCTGTTCCACTTCCCTGTGGATAGCTCGTAAAGTGATTGGTGGTTATTTTTCTTTCTATCTTCCATTTTGTTAAGGGGATACGTTCTCTTGGTTTGTCGTGTACACATAATTTTTTTGCTTCCTGGGTTACGTTTTCTGGCACGAAATTGTCCATCAGAATGATTTGATCAGCAACTGATAAAAATTCACCGCTGCCACCAATAACTAGAATCGAAGATACGCCAATAGTTTCATAAAGCTCTCTGACACGTTCCGTAAAAGGTGTAATGGGTTCGTGCTTGATTAATGAACGCATTTTGATGTCTTGAATCATAAAATTCGTCGCACTTCTGTCTTCATCAATAAGAAGAAGCTTACATCCGAAGTTAATCGCCTCCATAATATTTGCGGCTTGAGATGTGGAACCTGAAGCGTAGTCAGTCGAAAACTGTTCAGCCGAACTATTGGGTACCCATTTAATGAAAGGCGTGATATTAATATTTTTAATGGAACGTCCTTCCTCTGCAGATATTTCCATTGCACTTTGATCTGTAATCACAAATTCTCGTCCGTCTCCTAAGATATGATTGTAAATACCAGAATTAAGTGAATCTAGCAATGTACTTTTACCCGAATAACCACCGCCGGTGATGACCGTCACCCCCTGTTTTATTCCCATTCCTTGTAAACCACAAATTTCAATTTCACTATTCTCCGGGGAAGTAAAAGGCATGGCACCTTCTAATGGACCGTTGTTGTTTTTGTTTCTTGGCAAAATGCTACCGTTCCCAATAAATGCACAATAATCACTAGATTTCAGCCATTCACGAATCATATTTTGTTTTTTTACCAATTCATATGCAGCATTTAATTTGATGAGGTCAAAATTGGCAATAAACTCCTCCACTTCTTTTGGAAGCATTTTGCAGAGCATTCGCATAGCTTTATTATTATTCTTGAATGGAAGTTGAACTGTAATCATTACGCATAAATACCATTTTCCCAAGATGACTTCAACATACGAGGCATTTCGTTGCAATACCACATTGGTGGGACGAAAACAATAAAAAGCACCATTTTCTTTATCAGTACGTGACCGGTTATAAATCAATTGATTTAATGCCTCATTATGAGAAACCCATTCTCTTAATGCAAAATCTGAGAGAACAACTTGATCTATATTTTCATCTAAGCCGATACAGTCAAAAGGTATCTTTATGGTGATACATGGTTTATCCAATGTTAGTTTATTTGTCCGTTCAATGTAATAGGCAACATTATTATTCCAGTAAATCGGGTCTTCATAAATCATATTGTAAGAAGACTGTCCAGATTGTAATGAGCGAAAATATTGAGCGAGTCTTTTCATAATGCATCATCCTTTCATATTTAGAAAGTGATGAATAACGAAAAACAAAAAAATGACAGTCACTCGGAAGCGACTGTCATAATAGGTTTGCCAGAAAACTAAAATATTTCTTCCGCCTAAATATAAAAGCCCTGAGAGTGAATAATCCTACCCTCAGAGCAAATGTATTTTAAGTAAAAAGTTGAAAAATTTAATTAGCAATATGAGGATAAGACATATATTTTTTTGTTTTCATTATCCTCACCTCATTCATGATTATTTTTATAACAACACAATCATAACATTAATCTAAACATCTGAAAAGAGGGGTACCGTGTTTGTTTTTACAAAAAATTAATATCATTTTGTGATCACTAAACCCCGGCACTTCACTAATTTTTCCAGTTTTCTAAGCGAGCAGTTCACAAATTCGTACTTTTTTTCTGCTGAACAGTATAGGTCTACTATGTATTATGCAACGATTGAATTACCTCTTCAATAAGACCCACATAGTTTCTTACTCACTTGCTTCATCATCACCTGTTAAATGAATTTGTTTTAGGGGTGTTGATTGATACATTTAACATAGGTTTTTGTATTAGTTTTATTTCTTCTATTATATTCATATAAGAATACTTAGAATTGTTCGTAAACCCATCAATTGAGTATCCCATGAAAGGTATCTGATAATTCTTGTGGGATCTCCACAACATCCTGAATGTATACTTCTCCACTGTGCGATGGTGATAAATGTACAAGCAACATTTTACCATTATCAAAGGTAACTAATGTAAAAGTATTTATTTCAGCATGATTCGTACTTGTTTTCCTTACAGTTTCATAGATTTGTTTTATTTCCTCTTCATTATACCCTTCTTGTATCAAGGTTTTAAATTGTTGATATTGATTTTGTATAGCATATTGCTTCATTAAGGATGTAGTATTCAAAGGACTATAAGGTTCCCAAGCTTTTTTTTCTTCATTTTCACATCCTGTTAGTATTATACTTAAACATACGATTATCATTACTTGTAGCCTTTTCACTTAAACACCCCTTTTTTTGTGTATTTTGATAAACAGTAGAAGAAATCTGCAGACTACCATACACTGATTACTTCAATATTTATAAGCAGAAAATAAACCCTTACTATAATTTTATGAAGCAAGGTACCTAAGTGAACTATTTAAGTTATAAAAAAGTAATAAAGAGACGGTGAAATCGAAACCTACATCGTTTCAAATTCAGTTTGTTTGTCTATTACTTCAGTCTGAAGTTCTTCTGTAATAGTACTTCTCTATGTTGGTTAAACTCTATCATTGCAAGATTCGACTCCCGTGAAGCGAGGTTTGGATTTTTTTAAATACTTGGGTACTTCTACTAGATTGAACGGTGGTCAAAAATGATGCAGTTCCAACGCCATATTTATTTAGTACCATAACAGCTCATCATTTCTACCAATAATGATAAATTGAGGAAATTTAAGTAATGATTTACATAAAACCACACTAGAAAAAACAATAATCAGCAAATGACCAGGTCATTCGTTGACCTGGTCATTTGCTGTTATTCCATATTTTATTTTCTATAGACTCTTGTACGGTCACCCGCAAGCTTTTTCCATTTTTCCTTTTCAGCTAACTGTGCTCTTTTGTCATTTTTTCTTTCCAGGTATGCAAGCTCTCGTTGAAGCTTTATATAGCTTTGGTACCGTTTCTCTTCAAGCGCTCCCGATTCAATAGCTTCTCGCACTCTGCATTCACGTTCTTTTTCATGTTTACAATCTCTGAAGTAACATTGTTCAGCCAGCTCTTCAACATCTGAAAAGCTTTGACTCATTCCATTGTCAGCTTCCCACAACTGTAACTCTCTCATACCAGGAGTATCAATAATCATACCACCAGATGGAAGCAAGACTAGTTCTCTATGTGTTGTTGTATGACGTCCTTTGCCGTCTTCATCTCTAATATCTTGTACAAGTTGTTTTTCTTCTCCAAGCAAATAGTTTGTTAGCGTAGATTTACCTGCACCGGAAGAACCAAGCAAGGCAACTGTCTGACCTTCTCCAAGGTAGGATTGCAACGATTCTAGTCCTGTTAAGTCCTTGGCACTCGTAACATGGATCGGAACACCAAATGCAACACCTTCCACTTGTTGAATAAAAGGTTCTGCGTCATCGCAGAGATCCGCTTTCGTTAAGACGATGACTGGATTTGCTCCACTCTCCCATGTTAAGAGAAGATACCGTTCTAATCTACGGATATTAAAGTCTTGATTTAAGGCTGCTACTAGAAAGACTGTATTAACATTAGTTGCAACAATTTGTTCTTCCGTTGTTTCTCCAGCTACTTTTCTTGAAAACTTACTAAAGCGTGGTAAAATTCCGTGAATCGTTGCTTTTCCTTCATTTAGTCTTGCTGAAAGCAGGACCCAATCCCCAACTGCCGGATAATCTTCTCGTCCTTCTGCCTGGAATCGCATTTTCCCCGTAATCTCTGCCATTAATTCACCTGACTCTGTCATTACACGATAAATCCGTTTATGCTCTAATGTTACTCTTCCAGCAATCCATTCATTATTCTTTACAGTTTCAAATTCATTTTGTAAGTGTGTATTCCATCCTAATTGAGTTAAATTCAAATTTGTTTCCTCCTACGGAACGTTTAGTTTTTTGTTTTTTTATAATAAAAAAAGGACCGTTTTCACGGTCCTACTGTGTAGATGTATCCAGCTATAAAAAGCCGAGATACTTCTAATAACAAAGAAAAACCATGAGTGTATTCACAGCCCATGGTTTTACTATCCGTTCACATAGTTAGAAGAATCGAATTATTTACATACCAAGGGCTGTGCTATGAAATTATATGCGTTTACAACAATTAACTTTTCCATAATACATCCCTCTCTTTCGTTCAGTTATTTAAACTAAGTATAATACAATCATCTTATCTTGTAAATACAAAAATGGATATTTTTTTATAAAATGGTAAATCCGTCTAGTTGCCTCATATGTATCATTATCTTGATATTTGTTTCATTTTATAAAAATATGCATCAAGGAATATATATCAGCAACGGTAAACCTAATATATGAAACAAAATGAGGCACAATTGTTTTCCCCCACAATAGAAATAGAGCATACCCTTTTGGATATGCTCTGGTCCTTATTTTTCCTCTTTTCCTTGCTTCCAAACATCTGTTACAACACCTGCATCGTCAATATCAACGACAAATGATCCGTTACTATATCGATCATTTGGACGCAGGTTAATCGGATCCACCATTTCGGTTACGTTCTTTGCAGTTTGTACGACAACTACATCTTCTGTATCAACCACTGGGATTACTTTTACAATACGATGTGGATTTGACTTTAACTCACGTAAAGTAACAACTCCTCGTTTCGCCCGAGTTGCTTTTTCAAACTCTGATAATCCCATTTTTTTCGTGGATCCACGATGAGTGACTAAAACTAAGTTCACTTTCTTATCTGGGTTAATAACTGAACCTGTTACGACAAAGTCCTCGTCCTTTAAATTAATCCCTTTTACCCCTGCTGATCTTGCACCAGTAGGATTGACTTCTTCTTCACTAAACCAGAGAGCATATCCAGTACTAGTAGCAATGAACACATCCTGAGTACCGTCAGTTAAATGTACTTCGACAACTTGATCATCATCCTTTAAGTTAATCGCTACTAACGCTTTTGAATATCGGGATGCTTTATATTGATTTAGTTCGGTCTTTTTCACCATACCGTTTCTCGTTGTAAATAGTAAGTAGTATGGAGCATCAAAGTCTTTGATCTGAAGTGCCTCAATAATGGATTCATCTTTATCTATCGGTACAATATTTGCAACATGCTGTCCAAGGTCTTTCCAACGGATATCTGGTATCTCATGTACTGGAAGATACAGATAGTTTCCTTTGTTAGTAAATAACAACAACGTTTCTGTTGTATTAATATCAAGCTTTCTTACTATTCTATCTGTGTCCTTCATCCCGAAGTCCTGGCCATTCGATGCTGCATAAGAACGTAGACTCGTGCGCTTAACATAGCCATCTTTCGTAACGGTTACAATTACATCTTCTGATGGAACCATCACTTCAAGATTAATTTTTATTTCTTCAATCTCTGCCTCAATACGAGTACGCCTAACATCTGCGTAAGTTTTCTTCACTCTTTTTAAATCAGTTTTAATCACGGAAGCCAGCTTAGTTTCGCTGTTTAGTATTTGTGTTAATTCTGCGATTTTTGCTGCTAACTCTTCTGATTCTTTTATTAGCTGTGTAATATCTGTGTTTGTTAAACGATATAGCTGTAACGATACGATTGCTTCAGATTGAGGTTCTGTGAAATCGTATTCCTTCATCAAGTTTTCCTTCGCATCCTTTTTATCCTTTGAAGCTCGGATTGTTGCGATTACTTGATCTAGTATTGATAATGCCTTAATTAAACCTTCTACAACATGTTGTCTCTCTTGAGCTTTCTTCAACTCGAAGTTTGAACGGTTTGTTACTACCTCTTTCTGATGTTCAATATAGGCATCTAATAAGTTAGGTAAACTCATTAATCGAGGACGACGATTATGGATCGCGACCATATTAAAGTTATATGGTACTTGCAAGTCTGTATTCTTATATAGATAATTTAACACACCGTTTGCATCCGCATCTTTTTTCAATTCAACGACGATACGAAGTCCCGTACGGTCTGTCTCATCACGTACTTCGGAAATGCCTTCAACTTTCTTATCTAGACGAAGTTCATCCATTTTCTTTACTAAATTCGCTTTATTCACTTCAAATGGAATTTCTGTAATAACGATTTGCTGCTTACCGCCTTTTACATCTTCAACTGAGGCATTTCCACGAATAATAATTTTACCTTTACCGGTTTCATAAGCCTTTTGAATACCATCAACACCTTGAATGATTCCTCCAGTTGGGAAGTCAGGGCCTTTAATCACTGTCATTAACTCTTCGACTGTCGCGCTTGGCTTGTCCATTCTCATAATCACCGCATCAATTGCTTCTGTTAGATTATGAGGTGGGATGTCAGTTGCATAACCTGCGGAGATACCGGTAGAACCGTTTACCAATAGGTTAGGAAACATAGATGGTAAAACAGTAGGTTCCATACTTGTATCATCAAAGTTTGATACAAATTCTACAGTCTTCTTATCTATATCACGCAATAATTCTGTTGCAATGGCAGAAAGTCTTGCTTCGGTATAACGCATTGCAGCAGCCGGGTCCCCGTCCATACTTCCGTTATTCCCATGCATTTCAACTAAGACGTTTCGCATTTTCCAGTCTTGGCTCATACGTACCATTGCCTCATACACCGAGGAATCTCCATGAGGATGATAGTTCCCAATAACGTTACCAACTGTTTTCGCCGACTTACGGAAGCCCTTATCGTGTGTATTTCCTTCAGCATGCATTGCATATAAAATGCGTCGTTGTACTGGCTTCAAACCATCACGTGCATCTGGAAGAGCACGATCTTGAATAATATATTTACTATATCGACCAAAACGGTCACCTAACACTTCTTCTAGTGGTAAGTCTCTAAATAATTCCTGTGTCATTTATATTAAACCTCCTCGAGGGTCGAAATTTTTGCGTTTGGCAGATTCGATTCCTCTTCCATACCGAAGTCAACGTTTGTTTCGATCCACTTACGACGAGGTTCAACCTTGTCACCCATTAATGTTGTCACACGACGCTCTGCTCTTGCTGCATCATCAATTCTCACACGAATTAACGTTCTTGTCTCTGGATTCATCGTTGTATCCCATAATTGATCTGCATTCATTTCTCCAAGTCCCTTATAACGTTGAAGTGTGTAGCCTTTTCCTACTTTTTTAATGGCATCTTTCAACGTATCATCAGACCATGAATATTCAATGACTTCTTTTTTCCCAGTCCCCTTACTAACTTTGTAAAGTGGTGGAAGTGCAATATACACCTTTCCCGCTTCTAGTAAAGGCTTCATATAGCGATAGAAAAACGTCAGTAATAATACTTGAATATGTGCACCATCTGTATCAGCATCGGTCATAATGACAACCTTGTCGTAGTTAATATCTTCTACTGAGAAATCTGTCCCTACTCCTCCACCAATAGCATGAATGATTGTATTGATTTCTTCATTCTTAAATATATCGGCAAGCTTAGCCTTTTCGGTATTAATAACTTTACCTCGTAATGGAAGGATCGCTTGGAAGCGACGATCACGGCCTTGCTTCGCAGAACCACCGGCAGAGTCACCCTCTACAAGGTATAGTTCATTTTTCTGAGGGTTACGTGATTGTGCAGGTGTCAGCTTTCCACTTAGAACGGCCTCTGAGCGTTTTTTCTTTTTCCCGCTACGTGCATCCTCTCTTGCTTTTCTAGCTGCTTCACGTGCTTGAAATGCCTTTATCGCCTTCTTGATCAGTAAAGAGCTAATATCAGGATTCTCCTCTAAGAAATAAGCAAGCTTCTCTGATACGACAGCATCTACCGCGGAACGCGCCTCACTTGTACCTAACTTTCCTTTTGTTTGTCCTTCAAATTGTAGGATTGCTTCAGGAATTCTAACTGATACAATGGCTGCTAGGCCCTCTCGAATATCTGCACCTTCAAGGTTTTTGTCTTTTTCCTTTAACAAGCTAACCTTTCTAGCGTATTCGTTAAACACACGAGTTAAAGCCGATTTTGCACCAGCCTCATGTGTGCCTCCGTCTTTTGTACGAACATTGTTTACGAAGGATAGTACCGTTTCAGAGTAAGCATCATTAAATTGAAAAGCAAATTCCACTTCAATGTCGTTTACGATCCCTTCCATAGACACAACGTGATGAAGGGCGTCCTTTTCTTCGTTTAGGTATTCTACAAATGCTGATATTCCGTTTTCATAATGATATACATCATGTTGATCATGACGTTCGTCAATTAATTCTATTTTTAATCCTTTTAATAAAAAGGCTGATTCTCGGAGTCGCTCACTTAATGTATCATATGAGTATATGGTAGCACTAAAAATGGTCGGATCAGGCTTGAAGTGAATATGAGTGCCTGTTTGCTTTGTTGTCCCGGTCTTCTCCAGGGTTGTAACAGGCTTTCCTCCCTCTTCAAAACGCTGCTTATACACAAAACCATCTCTTTTAATTGTTACCTCTAACCATTCAGACAGTGCATTTACAACAGACGCACCAACACCGTGTAATCCACCACTCGTTTTATAGCCCCCTTGTCCAAATTTCCCACCGGCATGAAGAACAGTAAAAATGATTTCAGGAGTTGGCTTCCCCATTTTGTGCATACCTGTTGGCATCCCACGTCCTTTATCTTGTACGGAAATACTATTATCTTTATGTATCTTTACAATAATTGTATCACCGTATCCTGCAAGGGCTTCGTCTACAGAGTTATCCAGTATTTCATATACAAGGTGATGTAGACCTCTAGAGTCTGTGCTTCCAATGTACATACCAGGTCTTTTTCTTACTGCTTCCAGACCTTCAAGTACCTGAATGGCCTCATCATTATAATCGAATTGTTGTTGTTGCCTTACCAAAGAGTTCGTCCCCTTTCGTGATTGAAAAACTTGGTTAGTTCCTATTCTATCTCTACGCTCTTATACGGTACTAACCTTTTCTTATGCGTTAAGAGGAAAGTAATGCATATCAATAGTCTCTCTACTTTTTTATGAAAAAACGCATGTCTATGCCTTATTTTACTTGTTGTTTTCAATTTCGCAAACACCCTTTTTCAAAAAAGATGAAAAAAACCCTTGTTATGACAAGGATTTTAAGGTGGTATTTTTATTTTGTCAGTGCGTGTTCAACCTTAATACAACGGTTCATTATGGCAAGGTATCCATTTTCTGTTATCAACTTATACGCTTTTTCATCTTCCACACCAAGCTGAGACCAAAAAATATCTGCATCAATTTCTAAAAATTCCTTTGCTAGATCTAGTAAGTATTCTGAACGTCGAAATACGTTGACGATATCTATATGACCTTCGATATCCTTTAAAGAAGGAACAGATTTCACCCCTAATACTTCTGTTATTTGCGGATTAACTGGCACGATTTCATAACCTGCCTTTTGCATTGCTTCACTGACCATATATGAAGTACGCTCAGGATTATTAGAAAGTCCGACAACCGCAATTCGTTTTGCATTCTTTAATAGCTTTCCAATTTCTTCACGACTTGGATTGTTAATTGTCATGCTATATTCACTCTCCCTCTTCATACACTATGACTGAATAACAATTGACGTTCAAGAAAATGAATTATCACAGTCTGCATGTTCACCGTAAATCATCGCTAGCATCTCCTGAGAACCTTCGCTAGAAACTCTTTCATAATCCTGTGCAAAATGCTTTAGGCTATCACAAAAGCCAACATTATCTTCACCAACACCCTCAGACCAGCTAACAAAATTATGATAATCTTGAACCGGATCATACGATTCAAAGCTTGCGATAACATCTGTTGAATTACCTAATGTTGTCACTTCAATTCCTTTATATGTTTCTGGACTTACTTCATCATACTTAACACACGCATAAAATATCATGTATGTAATCTCCTTTAACGTCATTTTTCCCTTAGTTTGAACAAAGCTGAAGTATTTATTACCATAAGATTTGAGGTTGTGTTTAATAGCCCTTTCAGCTATTTTCTCCAGAATTACGCTATTACTATATTTATTTTTGTTATTTTTTGTAGATTATCTGATTTCACTGATTTTTCCGCTACTCACTTTTTGTTTGATTTTGCACAAGTCCGTCTCATATACTTATTACATGTTTGGTAAAAGGAAGAGGAGATTTCAATGAAGTTTTTATTACGCAATTTCGCAAAAGGTTTATTAACGATTGTTCCGATTATTCTCGTCATTTATATTGTTGTGAAGCTTTTTAACTTTTTAGATAGTATTTTAGGCAATACACTAAAACCATATATGGAAGATGACTATATACCAGGTATTGGTATTATCATGACGTTAGCTCTAATTACAGTGCTTGGTTGGCTATCAACGAAATATCTCACTGGAAAACTTATTGTACTAATGGACCGATTGCTTGAAAGAATTCCATTAGTAAAGACGCTATATTCAGTGATTAAAGATACATTCGAATCATTACTTGGGGAGAAAAAATCATTCTCAAAAGTAGCACTCGTGACGATGCCAAATACCGAAATGAAAGTGATTGGATTCGTTACATCCGAAGAAGTTGAGTCTTTTAACTCACAATTAAAAGACCATATAGCTGTATACATCCCACAAACATTTCAAGTTGCAGGCTTCACCTTCTTAATTCATAAAAATGACGTTCAAATTCTAGATGTACAGCCAGAGGATGCTATGAAGTTTGTACTATCAGGAGGGGTTGCTACTTCAAAAAAGAAATAATATTTTACAAAGAGGCAGGTACAAAACTAAAACATAACACTCTAAACATGAACAATTTCAGAATAGATTGGCTTTTAATACCGATGTTAATTTCCGTGCAAGACTTCGCTTTCCGCGGGGTGTTGGTGAGCCTCCCCAGTCGTTCCTCTCTGCGGGACCACACCTAACTCGCTTCTCCCGCAGGAGTCTAACTAGCTTAAAACAATACATATATTCTAGCTAAACAAATAATAAAATCCGAACTCATTCAAATTTTAATAAACAAATTTGAATGAGTTCGGATTTTTATTCATCTACGATACTTTTGTCCCATCCTCTTCATTAATGATTATAAAAAAACTCTTTAAGAATTGGACAGTAACTCCCAATTAACCTCTTCACCTGTTACGCATTTTCTTTCAGTACGTTGAGTTTACGAACACATATAGCATTCTTTAGATATTTCTTAGGCTCATCATTACTAACTGTACAAGGTAAATTCACCCTAAAGTTCGATGATTTTCTCTCAAATGATACTTCCTGTATTTGTGCAAACCTAAATTCATATTTGTATTTTCAGTCTTCTAGTTGTATTTACTGAATTTATTAAATATATAGACTACTTTCTAATATAGAGGTAGTCTAAAGGTAAACATAACTCAAAAGGAGTTGGATTCATGGAGAATATACTAGACTACGATGCCTCTACGTTAGCACAGAAAATAAGAATAAGAGAGATTACGTCACTAGAAGCAACTCAAACATACATTGAACATCTGAATCGAATCAATCCATCAATCAATTGTTTAGTGGAAGACCGTTTTCAGGCAGCCATAGAAGAAGCAAGACGTTGTGATGAACAGATAGAATCCGGTAATGCTAAGGGAAAGCTGTTTGGTGTTCCTATTAGTATGAAAGAAGCTTTTGATGTTCAGGGAATGAGGACTACAGGGGGACTAGTTTCTAGGAAAACTCATGTTGCAACAAGTGATGCTGTTATTGTACATAAGCTTAAAAAAGAAGGTGCAATCATTCTTGGAAAAAGCAATACTCCTTCTCTCTGTTTTTGTCAGGAGACCGATAATAAACTATATGGTAGAACGAATAACCCCTGGGACTTAAATCGTACGGCAGGTGGTTCAAGTGGAGGGGAAGGTGCCCTGATTGCTGTAGGTGGAGCAAGTGTTGGAGTAGGATCAGATATTGGTGGTTCCATCCGTTTTCCTGCCCATTTTAATGGGGTCGTTGGCTTTCGTTCGGGAAATAAGCAAGTATCCCAGAAAGGGCATTTTCCGTATGCTGATCATCCCTTTCAAGAAGTGATGCAAGGAATTGGAGCGTTGGCAAAGTCAGTAGATGATGCCGAGCTCATTCATAGGATTATTAGTCAACAAGTCGGACAAAAAGTAGATGTAACTCAGTTTCATTTAGTCATACCTGATGTTCACCATGATTATCCAATGACTCAGGAGACGGCATCAACCGTCAACCTAGTAAGAAACTACTTCATTAACCAGGAAAAGCATTCAGTAGAGGTTACATATCCTACTTTCTTCACTCAATTGTCTCTTATGTGGCAGTTGATCATGTCAATTGATGGTGGAGAAAGTATCCGTCAAGTAATAGAGCATCATCCACTCGGTGTACTGAAAGAATTTGTGAAGGAAAGGGTAACAAAAAAGTCAGCTATGCACTCCTATTTATCCTGGGCTCTAATCGGTGCAAGGTTGTTTAAGCCTTCTAAAAGAAAAAGAGAGAGACTAAGGTCTGATCTAGAAAAGGCACAAGAGGAACTGCAGTCATATCTTCATCATAAGGTTCTTATTCTTCCTGTTTATCATTCTACTGCATTACCCCATGGAAAGCTTTATAATGAAATTTTTTCTATTCGTAAAACATTTAAAGACTATATGCCGTACGTATCTTTTGCCAATGTCCTTGGACTTCCTGCACTAGTTGTACCGATAGGCGAAGACAGAAATGGTTTGCCGATATCCGTGCAACTAATCAGCTTAGTTGGTAATGAAGAGGCACTATTTTATTTTGGGAGAAAGCTAGAATCGTCGTTCAGAGGTTATGTCAGGTGTGATTTGCACGATTAAAAAAGAGATCCCTTTTTTCACAAGGGATCTCACTAATATTTCTATTTTGCGTTTCCTCTGCCTTTTACAATTGATGGTCTACCGACACTTTTCCTTCCTGCTCCTCTAGGGGAATTACCTTTATGTGCAGAACTGTTTCGTGTGGATCGACTTGATTGGCTGGCTCTTTGTTCTCTTTTCTTTTCACGTTGCTCGCGATGTTCTCTACTGCTTCGTTGGTCACTTCTACCTCTGCTTTGTCTGTTTCCTGAAGTTTTATTGTTTTTTTCACGAGATTTTCGGGCGTCTTCTTCTCGATATAAACTCGGATCTACTTCAATCTTTCTGCGTGGTATTTTCATGCCAATCCCTTTTTCAATGGCATGCAATAAATCGAAGTCCTTATGCGCGACTGTTGTAATAGCTATCCCATGTCCACCAGCTCTTCCTGTCCTGCCGATACGATGGATATAACTATCAACATCTTCGGGAATATCATAATTAAATACGTGAGTAACACCTTCAATGTCTAAGCCCCGTGCAGCTACGTCAGTTGCTATCAAATATTGTATGTCTGCCTGCCTAAAGCTCTTCAACACACGCTCTCTCTTTGCTTGTGATAAATCTCCATGAAGTTCATCACAATTGATTCCTTTTGCCTTTAATTCCTCGTTTAACTTGGATACTCTTCTTTTGGTTCGGCAAAAGATAACCGCTAAATATGGTCGATGCTGCTTTAAAATTTCAACCAATGTTGCTTGTTTTGCACGATCTGTTGTTTCATATACAAGTTGCTTTATTTCATCTAACGTTTTACGGTCTTCGTTGATCTTAATTGTCACTGGATTTGATGTATATTTTTTTGCAAGTTGAATTACATCTGGTGAAAGGGTCGCCGAAAACAACATCGTTTGACGAGTTGTATTTACCTCTTGGATGATCGTTTCCACTTCATGTATGAAACCAATATGAAGCATTTGATCGGCTTCATCTAACACTAGCATCGAAACATCCTGTAAATGAATGGTTTCACGACGAATATGATCCAATAGTCTGCCTGGTGTTCCAACAACAATATGAACTGCTCCACGTAAGCTTTTCAATTGTTTCTCAACATCTTGTCCACCATATACAGCAAGAATGTTCATATCTTCTGATTTCAGCTTCTGAAATTCATTTGTAATTTGAAGGGCAAGTTCTCTTGTTGGTGTAATGACTAGAGCTTGTATCGTCTCTTCCTGTGGTCTAATTTTCTCTAAAATTGGTAGGATAAAAGAAATTGTTTTTCCCGTGCCTGTTTGCGCCTGCGTTATGACATCATTGCCATTTAATAAATGTGGAATGGCTTGTTGCTGAACAGGTGTTGGACTCGCAATTCCGATTGTCCGAAGTTTATCCTGCCTTTTCTCTGATATTCCTAATTGTATAAAATCCTGCAATTTCTTCACTTCTTTCGTTTATAAAAACTCTTCTATTATTGTACCCAAATTTATGTTTGTTCAACTAATGGAGGCTCATTCATCATAAATGTAACTTTATGATGATCTTCTGTCAGCCTTAATGAGGCATCAAATGGTTTGTCCCCTTTTTTAAAGCCTTTTATAATATCGGTTTTTCCAGTTTCGAGTAATTTCTTAATTTGGGCAGACGTAATCTTTTTCCCTAGTATTAGTTTTGATAATGTAAACGTACACTTTGTTTTTGAATAATTTGAGCATCCATAAAATGATCCTTTATCGACAACTTGACCATCACACAATTTACACTTCCCTACGATTTCATTCGAGAAAGATTTCGTCGATTTCTTTCTTTGGATGGATGTTACATTTAACCCCTCGAAATCCCATGACTGAGAAGTGGAAATCGCATCTTGTATAATCTTCTCTGAGAGCTTTTTAATTTGTTCCATAAATACAGCAGGTGATGCTTTACCGGTGCCAATCTCTGAGAGACGTTGCTCCCATTTTGCTGTCATTTCAGGTGATGCCAAAATTTTATCCCCAATTGCACGAATTAAAACCTTTCCTTTATCTGTCGCAAATACTTGGTTTTTCTTTACATCAATATACTTGCGGTCCTTGAGCATTGTTATAATTCCAGCTCTCGTTGCTTCTGTTCCTAATCCTTCTGTCTTCATGAGGACCTTTTCAAGTTCTCCGTCTTCTAGATGTTTGCCTGCAGTCTTCATGAGTGTAATAAGCTGACCTTCCGTATATCGTTTCGGAGCTTGGGTTTTGCCTTCTTTCACCTTAACATTGGAGACGATTCCTATTTCATTTTTCTCTACTATAGGTAGAATTGTCTCTTTCTCTTGATCATCCTGAAAAATAACCTTTCTCCAGCCCTCTTGAATCTGCTGTTTTCCTTTTGAAATAAACTTAGCTCTTTCATCAACAAGAGTCGTAATCGTTGTATAATCAAAAATTGCTTTATCATGATGTGCGGCTAACAACTGTCGAATAACTAAATCATAAATTTTCTGTTCATCGCCAGATAGTTTAGCAGGATCCACAACCTGCTCTGTAGGAATAATTGCATAGTGGTCAGTAACCTTCTTCTCATTTACATAGCGTTTATTGTCTTTTACTGATTGAATCGGTAACGGAAAAAGATCCTGGTAGGATTCTAGTTTACTAATTTTCCCTAAGATATCCGGGAAGGTTTCAGCTTCCCCCGGCGTTACGAATGATGAATCAGAACGAGGATAAGACACAATTCCCTTTTGGTAAAGCTGTTGTAATGTATCGAGCGTCTTTTTAGGCGAGAGCTTGTACCGCTTATTAGCTGTCGCTTGTAATGATGACAAATTGAATAGTAGAGGAGGTTGATATTCCTTCCGTTCTGTCTCCATCTCTTCAACTCTAGCAGGTTTCTTTTGGCAAAAAGCAGCAATCTTTTGTGCCATTTCTTCTTCATTAATCCTAGACTCATTATCTTTATGCCATTTTCCTTCGTATTTCTTTCCGTCCATTTTAAAGGTGGCAAGCACTTCCCAAAACGGCTCTGATTTGAATTGTTCAATCTCAAGTTCCCGTTTTACTATTAGCGCAAGTGTTGGAGTTTGTACACGACCTGCTGAAAAGACATCTTCAATGCCTTTTTTCTTTAATAATAGGCTATATATTCTAGAAGCATTCATGCCGATTACCCAGTCTGCACAAGCCCTTGTATAAGCTTCATAAAAAAGACTTCGTGTATCCTGCTCTTGGAGTAGCTTCTCAAAGCCATCAGTAATGGCCTTTTTCGTAAGTGAAGAAATCCACAAACGTTTCATTGGTTTTTTCACACCGGAATGGTTGATGATATTACGAACTATTAGCTCACCTTCCCTCCCTGCATCTCCTGCGTGTATAATTTCGGTTACTTCCTTTTTGGATAGCAATGTTTTGACAACTTGGTATTGCTTATATTTCGATTTTTCTACTTCGTATTGAAACTTACCTGGGATGATCGGCAGGTTTTGAACGGACCATCTCTTCCATTCAGGTTTATATTTCTCGGGAGCCACAAGCTGACATAAATGCCCGATTGCCCATGTCACATATGCACCATCAGGAAAAGTAGAATTCGGATAAATTTCAATATATCCTTGGTATTTCTTTGACTTAAAAGGAGAAGCAAGTGTACTCCCTTGGTCTGGTTTTTCTGCAATGATTACTTTCATGATCGATACTCCTTGAATTTGAACTGACTAAATGGGTAGTCTTTTTTGAAGAATTTAGTAGAGGATACTCGTGGATAGAATATCAACATTATACCATGAGGTGAAACGGAATTGTCACGAAAGAAAATTGGCATTTGTAATTACTATTAAAAAGTATCGTCCTTGACGGAATTCTGCTCTATACAATAACAAGAACAGAATGGCTATCATTCTGTTCTTCTTATGCAAAACTATTTACTATAACATTTATTCGTTACTTTCTTTTCTTCAAGGATTCATCAATTGTACTCCATGCACCATCGCTTGCAAAATATCGGTTCCATGTTGCGACTCCTGCCAAGTTGAAGTGGTGAACCATTTGACTTCTTTTCGCAAGAGAGTTTTCGTCCTCAATCCAAACTTTGTACGTGGACTTCTCGCTTTCATCCCGGAACTCAGCATACATCTGTCCTGATTTTTCATCGTATACGGGGGTTACTTGTTTTTCTATGATCCATGCCTCAATCTCATCCATGGAATAGGCCTTAGAAGATACTTCTATATTTCCACCTTCCGTATCTTGCTCTTTCCATATTCTCGAATAAGTTGGTATACCTAAAATAACTTGGTTATGCGGAACCACCTCAAGTAATGCCTGTAAGTTTTGTTCAACCCATGGAAAACTGGCTACACTTCCTGCTACAGGAGAAGTACCCCAATGCTCATCATACGCCATGACAATTAAATAGTCTACAATACTAGCAAGCTGTTCTCTCTCGTAAAACATCGACCAATTCTCGCTTGTAGAAATAAAAGTAATATCCATTGAAACGGTTAGACCCGCTTCATGCATATATGGTGTTAACTCTCGCATAAACTGAGTAAGGAGCTTGCCATCTTCCAAATGGACATTCTCAAAATCTACATTTATCCCGTCTAGTTGATACATTTCACTATATTGAAGTAATTGACTAATTACTGTTTGCCTAGTTTCGAAGTTTTTTAGTACTTCATGTGTTAAGTCAGGGTTGAAATCATTTGAAAACAATCCCCAGACTTGAATATTTTTTGACTTTGCCCAGTTCACATACTCTATTGAACCGAGATTCGCTACTTCTCCTGATTCATTTTTAATAGAAAACCAAGTAGGAGATACAACATTAACTCCCTCTAAGGCAGGTAACTTGGCTATATCTGGATTTTGCGAGTAGACTGCTTCCCACGTTAAGTTAATTGGCCACTTTACGGTAGGTGTGTATTTGGGTGTCTCTTCTCTTTTTATTAGAACGGTTTCTGTATTGTGTACTTTTACGATGTTTTTTTGAATAAAACCCTTTATCCCATTTTGTTTTCGAACGTAGTAATACCCATCCACTTCTTTTTCTATCGTCACAACTTCACCTGGTTTCACTTGAGCAAAATAAGGTGAAGTAACACTAGCTTCCTTACGAATACGAAGTTCATGCTCACTTTTTGTTGAAAGTACTTTACCTGATAAAATTGTATCTCCATTTTGGGTAACTAATATCGCTTCTGTTTTAGGTAGTATTGACACTTCAAACGGATAATACTTTTGTATGGCTGAATACGCGACATACGCTTTTTTATCCTTCGTCATCATTGCTGGGACCTCAAGGTTGACTTCAGTACCATTCACAAATGAAGTAAGGGACTCAGAAGGCATTTGTATTACTTTATCTCTCGTTGTCATAATGATTGAATTTGTCTCTTGATCTAAAGCAATAGTAGAATCTATCTCTTTTTGTATAAAGGTTACAGGCAAATAGATTACACCGTTTGACACCATTCCCTTTTCATATATCTTTCCTTTATACATTATCTTGTGTTTTTCGTTAACATATGGCACCTTTTCCGTAGATGGAAATGGATATATTAAAAAGACTAGACTGCTAGAAACAACGAGTAAAGATACAATTATTCCTAGAATCAAGTATTTCGTTGGTATAGATTTCTTCTTATCTGTTTCTAATCTAGGCATTTTATTGCACCTCCCTCTTCCATCCTACTGAAAACTTCGATAAAATTAAATAGGTATTCAAAAATTAGAAGAATTTTTCAATTTGTTATTTGTGCTACAATTTGATGTAAAGGAGAACTGAATATGCTCGAAGTAATCATAATTATCCTCGCCTATTTGATTGGTTCCATTCCTTCAGGATTATTAGTTGGGAAGATAGGCTATGGCATTGATATAAGAGAACATGGAAGCGGAAATCTCGGAGGTACGAATACATTTCGTACGTTAGGGAAGAAAGCAGGTTTCATTGTTACGATATCTGATATTTTGAAGGGAACATTAGCTACCGCCTTGCCATTATTTTTCGGCCTTGGCATGGAAGAAATCCACCCACTCTTGGTCGGAACATTTGCTGTAATTGGTCACATGTATCCTATATTTGCAAACTTTAAAGGCGGGAAGGCAGTCGCGACTTCCGGTGGAGTACTACTTTTATATAGTCCATTGATGTTTATCACCATGCTGGCTGTATTTTTACTGTGTATACTCATTACAAAATATGTTTCTTTGTCTTCCATGCTTACTGGAATATACACATTAACTTATAGCATTTTCACTGGAGATATACCTTTAATACTAGTCATTAGTCTATTAGTAATTTTTATCTTTTATCGACACCGAATGAACATAAGACGTATCTTGGATAAAACAGAACCAAAGGTACACTTACTTAAAAGTAAAAGCAAGCACTCATAATGAGTTGCTTGCTTTTACTTTTAAGTGTGAAAATAGTTTACATTTGCCTGAATCTATAGAACAATATACTACCTTCAATTTGATAGATCTACATACAACGAATCACATAAAATAATCTTTATAGTAAACTGCTGTTGTTATAAGAGCGATTATAGTGTACGAAAGAGCTGTGTAGAAGACTACTGTAGGATTAAACCTCTGTTCTTCCTCATCAATTTTTATTCCTGTTTGAGCTTGGATACTAACCCTAGCGCTATTTGAACTGAATCCACCCGTTGAACTAAAAAATCGAACAATGGCTGTCGAGATAACACCTGTTAAAAATGCGTATTCAATAAATGCAGCATCTAGTACCGTTACTACTCCCCAATTAATAAGAAGTATTGAACTAGCTGTTAAAAATGAGAAAAAGACATGTTTCATCATCCTTTCTAATCCCCCCTTAAACTATATATACGATTGAAGCACTATTAGGTTTCAATCATTTCTTAATGACTCAATTGTGCTAAATCATTTCATAGATTTGAACAGATATGAAAGGTTTAAGTAAATGTATAAAAAGAGGCTGTGAAATAACTATTTTAGTCAAAAATAAACCCGAACTTTTAGGTGGTCCAATGAACCCTTTCGCCTAATAATTCGGGTCTTTATTTGTTATTTTATTGATTTGTTAATTCTGAAACTGCATACTGTTAGTAAAATTTAGTGGAATGGAGAGAAAGCCACTCGGGCTCCTGTGGGAAGTAGAGGAAAGGCTGAGACTCATGCAGGCGAAGCCGAGGAGGCACAGATTCCTCCCCGTCATATCCGGCGAGTCGCTGTATCGCAATGGAACGACCTGTTCTTCCAACTAGGCTCATTAGTTAGTAACAATGAGGAAAAAATTTGAGGATGGATTTATCAATTTATGTCCCAGCTATTTCGAGTGTCGTTTCATTTCTTCTAAAATTGTACTTATTTGTGCATGATCTTCAGGCGACGTATCCACATGATTCCATAATGTTTTTCCATATTCATTAAATAACCATGTTCCACCTTGAATAAAGACGTCATGTGTTTTCATTGCTTTTTGTACAAGTTTCTTTTGCTCTTCGTCTTTCGGTAAAAATGATTTAGATCCACCTGTAACTAATAACTTCACTGCCTTTAGTAACAGTTTCCCCTTATTCATCGTGACATGCCCAAGACTACGGTATAACTCCCGCTTTGGGTCACCATAGATTGGAAATGGAAATGGGCCAAAGGCGTCTTGAAATTGCTCTAAAAAAGGACCAATTGAAGGTGTAATAACAATAATTTGAAATCCATATTGAGCTAGTTCATCATATTTCTCACGCAACTGCGTAAGCATTTCTCTACATACGGGTCAGCCAGGATGTCTTAGAAAAACGACTAAACTTCTTTTGTTTTCAATTAGTTCTTTAAATGATTTTTCCCCTTGAAAAGGTTGCTGAAGAACTGCATCCATTTACTTCACCTCATCCAATTTTCTCTTTACGTTATATGCTCCTCGACACTTTAGAAGAGACTTAAAGATTCGTATATTTCTCTTATGGAAGAGTAAAACGATAGAAAAGTAGTAATTCTGCATTATAAAAAGCTCTACACATTTTAAGTTGTACACGATTTAATTTTACAATATTACTTTCATTTGTCAAAGAAATATTCTTTCAACATCAAAGCCTTAATAATGATACTACTATAATCCCTTCATTTCTTTTATGTAAAGATGTCCCAAGCGTTTAGGCTAACTTGCTTTTGCCTATATACAATACAATCAAATCAAAAAGCCACTACCTAGATAATAGATACTGGCTCTTTTTTCATCATCTCTTAATCCTGAACTTGTTTCTTAGAATTTGCATATATGAAATAGCATATAAGAAAAGTAACTACAAACGACCCACCTACTATATACATACCATTCCAGTCAGTAGGTGAATCCGAAATTCGCCAAATTTGATATGGTATGAATCCAATACAACAAACTACTATCGTCCCTACTAGTAGTAAATAAGTATTTTGTTTTATATCATCTTTCATGGACGCATGTTTTTTTTCTAGTTTTGGTAGTACTGTTAACACCATGATTAATATAAAAAGCGCGATACCTAGTAAAATTATATTCACATTTTCCACCAATTTCTTATTAATAGTAGTTCCTTTACTTCAACATTCCACCATCAACACTTAGTATATGACCGTTAACAAAATCTGACTCATCCGAAGCTAAGAAAAGATATGCATGAGCTACGTCTGCAGGCTTGCCTAATCGTGGACTTGCTGTAATCATGCGAGTTTGCATGATAATATGATCAGGTATTGTAGCTGTCATATCTGTCTCAATAAAACCTGGAGCAACTGCATTAACATTGATTCCTTTTCTTCCTAATTCTTTTGCCCATGTTTTTGTCAATCCGACAACACCAGCTTTGGAAGCAGAGTAATTCGTTTGACCAATGTTCCCAGCTACTCCTGCGACGGATGAAGAGTTTACAATTTTCCCCTTCTCCTTCTCTAGAAAATAAGGTAACACTGCTTGTGTGCAATTAAATACACCCGTTAAATTCACATCAATGACTGCTTGAAAATCTTCTAAGCTCAGTTTCTTTAGAGTTTTATCTTTTGTAATACCGGCATTATTCACTAATATATCAACCCCACCGAAATGAGACACAACTTCTTTAACCATTTTATCTACACTTTCACGATTTCTTACATCTGCATGGTAAAACTTAATGTTTTTCAACTTTTCAAGGAGCGATTGTTCTTGTTGTCTACCAGTCTCTTCATTGAAATCTACTAACGCGACATTTGCTCCCTCGCTCGCAAATAATTTAACTGTCTCTAATCCAATCCCATTTGCTCCACCTGTAATGATCGCTGTTTTTCCAGCTAACCTCACACTAAACTCCTCCAGTTCGTATTCAAACTTTTCTGTAATTATACCATTACTACTATATTACTATAATAGAATATTTTCTTTTTTAGAAATTTCTATCAATCAATCCTATTCATGACTTCACTTCCGCTAACAAAGTTCTTTACTACTAGAGCAAACTCATCTGCTTTTTCATAATGTGGAGTATGTCCGCACTCCTTAAAATGATAAAGCTGTCCATCCATTGCTTCCGAACCAAAGACTTCAATGTGTCTTTCACACGTTGCTGCATCATACTCAGCTGTAAGTAAAAGCATTGGATTTACAATTTCTTTTATTTTACAAAGCAATGAATTGAAAATTTCACCTTCTTTTCTCAAGAGATTATAGTGTATTTCCGAACGGTCATAAAACATATCCCATTCTTCGTCGGAATAGAGTGAGTAGTCAGTTGGATTTTCCTTCATATAGCGGTATATTTCCATTCGGTTTTCACCAAGCTCGTCGCTAAGCATCATATACCCTTCTGTGAGCTGCTGTGGTGATAATTCCTGATTACATAAAAACTCTTTACACCTTTTTTCTAACTCTTTGTTTCCATACTTACCCGCTAATGAGGCTGTTTTCTTTATGAGAAACCTAGCAGTTAGAGCAAAATCAAATGTGGGGCATTCAAACACCACCTTTTCAATTGATTTTGGAAAAAGTGATGCATAGAGAAGTGCTAAATACCCGCCAAATGAATGTCCAACAATAGACCATGTGTCTATTTGTAAATACTCCCTAAGCGCTTCACAATCGTATATAAGATCCTCTAACGAGAATTCCTCACCTTCCTTAATCCCTTCAGAACGACAAACTCCTCTTTGGTCAATGGCGATTACTCGAAAATACTTCTCCAGCCTACTTTTTTGGTGAAATGTAAAATCGTAGCAACTCTCTCCAGGTCCACCGTGCAAATAAAGGATCGCCGGATTCGCTTGATGTCCATATTGTTCAACATACAGTTTCTTTCCTCTAATCAAAATTTCATTTCCGATCACTTCTCTTCACCTCTTTAATAAAACATTGTATTTACTTATTCTCGTGAGAAGTATAAATATCCTCCCTTTAGAAGTTGATTGGACAAAAAGCCCTTCTTCTATTCCACTCAGTTTCTATTTAGGTTTTTTTTCAATAAAATACGCATACACTAGTTACAATTATTATTGATAGGAGTGGATTCCTCATGGAAAAGAAACGACATCGAAACTATATGTATGAAGTGGAAGTAAATGATAAAGAGGATAAAGAAGAATTTGCTTTAGAACTTTTTGAGATGATTGAAGATGCTGCTCATTATGGACCTAACAAGAAAATAAACACATTTGATGAATTGTTACAATGGAATGAGCAATTAGATGAGGATGAGTAACAGCTGAACGTTTCAGAAGAATTGCCTTACACAGTGGATATAGTTAAAGCATAACGTTCATTTATTCTAAGAGAAGATTTATAAAAAAAACTGCACATTTTGTCAAAACATGTATTATAGTAAGAAGTAGATTAGCAACTTATGTGATATAAAGGGAGTAACGATTATGAGCAAACGAACGCGTTTATTGGGATATTCTACTTTAGTCCTTACTATTTTACTATTCACCTTTGTTTTTATAGATCGTGTCAATACGAGTGATACGAAAGAGTACACTGTACAATCACATTCAAATCGGACTGAAAAGCTTTCCGCAAAAGACTTTAAAAGCTCGGCAACGATAACAGCTGTTGGGGATATCCTCATACACAGTCTTGTATATAATTCCGCAAAAACTACTGCCGGCTATGATTTCAAGCCTATGTTTTCTGACGTTAAACCAATGTTAGAAGCTGCAGATATAACGGTTGCGAACCAAGAGACAATGATTGGCGGACATGAAATTGGCTTATCAACTTATCCTTCCTTCAATAGTCCATTTGAAGTTGGAGATGCCTTAAAGGATGCTGGTGTAGACATTGTCACGATTGCCAATAACCACACGATAGATCGTGGTGAAAAAGCAATACAAAATGCACTTAATCACTACAATAAAATTGGAATGCCATACACGGGGGCATACTCTTCTCCTGAAGACCAAACTGTGATACGTACTTTGAAGAAAAATGGTATTACATTTTCGTTCCTTGCCTACACGTATGGAACGAATGGTATCCCAGTTCCAAAGGACAAGCCCTATCTAGTTAATTTGATTGATTTAAACAACATTGAAAGAGATATTAAGCTCGCTAAGCAAGAGAGTGATGTAGTCGTAGTCAGTCTCCACTTCGGAAATGAATATCAGCGAATGCCAAATGATGAGCAGCGAAATATTGCTAAAACTGTAATTAACCAAGGGGCTGATATTATTCTAGGTCATCATCCTCACGTTCTACAACCGATGGAATGGATTGAAGCCGAAGACGGTCATAAAGGATTTGTTATCTATTCATTAGGGAATTTTCTGTCCAGTCAAAAGTCAATTTATCGTGAGATTGGCGGCATCTTAACATTAACCGTAAACAAAGAAATTCAAGATGGGAAGACAATAATCGATATAAAAAATCCAGAATTCCAATCAACTTATGTATCAAGAACACATCGATATAAAATTGTTCCTTTAGAGAAGGCTGCTTCATATGGATTAACGAATGCACCAAGTATGTTCAATGATATCCAAGATCATATGTACAAGCTATTACCAGATACAGAAGTGGCTCAAGCTAATTAAGCTTGAGCCACTTTTTTTCTTATTTCGTTTTAACTGTAACGTCTCCATTAACGCTTGATATATCAATCTCATACGTACCTTTTCCGATGGAAAGCTTACCTTTTTTGTCATAGGAATGATCATCTTCACTACCTGATCTTTCCCATGCAACTGTACCACTAACTTCTCCATTTTGTGTTTCACCATTCATTTTAATATCCGCATCTGTTGGGATTGTTGCCAAGACGTCTCCGTTTACTGTTTCGATATCAAAAGGACCTGTTACTTTAGACGTTAATACTGTAATATCACCATTTGTCAAGGAGGCAATTAATTCCCCATCAATTTCATTTATAGAAATGGAACCATTTTGGTTATTTACTTTTATAACTCCTTTAACATCTTCTAATTGAAGGTCACCATTTATAAGTTCAAATTGTGTACCACTCAATAATTCATTTGCTTCAACATCACCATTTGCCACATTCATTTTAACAAACAATTCCTTCGGCAAACTTATATTAAATGTACCGTCATAATTAATCCAATCAATAAAGGATTGATTAGATGGCATTTCTACCTTTAGTATAAGCTTTTTCCCTACCTTATTTAAGGTTACACTCTTTTTAAGTAAATCTTTTGCCTTTTTTTCATCCTCTGCACGAATATTTAGCACTCCATCTACAGAAACTTCTTTCGTATCAGAACCTGAAAGTGTGATATCGCCATTTGGAATCTCTACTACTAACTCTTCGACCGTTGAAGCATCTTCCTTTAATTGGAATTCATTAGAATATTTCTCGCCATTGATAACATTCGAGATTGCTGGCAGAACACCCGTTGATTGAACACCATATATAACCATACTAATAATGCCAAGCATAATCACTAGAAAGATACTAAATCCATCAAACTTTAAACTTTCTTCCTTCTTAAAAAACTGATGAATCAGCACTTCAATTCCTAATACAATTAGTAATACTGGCCAAGCATTAGCTATTAAAGTGTGAATTGGAATATCCCAGATATTGTTACCTAACCATAATACTCCTAACGAAATTAGCAGAATACCCGCTGTGATTGTACCTATTTTCCATTGTCTCATTCTTTAACACCCTCCTTCTCCTCGATTACAGGAGGTATCGTTTTTTTCGATTTAGTTGGCAAGATAGGTTTTCCTGTAATAAGTCTATATCCTACATAGATAAAGATTGCACTTATCACCGTATTTCTAACAATATTCATTCTGATAAATTCATCGATAATTGGAGAAAGTTGATCTAGTAAGAATAAACCACCTAATGCAATCAACGCCCAACCGATTATATATTTTTTTTCTTGAAGCTCTCCCCAATTAAACAATGGCTCATCTACGATTTCATTTCTTTCTTTAATGGTACGATGTTGTTGAAGAGCATCAAATAAAGTAAAAAACCAGATAATCGGTATTGCAACCCCGAATAAGAAAAAGCTATCAGCTAAAAATGTCGAAGCAAAAAACATAATCATAAATTGTAATCCACGATTCATTAGACCTAAGTAAAAATGTCCAAGTCCCGGGACAAATGAAAGTATAAATGTTAATCCTTTTGATTTGTTCACTTTGTTCACTCCTTATTCCATAATTGTAAGATATAATCCACGTTCAAGCCTTGAAGTAAATCTAAGCTGGTCGTTGTGACTGTCTCCAGTTGGTCTGAAAACTGGCTAACACCGTAAATAAATTGATAAGATATCGTCTTAAATTCTGTAAACAGTCCAGCATTTACGAAAAGAATAGTTGCCGCTGCTGAAAGCAAGTAATTCGTCCAAATGTGACGACTCTGCAACCCTTTCTTTTGTTTCATTTCAGAAGGAATATGCTCCATTACAGAATGTACGAAGTCATCTGAAGGAATCATAGATGGCTCATCCCATTCGGCTGTTAATTCAATCAGTTCTTCATACTTTTGATTGCAAACTTCACACGTTTCTAAATGTAAATCCACCTCTTCCATTTTTGAAAATGAAAGCTCACCTATTGAATAACTAATTAATACATCCTCTTGTACATGTCTCATCCTATTCCTCCTTTCACTAAATGCTCTCTCACTAATCCCTTTGCTCGATAAAGCCTTGTCTCAACCGTCTTCACTGCAATGTCTAGCCGATCAGCAATATCTTTGTAGCTACACTCTTCAAAATAATATAATTCGAGAACAATTTGATATTTTTCAGGAAGTAGTTTTATCGATTGTTTGATCAAATCTCTGTCATATTGTTTAAGTAGCTGTTGTTCGGGTGTATCGTATCGATCTTTCAACTGATCATCCACCATCCCGACATCTTTTGAGGTACTACGTTCTTGCTTTCTTTTCCAATCTAGTGATTTATTCATCGTCACTTTGTAGATCCATGTTGAAAAACTAGATTCACCTTTGAATAGATGAAGTGAATGATACACTTTTACAAATACATCTTGAGAAATATCCTCTGCATCTTTTTGATTTCGCGCGACTTTAAAAGCTACAGAATAAACTTTTGATTGATATCGGGAGACAATTTCCCGAAAACATTCAGTATTTCCAGCGATTACTTCTTTAACTAACTGTTCATCGGTACTCATGTACTCCCTCCCTTCTTCCTTACACCATGTTAGACGCACACTTTTATTAAAACCCTTCAATAAAAATAAAAAAATTTATATTTCTTATCCATGATATTGTAAAGTCAAAATCTAATGGGTTACAATATTTCCTTTTTCATCATATTGCAAAGCTCTTTTCTAAAACTTTGTTGCTTTTCGTACCCCTTTTCTGTGTATACAACCAGTTTTAGAATCAAATTGAGGTTGGACTAGAAAAGAGCCACTTCTTTATGTATAGGGGTAACTAGATACTAAGGTATTAATCCGGATATTGGGATTTTTACAAAAAAGCAACAATCTATACGAAAACAGCCTGCTAAAAAGAATAAGAAGTTGGTTATTTTTTTCGATAAAGCAAATAGTATAGTTGATATGCATAGAAAGCTCCTGATTTATAATATTTGTACATGATTGAATGATTGACTATAATAACACTATGATCGTTCGGAAGGAGAGCTATATGAAGCTTACAATAAATGAAAATGCTGCAAAATGGTACATAGATGAAATGAATGTAAGGCAAGGTGAATATGTTCGGTTTTTTGTACGTTATGGAGGGACTGGAATTATTTCTGGATTCTCACTTGGTGTAAGTAATGAATGGCCAGTTGAACCCGGTGCTACTTCTGAAATTAACGGTGTCACCTTTTATATCGAAGAAAAAGACTTGTGGTATTTCGATGGTCATGAGTTACATGTGAAATTTAATGAAAAATATTCGGAGCCCGAATTTGATTATGTAAAAAAGTAGCCGCTATTATAGCGGCTTTTTACTTTTGAAGCGAAAATCGCTTCACTTGATCTGTTATTCCTTCTTCTAGTAGAATATCAACCTGCATGTCCCCAATTAAATCAAAGTGTGGAAACTCTTCCCTTTTATGTATCCATTCTGGCTTAAGTCCATATTTCCGGCCCCACTCTTCCAACATATTGAGGTCAGCACATCCTGCTTTAGTTACTGTTTTAATTCCTGGAAAACTTGGATGTAACCAGTAATGAGTCAAAAAGACAATCTCTTTCCCTGATTTCACCTTTTCCTTCCACGTGTTTAACTCTTCTCTTTTGATCCCAAATGCCACTATTCGTCTTCCTTTTTCATCGCGTTCATATATGCTTCATGCCAGTCTGGATACATTTTTCGAAATGGTATTGGACGGAACGAGTCCTTTTTCACACAAACGTGAGTAGACCTTCCTGTCGCAGCCACCTCTCCTGTTGGAGTTGTAATCTCATATTCATAGATTGATCGAAAACCGTCATATTCTGCGATCCACGTTTTGATTGTTCCCGTTTCCCCATATCTTAGTGGCTTTTTATAGGCAATTTGCAAATCAATTACCGGTGAAACAATACCGTCTTCCTCCAACTGAGCATATTTAAATCCTAAGTCTTGGATGAGAGCTGTTCTTCCTAACTCCATCCACACTAAGTAATTAGCATGATACACTACACCCATTTGATCTGTTTCTGCATAACGAACCTCAATTTCCCTAGTAGATACAATCATCCTTCTCATCCCCTATTTCGTTTCGTCTCTCAGCACTTCTTCAATATCCTGTGCATGTATTAGTGAAAATTCTATTTCTGATAGTTCGGGTTGCTCCATGATCCGGGCAGCCTGAACTTGTAAGACTTCATCGACTAAATTAATGGAAAATCTTGCATTTCCTGTAATCGTCTTTGATTTAACATACTCATGTAGATAATCTATTGCACTTTGTGAAAGTTCGTAATCATATTGTTTCACACGTTTTTGGAATATGTCTACTATTTCTTCTGGGCGATAATCCGTAAAGTGGAAGAACTTTTTAAATCGTGAGCGTAATCCTGGATTGCTCGAGAGCAAACGTTCAATTTCGTTAGAATAACCTGCAAGAATCACAACTAATCGATCCTCATGTTTTGTCATCTCATCAACTAGTGTATCAATTGCTTCTTTGCCAAAATCACTTTGTGAGGAAGATAATAACGAATACGCCTCATCTATAAATAAAACACCACCAAGTGCTTCACGAATTTTCTTTTTCGTTTTAATCGCTGTTTGTCCTACATAGCTCGCAATTAAATCAGCCCTAGAGGCAACCACAACATGCCCGCGCTTTAATAATCCACATTCTTTTAAAATACCGGCATATAAATGGGCGACTGTTGATTTTCCAGTCCCGGGATTCCCGCTAAATACAGCATGTAATTGAATGGGAACAAGCTTTAAGCCTTTATCTCTTCGAACTTGTTGTACTTGAACGAAATGTTGGATTTTACGCAACTCTTCCTTTATTGTACTTAGTCCAATTAGATCTTCAAGCTTCTCTTCAGAAGATACTTGTTCTTCAGTATCATGAACAATTAAATCTTGCTTTTCCAAGATGGTATAATCAAACGGATCTGCGATGTCCACCTTAGTCGTTGCACCTTTTTGAAAGATAGAATCCAGGATAATATTTTTTACGGTTCTAGCATTACCAAAGCTCTCGTCTACTCTTTCCTTCTCAATTCGATTTTCAAGCTCAAGTAATGCATCTTCTGCAATGCCGTAATCATTATCTAAAGCAACCTTTTTCGCAATTTCAAGTAACTCATCATTTGAATAATCAGGTAGATGTATGTGATTACTTTCTGGAAATCGGCTTCTTAGTCCTGGATTTGCCCACAGAAATTGTCTCATTTCCTCTGGATACCCAGCTAAAATTACTGCAAACTTACCAGCAAATTCACCACTTGTCATAGAGGAAACTAAAGTATCAACTGCCGTTTGTCCATAATCATTCCCAGATTGGCCTTCACGCTTTAAACTATAAGCTTCGTCAATAAACAAAATACCACCGACAGCACGTTTTATGAGTGCTTTTATATTTTCCTCAGTCTGACCCATAAATGACCCAACGATATGGGAACGATCAACCTCTACAACTTCCGCCTTAGGTAGTATATTTAGCTCAAAATAGATTTTGGCCAAAAGTCTTGCTAGCGTTGTCTTCCCCGTCCCAGGATTACCAGTCAAAATCATATGCAAGCTAGGTTCATCCTTCATGACAAACCCTAAGTCTTTGCGCTTTTTTTGGTATTGCAAATAATGATAATGACGGTGAATTCGTTGTTTTACAGCATCTAATCCAATCATCTCTTCAAGCTCTTGTAGACTGTTTGTTTCAGTTGACTGTACAGCGTTCTCTTCAAGAAAAGCCCCACTCTTGAGTTCATCAATTCGATCTAAAGATTTCTTGATATCATCTAAATACACAGAAGTATGGAAAACCCCAGAAATAGATTCTGAATACTCCTCAGCTGCTTGAAGTAATTGTGTGATCTCAAGGTAAAGATTGTCTAATATCTCGAGGGGGTTATTCGGTATATTAACTCCAGCTAGACGTTCTACCTTCTCACGCTCTATATCAAACTGGCCAAGAAACAGCTTACATTGAGAGATATATTCTTCTGCCAGCTTCTTTTTTGATGTCCGATTATCTGTTTCTCGAATTGCAGGAAATGATAACTCTTTAAACAGTCTAGAAAATGAAGCAGATACAATACTCGCATCCAGATGCGCTAATTGTTCATTTTGGGGGCTTAATTCTCTAGCTCTTTCTATCCAAATCAAAGATAAATCATCTATGGTATGTATACGGTGTAACCTTGAACGGACTAATAACCCGAGCAATGTCGCTTCAAATGAATCATCCTGGTTTTGTATTTTCTTCAGTATTGAAATAACTTCACCTTCATTTTTTATGTAACCCATTGTATCAATACTTAACTTCCATTCCTTTAACTTTTCAGCATACATAGCTGATAAGTGCTTTTGTCTATTTTCCATAATTATCACCATCACTATCATAGCACTATTCAAATTAGAAACGAAAGAAAATGACCAAGCCATGCTTGGTCATTTGGGATTACTCGCCTCTTCCGTTATATTGCGCTTCATCCTTTACTTCATTACGAAGTGCATCAAGTGCTTCACGGCGGCGCTCATTCTTTGCCTCTACATCAGCACGGTCCTTGCCATTAGCAAACTCTAACGTCGCCTCAGCAGCTTCCATGTTGTCAATTGTATTATGAATCATTTCCTGCAATTTTTCTACATTATCACTACGATCATCGGGATTTGAACGATGCTGTGCCATTAACCATTCCTCCTTGAGAAGTAATCACTTACAGAACTAGTTTTTCTAAATTGAAAATTGATTATGTAGGTAATAATAATTGGCAAAAAAATTGACAAGTGCCAGGCACTTGTCGAATAATCTTTATATTTTATTCACCTTTTGTTTGGATTACTTGAGCGTGCTCTCCAGATGTATCCTGATATTTCTTTCCTTTATTTCCGCCATATCCTCTAGGCTGTGTACCTGGATGGTCCGGACGAAAGTGTTGACTATGTTTTTTTGGATTTCCCATTACAATCCCCCCTTTAAAGCTAATATTTGCATCAATCGCTTCTACTATGTAAAAAGGAAGCTGGTAGGTTTACCCGCTTCCCCTTATGTATTATTCTGCTTTATCCAAATGCTTCTGTACTAAACGATCCTCAATTTTCTCTAGTGCTTCTTTATCATTTAATAGTTGGCGCTTATTTTCTAAAACTAACTCCTGAAATGAGCGTTTCTTAAATTTCCTCATTAAAGGTCACCTACCTTCTCTTTCATTGTATTCTTTATCTTTCCCAAAAGTAGAAGGAATTATGACATTTTTTTGAAAATTTAATATAAAATTTTACTTTCATACATAAAGGAGTGGGGTTACCCCCACTCCTTAGACTAATGTAATTTGGATGCTATGTCATTCATTTTATCTAATGTTAAAGGACCTACAAATTTATATTGAATAACTCCTTCAGTATTCACAAAGAAGGAAGTCGGCAGGGTTAACACTTTATATTGGTTCGTTATTTCCCCTTTTTTGTCCAACAGTATATTAAATGAGTAGTTTCCTTCTTCTATATATTTTCGTACATTTTCATCGCTTCGCTCCGTATTTCGTAAATTAATGGCCAAAACAACAATATCTTCATTTGCAAGAGAAAATTCCTCAATCTCTGGCATCTCATCACGGCATGGCGGGCACCACGTTGCCCAGAAGTTGATAAACACTTTCTTCCCTTTGAGGTCAGATAACTGTACTGTCTCACCTTCTAACGTGACCAGTTCAAAGTCAGGTGCAACTTTCTGAAGTAATGGACCTTTTGTTAGAGCTTTCCCTACTTCTTCCCCAGGATTATAAGGATTCGTTTCAGTTGTGGTCTCAGCAATGCTATTACTTTTTTTCTCTTGAATTTGTGTGTAAATTGTATAACCAATAAGGCCTGCTAACAATAAGATGGCAATGAGTTTTTTCATTACTTCCATCCTTTCACAATGTATGTAACAAATATATGCAATCTCCATTTTACCATACAAGCTTATAGCTTACCCATCAAAAGTATTACCAAAAGATAAAAAAGAACTGCACATGAAGTGCAGTTCAAAAAAACATATTAGTTTTCTTTTAACTTATCACGTAATACCATTTGTAAGATACCACCATGACGGTAGTAATCAACTTCTACTTCACTGTCAAAACGAACAAGAACTTCAAATTCTTTCTTGTTTCCAGCTTCATCAGTTGCTGTAACTTTTACAAGGTCACGAGGTTTAACTGTTTCATCAATGTGTACTTCGATTGTTTCCTTACCAGTTAAGCCTAGAGATTCAGCGCCTTCTCCTTCTTTAAATTGAAGTGGAAGAACACCCATTAACACTAGGTTACTACGGTGGATACGTTCAAAGCTTTGAGCAATAACAGTCTTAATTCCTAAAAGGTTAGTTCCTTTTGCTGCCCAGTCACGAGATGAACCCATGCCATAGTCATGACCAGCTAACACAACAAGACCGACGTTATCTTTCTTGTAGTTCATACAAGCATCATAGATAGACATTACTTCACCAGTTGGCCAGTAAGTAGTAAATCCACCTTCTGTGCCTGGTGCGATTTGGTTCTTGATACGAATGTTTGCAAACGTACCTCTTGTCATAACACGGTCATTACCACGACGTGAACCGTATGAGTTAAAGTCACGTGGTGACACACCATTTTCTTGTAGGTACTTACCAGCTGGAGTATCTTTACCGATTGATCCTGCAGGTGAAATGTGGTCAGTTGTTACTGAATCACCAAACTTACCAACTACACGTAGACCAGTTAATGGTTCAACTTCACCTGGTTCTGGGGATAGACCTTCAAAGAATGGAGGATTTTGAATATAAGTTGAATCCTCATCCCATTGATAAAGTGCATCATCAGTTGTTTCAATTTGATTCCAACGCTCGTTATCATCAAATACAGTTTCATATTCTTTACGGAATAGTTCAGGTGTAACTGTGCTCTTCACAAGCTCATTGATTTCAGCAGTTGATGGCCAAATGTCAGCAAAACGAACATCATTTCCATCTTTGTCTGTACCGATTACTTCGTTCTGTAAGTCGATATCAACTGTACCAGCTAGCGCATATGCCACAACAAGTGGTGGTGATGCTAAGTAGTTACCTTTTACTAGTGGGTGGATACGTCCTTCGAAGTTACGGTTACCAGACAGTACAGATGTTACAAGTAAATCACTATCAGCAACAGCCTTTTCGATTTCGTCTGCTAATGGACCTGAGTTACCGATACATGTTGTACATCCATAACCTACTGTATTGAATCCAAGTTGCTCTAAGTATGGAAGCAACCCAGAATTCTCAAGGTATCCAGTTACAACCTTAGATCCAGGAGCTAATGAAGTTTTTACATATTTAGGAACTGTAAGTCCTTTTTCAACAGCCTTCTTAGCAACTAAACCTGCCGCAATTAGAACATATGGGTTTGATGTGTTCGTACAGCTTGTAATCGCAGCAATTGCTACGCTACCAGTTTTCATTGTCGTTTCATCACCATTATTGAACTTTACAGTGATTTCTTTATTCACTTCTTCTGGCTTTAAACCAAAACCTTGGTTTCCAGCAGGAGCAGTTAATGCTTTTGTGAAAGACTCTTTCATGTTTGAAAGCGGAATTAAGTCCTGTGGACGCTTAGGACCAGACAAGTTCGCTTCAATTTCAGAAAGGTCAATTTCCACTACATCAGTGAAGATTGGATCTTCGCTATCAGGAGTGAAGAACAAGCCGTTTGCTTTTGAATATTCTTCAACTAAGCTGATAAGCTCTTCGCTACGTCCAGTTAAACGCATATATTCTAAAGCTTCACTATCAACTGGGAAGAATCCACAAGTAGCTCCGTATTCTGGTGCCATGTTTGCGATAGTTGCACGGTCAGCTAATGGAAGTACAGATACCCCAGGACCGAAGAATTCTACAAACTTATTAACTACACCTTTTTGACGCAGTACTTGAGTTACTTTTAATGCTAAGTCAGTCGCAGTAGTTCCGTTAGGAAGTTCACCAACTAATTTAACACCAATAACTTCTGGTACCGGGAAGTAAGAAGGTTGACCAAGCATACCTGCTTCTGCCTCAATACCACCTACACCCCAACCTAATACACCGATACCGTTAATCATCGTCGTATGTGAGTCAGTTCCTACCAATGAATCCGGGAATGCTTCAAATTCACCGTTTTCGCCTTCATTTGCTATAACAACGTCTGCTAAGTATTCTAAGTTA
Organism: Bacillus sp. BGMRC 2118; assembly: GCA_008364785.1. Lineage (GTDB taxonomy): Bacteria > Bacillota > Bacilli > Bacillales > SA4 > Bacillus_BS. The sequence continues at coordinate 1,570 of VTTJ01000007.1, read as the reverse complement.
ACTTGGTGAACGATACCAGTTGCTGGTGGAACAGCACGATAGTTATCAAATGCTTTTTTTGCCCAGCTTAAGAATTTATAACGCTCAGCGTTACGCTCAAATTCTAAATCCATATTATAAGCAAGTGCGTCAGCAGTACCTGCTCTGTCAACTTGTACAGAGTGGTCAATTACTAGATCGACTGGCTTTTCAGGATTAATCTTTTGTGGATCTCCACCTAAATCAGCCATTGCTTTTCTTAGTGATGCTAAGTCAACAACTGCTGGTACACCAGTGAAATCTTGAAGAATAACACGAGATGGTTTGAATGGAACATCAACTTCTTTCAGTTCATCTGTTCCCCACTTAACTAAATTCTCAACGTGTTCCTTTGTAATAACACGTCCGTCGTATTGACGAAGTACAGACTCAAGTAATACTTTAATTGAGTATGGAAGACGTGAAACGTTTCCAAGACCTGCTTCTTCAAGGGCTTTTAAATTATAATAGTTGTACTTCTTGCCATTCACCTCAAAGGATGAACGTGCTTTGAATACATCGTTAGTTGCCACGAGTACTCCCCCTTTTGTTCTTGATGAAAGGATAATAATAACTAGCTTTCTACAACATTCGCCAGACATTGATCCTACGTTATTATCTTAATACAAGTACATATATAAGTAAATAACAAGAAAGTTATTGTTTCTAATAAGATTTACTTATTAAAGAAAAATCGGTGCCAGGCACTTGTCGAATTTTCTTTCAAAACATATTTTCTTCATTCCTGACTCATTATATAAGTGGAGGTGATGAAAAAATGGCAAAGCGAAAAGCAAACCATGTCATACCTGGAGCTAATGCTGCAAAAGCACAAGGAATCGGCGCAGGTTATAACGAAGAATTCTCAAATGAACCACTAACAGCAGAACAACGTCAAAACAATAAAAAACGCAAGAAAAACCAATAACATACACGTAGAGGTTAGATTATCGAACTAACCTCTACTAATTTTTTATATATTTTATTCTTTCATGCATAATACAATTTTGTTGTAACATACTATAATTAACAAGCTATCTTAGTAAAGAAGTTATAATTTCAATATGTAGTTCTTTATGTAATAAAAACCGTTTTGACACCTTACGCTTTAACACCAAATTAATATAATCCTTTTACCATTCCACCATAGCTCAGCGGTAGAGCATTCGGCTGTTAACCGAAGGGTCGTAGGTTCGAATCCTACTGGTGGAGCCAACTTTTTTTAGGATTTATGACCCATTGAACTAATAAATACATGTAAAATAATCACAAAAAAGAGTAGCTATAAACAGCTACTCTCTTTTGTGCCTGGCAACGTCCTACTCTCACAGGGACAAAGTCCCAACTACCATCGGCGCTGAAGAGCTTAACTTCCGTGTTCGGAATGGGAACGGGTGTGACCTCTTCGCCATCATTACCAGACTATTTTATTGAGGATTGCTCCCTCAAAACTAGATAATATCGTATGCAAGAAATATTAATATGGTTAAGTCCTCGACCTATTAGTATCTGTCAGCTCCACGTGTCGCCACGCTTCCACCTCAGACCTATC